>CAXTTS010000190.1:0-6199 GCA_964247265.1 uncultured Sphingomonadaceae bacterium
GGCGTCGCGGGCTTCCTGTTCGTGCCGATGGCGCTGTCGGTCGTGTTCGCGATGATCGCCTCGTTCATCCTGTCGCGCACGCTGGTGCCGACGATGGCGATGTACCTGCTGCGCGCGCACACCGCCGGGCACGATGGCCATGCCGCCGGATCGCCCGGCTCGCGCAACCCGCTGGTCCGCTTCCAGCGCGGCTTCGAGCATCGGTTCGAGCGGATCCGGCTCGGCTATGGCGGGCTGCTCGGCCGGGCGCTGGCATCGCCGAAGCCGTTCGTCCTCGGCTTCCTCGCGGTCGTGCTGCTCAGCTTCCTGCTCGTGCCGTTCCTCGGCCGCAACTTCTTCCCGTCGGTCGATGCCGGGCAGATCGCGCTGCATGTCCGTGCGCCGGTCGGCTCGCGGATCGAGACAACCTCCGCGCAGTTCCAGCAGATCGAGGCGCGCATCCGCCGCATGCTGCCGGCGGGCGAGGTGACTGCGATCACCGACAATATCGGCCTGCCGGTCAGCGGCATCAACACGGTCTACAACAATAGCGGCACGATCGGCCCGCAGGATGGTGACATCCTCATCACCCTGAAGCACGGCCACGCGCCCACCGCCGATCATGTCGCGCTGCTGCGCCGCGCGCTGCCGCGCGCCTTCCCCACCGCCACCTTCTCCTTCCTGCCGGCGGACATCACCAGCCAGATCCTGAACTTCGGCTCGCCCGCGCCGATCGACGTGCAGGTCAGCGGCAAGGATGCGAAGGCCAATGCCGTTTATGCCGCGAAGATCCTGCGCCGCATCCGCGCCATCCCCGGCGTGGCGGATGCGCGCATCCAGCAATCCACCACCTATCCGCAGCTCAACGTCGATGTCGATCGCTCGCGCATCGGCCAGTACAACCTCACCGAGCGGGACGTGACGAACAGCCTGGGCACCACTTTGGCGGGCACCTCGCAGACGGCGCCGGTCTTCTTCCTCAATCCGGAGAACGGCGTCTCCTACCCGGTCGTCGGGCAGACGCCGGAAACGCAGATCGGCTCGATCAGCGATCTGGTGAACGTGCCGATATCCGGCGCGACCGGCGGCAACACGCAGGTGCTCGGCGGGATCGCCACGATCGGCCGGTCCAATGCGGCGGCGGTCGTCAGCCACTATAACATCCAGCCCGCGATCGATATCTTCGCCGCCACGCAGGGGCGCGATCTCGGCGCCACCGCCTCCGCGATCCGCACCGTGCTGAAGGAGCTGGAGGCGCAGAAGCCGAAGGGCGTCTCGGTCGAGCTGCGCGGGCAATATGCCACGATGAACGCGGCCTTCTCCGGCCTCGGCTTCGGCCTCCTCGGCGCGATCGTGCTGATCTACCTGCTGATCGTGGTGAACTTCCAGAGCTGGATCGATCCCTTCGTCATCATCACCGCCTTGCCGGCGGCGCTCGCCGGCATCGTGTGGATGCTGTTCGCCAGCGGCACCACCTTGTCGGTGCCGGCGCTCACCGGCGCGATCATGTGCATGGGTGTCGCCACCGCCAACGCGATCCTCGTCGTCAGCTTCGCGCGGGAGCGGCTGGCCGAACTCGGCAATTCGGTGGAGGCCGCGCTGGAGGCGGGGCGCGTCCGCTTCCGTCCGGTGCTGATGACGGCGCTCGCGATGATTATCGGCATGCTGCCGATGGCGCTGGGTCTGGGCGAAGGCGGCGAGCAGAACGCCCCGCTCGGCCGTGCCGTGATCGGCGGGCTGCTGGCCGCGACGTTCGCCACCCTGATGTTCGTGCCGGTCGTCTTCAGCCTCGTCCACCGCCGCGGCGTCAAGGCCCGCACGCCTGCCGAACTGGAACTAGCCCATGTCTGATGCGCCCGATCCCTTCGATCACACGCCGGCTGCAGAGGCACCGCGCCCGCGCAGCCTTGCCAAATTCGGCATCGGCGCCGCCGTGGTCGCGCTGGCGGTAGTCGGCATCGGCATCGGCTCGCGGGTCAGCGCGGATCGCCAGCTGGATGCGGTGGCGCAGGATAACAGCGTTTCGGCCGTATCCGTCATCCACCCCAAGGCGGGCGCGGAGACGGACGGGCTTACCCTGCCCGGCAACGTCCAGGCCTATAACAGCGCGGCGCTGTTCGCCCGCACCAACGGCTATGTCCGCCGCTGGCTGGCCGACATCGGCGATCGCGTATCGGCCGGGCAGGTGCTGGCGGTGATCGACGCGCCGGAGATCGATCAGCAGCTCGCCCAGGCGCAGGCCGATTTCCAGACGGCGACGGCCAACCAGTCGCTCGCCCGCAGCACGGCGGTGCGCTGGGATGCGTTGCTCGCCAAGGATGCCGTGTCGAAGCAGGAGGCGGATGAGAAGCGCGGCGCGCTCGCCGCCAACACCGCGCTCGCCAATGCGCAATCGGCCAATGTCCGCCGGCTGCGCGCGTTGCAGGGCTTCACCCGCATCGAGGCGCCGTTCGCCGGCGTCGTCACCAGCCGTTCCGCCCAGATCGGCGCGCTGATCGTCGCCGGCACCGCCGGTTCGCAGCCTTTGTTCACCGTGTCCGACGTGCGCCGCGTGCGGATCTTCGTCCGCGTGCCGCAGGGTTATGCCGGTCAGGTCAGTACCGGCATGCGCGCGCAGGTGATGGTGCCCGAATATCCCGGCCGCGCCTTCACCGCCACGCTCACCCGCTCGGCCGGCGCGGTCGATCCCTCCTCCGGCACGGTGCTGGTGCAGCTGGAGGCGGACAATGGAGACGGCGCGCTGAAACCCGGCGGCTATGCGCAGGTCCGCTTCCCGGTCGCAGCCTCGCAGGGCGTCACCCTCCCCGCCTCGGCCCTGATGGTGCGGGAGGATGGCACCGCCGTCGCGCTGGTCGATGCCGGCGGGCGCGTGACGATCCGCCGCATCACCGTGACGCGCGACGAAGGCGCCACCGTCACGATCGGCAGCGGCCTCGCGCCGCGCGACCGCGTCATCGATACGCCGCCCGACGCACTGGCCAATGGCGATCATGTCCGGGTCGAGGCGACGCCGCCGGCGAAGGCCGCCGGCTGATGCGGCGCACATTGCGACGGTTCGTGCCGGCCGTGGCATTGGCGGCGCTGTCCGCCTGCACGCTCTCGGCTTGCTCGATGGCGCCCGCCTACCGGCCGCCCGCAGTACCGGCCGCGGCCGACTATAAGGAGGCGCAGGGCTGGGCCGCCGCCGCCCCGCAGGACGATGCGCCGCGCGGGCCGTGGTGGGAAGGCTATGGCGATCCCGTCCTCACCGATCTGGAGGCGCGCGCCGAGGCGGCCAGCCCGACGATCGCCGCCGCGCTCGCCCGCTACGAACAGGCCGTCGCGGTCGCCGATCGCGCCGGGGCCGAACGCCTGCCCACCCTCTCCGCCGGCGGCGATCTCTCGCGGGAGCGTGCGTCCGAACGGCGCCCGCTCGCCGGCGGCAATGGCGGCCGCTACACCGATCGCACGGTCGGCGGGTCGTTCAGCTGGGAGGTCGATCTGTGGGGCCGGCTCCGCGACAATGCCCGCGCCGGCCGGGCCGAGGCGGCGGCGGGCGGCGCCGATCTGGCATCGGCGCGGCTCAGCCTGCACGCCAGCATCGCCGATACCTATTTCCGCCTGCGCGGGCTGGACGCCGAAGCCGATTTGCTGCGCCAGACGATCGCCGCCTTCACCCGCGCCTTTGATCTCACCGACCTGCGCCATGAAGGCGGCATCGCCTCCGGCCTCGATACCAGCCGCGCGCAAAGCCAGCTGTCCGATGCCCGGGCGCAGCTCGCCACCGTGGCGCTCGATCGCGCCACCACCGAGCATCAGCTGGCGGCGCTGGTGGGCGAGGCGCCGGCCGGCTTCGCGATCGCGCCGGTCACAGGCCAGCTGGAGCCGGTGCGCGTGCCCGCCGGGGTGCCCGCCGAACTGATCCAGCGCCGGCCGGACATCGCCGCCGCCGAACGCCGCATGTTCGCCGCCAATGCCCGGATCGGCGTGGCCAAGGCGGCATGGTTCCCGCTCGTCACGCTCGGCGGCAGCGGCGGCTTCGAAAGCGCGGGCGGCAAGCTGCTCTCGTCGGCCGCCAGCTACTGGGCGCTCGGCCCGCTCTCGCTGATGGCGCCGCTGTTCGATGGCGGCCGCCGCAACGCCGACATCCGCCGCGCCCGTGCCGATCTCGCCGAAACGGCGGCCGATTATCGCGGCACCGTGCTCACCGCCTTCCGCGAGGTGGAGGATGGCCTCGCCGCCGCGCGCCATCTCGCCGATGCCGAGCGGGAGCAGCGTGCGGCGGCGGCGGCGGCGGCGCGCACCACCGATCTGGCGCTGATCCGCTACCGCGACGGCGCGTCCGACTATCTCGAAGTGGTCGTCGCGCAGACTGCCGGGTTGATCGCGCAACGCTCCGCTTTGGCGCTGCGGACCCAGCGGCTCCAGGCCTCCACCGCGATCGTCCGCGCGATCGGCGGCGGCGTGCCGCCGCTTCCGGCCGGCCGGGGCTAGGGCAGCGCGCGCACCGGCGCCTGCGCGTTGCAGATGTCGACCGCCCCTGCGGCCCTGATGAAGAATCCGTCGCCCCGGTTCGCCCGCGCCTTCACCCATGCGGCGAAGCTGGGCGATCCGGTGTCCATCACCGCGAAGCCCGGCCGCTCGCCCGCCGGCAGGTCGCCGGCGACGCGCGCGGAAACGATCGCCGTCCGCTCGCCGGCCGTCTTGTAGAAACCCAGCGCCTCACCCCCGCGCGGCAGCGCCGCCATCCGATCGGCGCCCGCGAGCACCCGGCCCACCAGCGCGATGTTGCGGTCGAGATGGCGCGGCGCCTGCCCGATCACGGCATATAGCTCCGCGCCATTGCCGGTATCGGGCGGATTGTCGCGGCCGACGCCGACCATCCCATAGCAATGCGTCAGCCAGCGCGTCCTGCCGTCGGTGCCGACCGGCCAGCCGGCGACATGCCCGGTCTGCGCCGCATAGGTATCAGGGTAGCCGAGCGGACGGAACGGCGCGCCCGGTGCCGCATCGCTCTCATATTCCGCCGGCGGGTGCGCCACCACGCCGGCGGGCAGCGGCCGGCCCTCGGCGGCGGTCCATTGCACGACATAATTGTCCTGCACCCGCACGATCGCCCCGCCATCGAACCAGCCGGCGCGGACGAACGCCTTGATGTTGGCGACATGCACCGGCGCGAAGCCGGGCGCGAGCTGCACCACCACGCGCCCGCCGTCCGCCAGCGTCATCGCCACCAGATCGTCTGCCGGCACCGCCAGCCAAGCCGATGCCGGCGCCTGCTCGACGATCTCCTGCGGCGAGGGTGCGGGCGCCGCGCCCATCAGCAGCAGCGCGGCGCCGCCGGCCACGACAACGGCCTTCATCGATTTCCGCATGGCACCTGTCTCCTTCGCCGCCAGTCTAGGCGCGGCGGAACGTCATGCACAATGCGACCGTCACCGCCCCGCCTCCACATCCAGCAGCCGGCGCTTGCGCTCCACCCCCCAGCGATAGCCGGAAAGCGCGCCATCCGTCCGCACCACGCGGTGGCACGGGATCGCCACGGCATGGGCGTTGGCGGCGCAGGCCCCGGCCACCGCGCGGGTCGCTGTCGGCGCACCGATGGCGCGCGCGATCTCCGCATAGCTCGCCGTCCGCCCGGCCGGTATCGCGCGCAGCGCCTGCCATACGCGCCGCTGGAAGGCGGTGCCGCGAATGTCGAGCGGCAGGTCCAGCCCGGTCGCCGGCGCCTCGACGAAGCCGACGACGCGCGCCACCCGATCGGCGAAGCCGGCATCGTCGCCCACCAGTTCCGCCGCCGGAAAGCGATCCTGCAGATCTCGCGCCAGCGCATCCGCATCGTCGCCGATCAGGATCGAGGCGATGCCCCTGTCGCTCGCCGCGACCAGAATCGCGCCCAGCGAACAGGCGCCGATCGCAAAGCGCAGCGTCTCCCCCGCCCCGCCCGCCTTGTAGCGCGTCGGCGTCATCCCTAGCAGCGCCGTCGCCGCCTCGTAGAAGCGGCCGCTGGAGCCGAAGCCGGCGGCGTGGATCGCCTGTGTCACGCTGCCGCCCTCCCGCAGTCCGTCGCGCACCCGCTCGGCGCGGCGGGCGGCGGCATAGCCGCGCGGCGTCAGCCCGGTGGCCGCCTTGAACCGGCGGTGGAACCAGGCCGGGCTCAGCCCCGCCTCCGAGGCCAGCACCGCCAGCGTCGGAGTCTCCGCCGCCGCCGCGATCCGCTCGCACGCCGCCGCGATCAACC
>CAXTTS010000191.1:0-6130 GCA_964247265.1 uncultured Sphingomonadaceae bacterium
ATCGCCCCGAAGGCGGCGTCACTGCTGGCGGTGGTGACGGGCGGGCTGGCGATGCGCCCCGCACCCGTATCGCCGATCGTGCTGGCGCCGGCGCCGGCGGCGGCGGGGCCGTCTTATGTCGCCGCGGTGACGGCCAAGGGGGCGGAGCCGGCGCTGCTGGTGACGATCGACGCGGCGACCGGCAAGGCGATCGTGCGGGCGATCGGGCTGACCGCGCCTGCCGAAAAGAGCCTGCAACTCTGGTATATCGGCGCGGGCCACGATCCCCAGTCGATGGGCATCATCTCCGGCAACATGCGGGCGGAGATGGCCCTGGGGCGGATGATGGCGCGCGGCGACCGGATGGATGCGAGCCTGTTCGCGATCACCGCCGAGCCGATGGGTGGAGCCCCGAAAGGCGTGCCGACCGGCGAGATCCTCTACTCCGGCAAGCCGATGCCGCTTTCGGGCACCTGAGCGGATACGTCCGGCCAGGCGGTGTGAGCGCCGCTTGCCAAGCGCGCCGGGCCGGCCTAAAGGCCGCCACCTAGGTCGGGGCGTAGCGCAGCCTGGTAGCGCATCAGACTGGGGGTCTGGGGGTCGCAGGTTCGAATCCTGTCGCCCCGACCAGCTAGACCCAATCCCCAGCGTCTGTTCCTCATCTGTCGACGTCGGTAATGGCCTGTGCAGGGCGACATATCGCCTGCACAAAAAAGGCCGACCCGCAGGTTGCGGGCCGGCCCTTTTCGGCAGGATCAGGCGATCAGAGCGACGGCTTGAAGCGCAAGCCGAAGCCGATCAGCGCACGCTGGCGCGCGGTGTGATTGTCATAGTTCGAATATTTATACTCGCCGTTCACGTAGAACATATCGGTGAGCGAATATTCGACACCGCCGCCAACCTGATAGCCATCGGTGCGACCATGACCGTAGAAAGCGGTTTCACCCGTGGCAGCGGCCGGGATGAAGCTCTTGCGCTGTTCGTTGCTGACATAGCCGGCCTTGCCGTAGACGAGGATCTTCGGCGTCACGAGATAGCCGGCACGCACCGCGGCGCCGAATTCCTCGAACGACTTCGCATCGACCAGGCCGCCATTGTTGCCGCCGGTCTGGTTCGAGTTCCACTTGTTCGCGCGCCAGTAGGTCGCCTCCGGACCGATGACGATCTTGTCGCCGATCGTGCCGTCGAAGCCGACGGCGGCGCCGTAGCCCAGCTTGTCGTTATGTTCGCCCTGCGACTGGAAGCGATCGCCACCGACCTGGCCCTCGACGCGGAAGCCGCGGAAGCTGGACGTGTCGGCGGTCTGCGCCTGCGCGGTGGTTGCGGCGAGTGCAACGCCCGCGGTTGCGAGAGCGAGAATGATTTTCTTCATGGTGCATGTCCTTACTGGCACAAAAGCAACGGCTGAATAATTGAGCCGCTATACGGTTCCAAGGCTAAACAAGGGAGCATCTCGATTGGATGAAACTGTGTCCCTGACGCCTCAGTTCGCGGCGCGTCGTTACCATAAGCGCCGATGAACGGCTGATTAACATTGATGATGCCTCATCTGTCGCCACCGGCTGCGCGGTGAGCCAGATTGATTGCATGAACAGCTTGTAATACTTGGTTTGGTCGCCGCATCGAGCCGGCTGCCGGTAACAGGCGCGCGCGCAGCAGGCCGATTGCATGGCTTTCGCCGCATCCCCATATCGCCGGCAACAGAGCGTGGGGAGTTGCATGAGCGACAAGATCGGCTGGCACGGGACGACGATATTGTCCGTGCGGAGGAATGGACGCGTGGTGGTGGCGGGCGATGGCCAGGTGTCGCTGGGCAACACCGTCATCAAGCCCAATGCGCGCAAGGTGCGCCGACTAGGCGACGGATCGGTGATCGGCGGGTTCGCAGGAGCGACGGCGGATGCCTTCACCCTGTTCGAGCGGCTGGAGCGCAAACTGGAGCAGCATAATGGCCAGCTGCTGCGCGCCGCCGTGGAGCTGGCGAAGGATTGGCGCACCGACAAGTTCCTGCGCAATCTGGAGGCGATGATGATCGTCGCCGACAAGGACGTGACCCTGATCCTGACCGGCAATGGCGACGTGCTGGAGCCGGAGGCGGGCGTGGCGGCGATCGGCTCCGGCGGGAATTTCGCCTTGGCCGCCGCCCGTGCGCTGGTGGATTATGAGCAGGATGCCGAGACGATCGCCCGCAAGGCGATGGCCATTGCGGCCGAGGTGTGCGTGTTCACCAACGGCAATCTCACGATCGAGGCGCTCGACGCAGCCGCCTGATCCCGTTCGAAAGAGACAAGATGAACGACGCCCTTACCCCCAAGGCCATCGTGGCCGCGCTGGATGCGCATATCGTCGGCCAGACCGAGGCCAAGCGCGCCGTGGCGGTAGCCCTGCGCAATCGCTGGCGGCGGCAGAAGCTGCCCGAGGGCCTGCGCGACGAGGTGACGCCCAAGAACATCCTGATGATCGGGCCGACCGGCTGCGGCAAGACGGAGATCAGTCGGCGTCTCGCCAAGCTGGCCGACGCGCCGTTCGTCAAGGTGGAGGCGACCAAGTTCACCGAGGTCGGCTATGTCGGCCGCGACGTGGAGCAGATCGCCCGTGATCTCGTCGAGGAAGCGGTGCGGCTGGAGAAGGAACGCCGCCGCGCCGCCGTGCGCGACAAGGCGGAGGAGGCCGCGATGGCCCGGCTGATCGATGCGCTGACCGGCAAGGATGCCAGCGAGGCGACGCGCAGCGCGTTCCGCCAACGGTTCCGCGACGGCCATCTCGACGACAAGGAGATCGAGATCGAGGTGGAGGATGGCGGCCCCGGCCAGTTCGAGATACCCGGCATGCCGGGCCAGATGGGCATGATCAATCTCGGCGAGATGATGGGCAAATTGGGGGGCGCGCGCACCAAGCGGCGCAAGCTGCCGGTGCCCGCCGCCTGGACCAAGCTTATCGAGGAGGAATCGGATAAGAGGCTCGATCAGGACGAGCTGAGCCGCGCCGCTTTGGCCGATGCGGAGGCGAACGGCATCGTCTTCCTCGACGAGATCGACAAGATCGCCGTATCGGACGTGCGTGGCGGATCGGTGAGCCGGGAGGGCGTGCAGCGCGACCTGCTGCCGCTGATCGAGGGCACCACCGTCGCGACCAAATATGGGCCGATGAAGACCGACCATATCCTGTTCATCGCATCCGGCGCCTTCCATGTCGCCAAGCCATCCGACCTGCTGCCCGAATTGCAGGGGCGGCTGCCGATCCGGGTGGAGCTGAAGGCGCTGACCGAGGCCGATTTCGTGCGGATCTTGTCCGCCACGCGCGCCAGCCTGACGGAGCAGTATCGCGCGCTGATCGGCACCGAAGGCGTTTCGATCACCTTCACCGAGGATGGCATCGCCGCCGTCGCGCGGATCGCCGCGGAGGTGAACGGGCAGCTGGAGAATATCGGCGCGCGCCGGCTTTCCACCGTGATGGAGAAATTGCTGGAGGAGGTGAGCTTCGACGCCGAGGATCGGCAGGGCGAGGCGCTGACTGTGGATGCCGCTTATGTAGAGACGCAGCTGCAGGCGATTGCGCGGAACACCGATCTCAGCAAATATGTGCTGTAGATCGCGCTGAACCGGGAAGGGGCCGGGATGCTCGTCCTCATCCACGGCACCAACGGATCGCGCGAAGAGACGCAGCCGCTGGCCAGCCGGCTTTCCCCGGCGGTGGAGACGTTCGCGCCCAACTGGCTGGGGCATGGCGGGCGGCCGGCGCCACGTAACGATTATTGCATTGATGCGATCGTTGAGGATCTGATCCTGTCGCTCGATCGCGAACGGATCAGGCGGTGCTTCCTGTTCGGCTACAGCATCGGCGGCTATGCGGCGCTGGTGCTGGCGCATCGCTTTCCCGAGCGGGTGCGCGGTGTGGTGACGCTCGCGACGCGCCATCTGTGGCACGCGCAGGGCGTCGGCCACCTCGTCCACCTGGCGACGCCCGAGCGGCTGACGCGCCCCGGCAATCCGCGCGCGGCGGAGCTGGCGGCGATCCACCATCCGGCCGACTGGCGGGCGGTGAACTGGGCCAACCGGTTGCTGTTCGCCCAGCTCGGCGCCGATCCGCCGCTTGGCGAGGCCGACCTGCGCGCCTTTCCGGTGCCAGTGATGGTGCTGAACGGGACGGGGGATCCGCTGGTGCCGATGGCGGAGAGCCGCCACCTGGCCGCGCTGCTGCCGGTGCATCGGCTGGGGCTGTTCGAGGGTAGCGCACACCCGTTCCCGCAGGTCCCGCTCGACGATATCACCGCGGCGACGCTCGGCTTCATGCGGGACGTTGCGGCGCTGGATGGCGGCTAGGCGACCGGATGCTGCGGGCGGAACAGGCGGCCCCGCTCGGTGAGCAGCACCACCAGCAGGCACGCCACGGCGGCGGTGAACAGGCCGATCGCCAGCGGCGCGGTGGTGCCGTCGAACATCTGCCCGATCGTAATCCCGATCGCCGCGCCGCCGACCGTGGAGATCGTGCCCTGCACTGAGGCGGCGCTGCCGGCGATGTGGCCAACCGGCTCCATCGCCATCGAGCTGAAGTTCGACGTCGCCAGCCCGAACGCGCCCATCGTGAAGGCCTGAAGGATGCAGAAGCTCCAGACGGTTTCATGGCCGCTGCCCGCGACCAGCGCATGCAGGCCGGTGAAGCCGACGAACCCGAGCAGCGCGGCGTGCGAGACGAGCCGGGTGCCGACCCGCTCGACAATGCGCGAGTTAAGTAGCGAGGCCATCGCCATGAAGCTGGCGCAGCCGGCGAAGGCGAAGGCGAAGATGCGCGGCTGGTGGAAGGTATCGGCAAACACCTGCTGCACGGAATTGATGAACCCCATCAGCCCGCCGAACATCAGGGTGGAGGCCACCGTGTAGCCGATCGAGGCGCGGGTGCGCAGGACGGTGGCGGTCGCCTTGACGATCGCGCTGAGGGTGATCGGCCGGCGATCCTCCGGATGCAGCGTTTCCGGCAGGCGCAGCGTCGCCCAGATCATCACGAACAGGCCCCAGCCGGCCAGCGCGTAGAAGATGCCCTGCCACGGCAGGACCAGCATGATGAGCTGGCCGATGCTCGGCGCCAGGATCGGCACCGCGAGGAAGACGATGAACGACAGCGACATCACCCGCGCCATCTGCCGGCCCGAATAGCGATCCCGCACGATCGAGACGGACAACACGCGCGAGGCGGCGGCCGCGACGCCCTGCAATATGCGGGCGAGAATGATCGTGGTGAAATCCACCGCGAAGGTGGCGGCGAGACAGGTGAGCACGAAGAAACTGAGCGCCACGAACAGGATCGGCTTGCGGCCATAGCGATCGACGAGCGGCCCGTAGATCAGCTGGCTGGCACCGAAGCCCAGCATGTAGGCCGCGATGATCCACTGCCGGCTATTCTCCTCGGCAATATGCAGCGCCGTGCCCATCGCGGGCAGCGCGGGCAGCATGGTATCGATGCCGAGCGCGTTGATCGACATCAGCGCGGCGACGATGCCGACGAATTCACGAAAGCCGATGTCCGGCATCGGGCGAGTGGGGGCGGGAGCGTGCATCGGAAACCTTCGGCGGCTGACGCGCGCGGCGCCCGGTGGTGCGGCGCAACATGGGAATGCCAGGCCGCGATGTCCACCGGCGACCGACATGAAACGGGCGCCGGAGGCTGCGCCCCGACGCCCCTTTCATCATGCCGGATGCCTAGAGCGAGTAATACATGTCGAACTCGACCGGGGCCGGGGTCATCTCCCAGCGGGCCACGTCGGCATATTTCGTTTCGATATAGGCATCGATCTGGTCGTCGGTGAACACGCCGCCCTTGGTGAGGAAGGCGCGGTTCTTGTCCAGCTCCTCCAGCGCCTCGCGCAGCGACGCGCAAACGGTGGGCACCTGCGACAGCTCTTCCGGCGGAAGATCATACAGGTTCTTGTCCATCGCTTCACCCGGGTGGATGCGGTTCTCGATCCCGTCGAGGCCGGCCATCAGCAGCGCCGCGTAGCAGAGATACGGATTGGCCATCGCGTCGGGGAAGCGCACCTCGACGCGCTTGGCCTTCGCGCCCGCGCCGTAGGGGATACGGCAGGAGGCGGAACGATTGCGGGCCGAATAAGCGAGCAGCACCGGCGCCTCGTAACCCGGGACCAGCCGCTTGTAGC
>CAXTTS010000192.1:0-6039 GCA_964247265.1 uncultured Sphingomonadaceae bacterium
GTGATGAACAGCGTGCGCAGGTCGGCGCCGCCAAAGCAAATATTGGCCGTCCAGGCGGCGGGCACGTCGAGGTGGGCTAGCCGCTGGCCGGCGGGGCTGTAGATGGTGACGCCCTGGCCGGTGAGGTACACGTTGCCGCGCTCGTCGAGCGTCATACCATCCGAGCCCTGCTCCACAAACAGCTGCTTATCCAGCAGCTCGCCCTTGGCCCCGAGGCGGTAACGGTACGTTTTATTACCTTCAATGTCAGCCACGTACAGCGTGCGCCCATCGTGCGTGCCGATGAGGCCGTTGGGCTTGCGCAGGGTAGTGTCGACGGCTACCGGCTGCTGGCGCGGATCGAAGCAGAGACGGGCATCCGGCTGCGCGTGCTGGTCGATATCGTCGCGGGCGCCAGCGCGGGCGGGATCAACGGCATCTTCCTGGGCCACGCGATCGCCACCGGCCAGCCGCTCGACCCGCTGACCGCCCTGTGGCTGGAGACGGCAGATGTCGACGTGCTGATCGATACGGCCGCCCGTCCGCTGTCGCACGCGTCGCGCCTGTGGGCCACGCCGATCGCCTGGTGGGCGGCGGGCCGGTCGGGCGGCGCGGTGGAGCGGACGGTTGAGCCCGGCGCGCGGGACGAGATCCGCGCCAAGCTCACCACCTTCGTCCGCGCGCGCTGGTTCACGCCGCCGTTCAGCGGGGCGGGCTTTACCGGGCTGCTGCTTGATGCGTTCGACCTGATGCGGGCGGCGCCGGCCGGGCCGCCGCTGCTGCCGCGCGGGCAACCGCTCGACCTGTTCGTCACCGTCACCGACTTTCACGGCCATCCGCAGCGGCTGCGGCTGAACTCGCCCGCCGAGGCAGCGGAGACCGAGCATCGCCTGACCCTGTCGTTCGGCGATCACGGCGCGGAGCCGCGCGCGCTGGCCGAGGTGCCCGATCTGGTTTTCGCAGCGCGGGCCACCGCGAGCTTCCCCGGTGCCTTTCCGCCATTCTCCGTCGGCGAGCTGGATGGCGTGCTTGCCGCGCGGGGGCGCGACTGGCCGGGGCGCGATGCCTTCCTCGCCCGCGCTTTGCCGCGCCATGCCGCGGTCGGCGCCGTAGATCGGGCGGTGCTGATCGACGGCTCGGTGCTGGTCAACGCGCCGTTCCGACCCGCGATCGAGGCGCTGCGCGATCGCCCGGCGCGGCGCGAGGTGGATCGCCGCTTCGTCTATATCGATCCCAAGCCCGGCCTGCACGGCGCACGCGCGGCGGACAAGCAGGCACCCCTGCCCGGCTTCTTCGCCACGGTGTTTGGCGCGCTCTCCGACATACCGCGCGAGCAGCCGATCCGCGACAATCTGGAGGCGATCGAGGCGCGATCCGGCCGCATCCGCCGCGTCCGCAAGATCATCGAGGCGATTCGCCCGGAGGTGGAGGCGGCGATCGACAGCCTGTTCGGCCACACCTTCTTCCTCGACCGCCCGACCGTGGCGCGCCTAGCGGCCTGGCGGGTGAAGGCGCAGGGCGCGGCGGCGAGGATGGCGGGCTATGCCTATGCCTCCTACGGCCACCTGAAGCTCTCGAATGTGGTGGACGAGGCGGCGATTCTGCTGGCCGCGATCGCCGGCGACGAACGGCCGGCCGCCGAGACGATCCGGGCGGCGATCTGGGGCCATCTGCACGCCGAGCACCTGACCGATCCGGGCGCGCTTTCTTCGGGCGGCGCGATCGAGCCGGTGGTCCTGTTCTTCCGCCAGCACGATATCGGCTTTCGCATCCGCCGCCTGCGCAGCGTCGTCAACGTCCTCGCTTGTCTGGAGGAGCAGGGCGAATGCCTGCCGCAGGCGATCGACGCTATCCGCGACGCGCTCTACGCCAGCCTCGCTCTGTACCTCGACCGGCAGCGGCCCGACTTCTTCGGCGCGGACATGGCGGCGGCGGCGGCGCACGCCGGGGACGATCCCGCCGCCGCGCTGACCCTGCTCGCCGCCGAGCGCGGCTTGCGCGAGGTGGACGAGCAGGCGGACGCGATGATGGCGACGGCGCTGGCCGGACTGCCGAAGGGCGCGCGACGATCGACCCTGCTCGCCTATCTCGGCTTCGCTTTCTACGACATCGCCACCCTCGCCTTGCTCGATGCGGTGGGCGAGCAGGAGTTCGAGGCGGTGAAGGTCGACCGCATCTCCCCCGACGATGCCACCGCGATCCGCGCCGGCGGCGCCGCGGCGACGTTGAAGGGCATCCAGTTCTCCAGCTTCGGCGCCTTCTTCAGCCGGGCCTATCGCGAGAATGATTATCTGTGGGGTCGCCTGCACGGCGCCGACCGGCTGATCGAGATCGTCGTGTCCGCGCTGCCCGAAGGCGTGACGCTGCAGCCCGGCACGGTGTCGCAGATGAAGCAGGATGCGTTCCGCGCGATCCTGGATGAGGAACGCGGGCGGCTCCATACCATATCCACCTTGTTTGCCACGCTGGACGAGGAGATCGGCTGAACCGTCGCTGCGTGGTGGTGTCCCGTCGCGGGAGGGTCTCGGCTCGCCGCTATGGCCTTCCCCTGCGCTTCCCCCTAGATTGTCGGGGTGAAAGGATCGCGATGAACTTCTTGCGGACATTGTTCTGGGTCGTGGTGACGGTGATCGCGGCGATTTTCTCTGCGCGCAACTGGACTGCGGTGACGATCCATCTGTGGGGCGGGATCGATGCCGACGTGAAGCTGCCGGTGATGCTGCTGGTCGCCTTCGCCGCCGGGCTGATCCCGACCTTCATCGTCCACCGCGCGACCCGCTGGCGCCTGCGCCGCCGTTTGGAGACGGCCGAGCGTGCGCTGGCAGTCACCAGCGCGCCGGCCGATCCGGCGATCGCGATCGAACCCCTCGGTGCGCCGGGCGCACCCATCGCCATCCCGCCGGCGGTCGCATGACCCGGCCGATCTTCGTCGCGCTGGATACGCCGGATCTGGAGCGGGCACGCGCGGTCGCCAAACGGGTGCGCAATCATGTCGGCGGGCTGAAGCTCGGCCTCGAATTCTTTTGCGCCAACGGTCATCACGGCGTGCGCGAGATGGCGGCGATGGACCTGCCGATCTTCCTCGACCTGAAGCTGCACGACATCCCGAACACGGTCGCCAAGGCGGTGCAGTCGCTCGGTCCGCTCAAACCCGCGATCCTCACCGTCCACGCCGCCGGCGGGCGGGCGATGATGGAGGATGCCAAGGCGGCCGCCCCGATCGGCACGAAGGTGGTGGCGGTGACGGTGCTGACCAGTCTGGACGGCGCGGACCTCTCCGCGATCGGCCTCAGCGGCGATCCGCACGCGCAGGTGCAGCGGCTCGCCGCGCTCGCGCATGAGGCGGGCATCGACGGGATCGTCTGCTCCGGCAACGAGGTGGCCGCCGCGCGCAAGGCGTGGCCGGGCGGCTTCTTCGTCGTGCCGGGCGTGCGCCCGCCCGGCGGCGATGTCGGCGACCAGAAGCGCGTGATGACGCCGCGCGCGGCGCTGGATGCGGGCGCATCGATCCTCGTGATCGGCCGCCCGATCACCGGTGCCGAAGACCCTGACGCCGCCGCCCGCGCGATCGAGGCGACGTTATAGTCCTTCGGCGGCGAGCCGAGCCGCCAGAGGCGGTTCGATGCCTGCCGCGAACGGAAATCGAGGAATCTCCATTGCCTGTACGCGCCAAGATCTGCGGCCTGTCGACCCCGGAGACGCTCGCCGCCGCCGTGCGACACGGCGCGAGCCATGTCGGGTTCGTGTTCTACCCGAGAAGCCCGCGCAACGTCGATCCGGACCGGGCGGCGGCGCTTGCCGTGCAGGTGCCGCCGGAGGTGATCCGCGTCGGCGTCTTCGTGGACCCTGACGACCCGCTGCTGGATCATGCCATCCGCAGGGGCCAGCTCGGCGTCGTCCAGCTTCACGGCGGTGAGACGGCCGAGCGGGCGGCGGCGATCCGCGCGCGCTACGGCGTGGAGGTGTGGAAGGCCGTGCCGGTCAAGCTGCGCGCCGATCTCGCCGCCGCGAAGGGCTATACCGGTGCAATCGATCGCATCCTCTACGACGCGAAGACGCCGGCTGCCGCCGAACTGCCCGGCGGGATGGGCCTGCGTTTCGACTGGCGGCTGCTGGAAGGCTTCGTCCATCCGCTGCCCTGGGCGCTTTCCGGCGGGCTGGATGCGCGCAACGTGGCGGAGGCGGTGGGGATCAGCGGCGCGCGCCTGCTCGATGTCTCGTCGGGCGTGGAATCGGCGCCCGGCGTCAAGGATGTGGACAAGATCGCTGCCTTCCTCCAATCGGTCGCCGCATTATGACAATCGCAAACACCTTCCGCGCGCAGCCCGATGCGCAGGGCCATTTCGGGCAGTTCGGCGGCCGCTATGTCGCCGAGACGCTGATGCCGCTGATCCTGGAACTGGAGAAGGAGTATCGCCGCGCGCAGGCCGACCCCGCCTTCGCCGCCGAACTCGACTGGCTGATGAAGCATTATGTCGGCCGGCCGAGCCCGCTCTATTTCGCCGAGCGGCTGACCGAGACGATCCGGCAGAGCGCGGAACCGGGCTACGGCGCGAAGATCTACCTGAAGCGTGACGAGCTGAACCATACCGGCGCGCACAAGATCAACAATTGCATCGGCCAGATCCTGCTCGCCGTCCGCATGGGCAAGACGCGGATCATCGCGGAGACCGGCGCCGGCCAGCATGGCGTCGCCACCGCCACCGTCGCCGCGCGGTTCGGCCTGCCGTGCGTGATCTACATGGGCGCGCGTGACGTGGAGCGGCAATCGCCCAACGTGTTCCGCATGAAGCTGCTGGGGGCCGAGGTGCGCGCGGTGGAGAGCGGATCGAAGACGCTGAAGGATGCGATGAACGAGGCGCTGCGCGATTGGGTCGCCAACGTCCACGACACCTTCTACATCATCGGCACGGCGGCCGGGCCACACCCCTATCCGGAGCTGGTGCGCGATTTCCAGTCGGTGATCGGGCGCGAGGCCAAGGAGCAGATATTGGAGGCGGAGGGCCGCCTGCCCGATCTGCTGGTGGCGGCGATCGGCGGCGGATCGAATGCGATCGGCCTGTTCCACCCGTTCCTCGACGATGCCGACGTGGCGATGCTGGGGGTCGAGGCGGCGGGCCACGGCATCCACACCGGCCAGCATGCCGCCAGCCTTGCCGGCGGAGAGCCGGGAGTGCTGCACGGCAACCGCACCTTCCTGATCCAGGACGAGGACGGCCAAATCGCGGAGGCGCACTCCATCTCGGCGGGCCTCGATTATCCGGGGATCGGGCCGGAGCATAGCTGGCTGCACGAGGTCGGCCGGGTGCAATATGAGAGCGCCACCGATCGCGAGGCGCTGGACGCCTTCCAATTGCTCTGCCGTACCGAGGGCATCATTCCGGCGCTGGAGCCTTCACACGCTTTGGCAGCGGTGGCGCACAAGGCACGGGAAATGAAGGCGGACCAGATCATCGTGGCCAATCTGTGCGGGCGCGGCGACAAGGACATCTTCACCGTCGCCGAAGCGCTGGGGGTGGCGATATGAGCCGGCTGGCCGACACCTTCGCCGCCTGTGCGGCGGAAGGTCGGGCCGCGCTCGTCACCTTCGTGACCGGGGGCGATCCGTCGCCGGCCGCCACGCCCGCCATCCTCGACGCGCTGGTCGCGGCCGGGGCCGACGTGATCGAACTCGGCATGCCGTTCACCGACCCAATGGCGGATGGACCCGCGATCCAGCTGGCCGATATTCGCTCGCTCGCGGCGGGAACGACCACCCTCAAGATCATGGAAATCGTCAAGGATTTCCGCACGAGGCACCCCGCCGTGCCGATCGTGCTGATGGGCTATGCCAATCCGATGGTGCGGCGCGGCCCGCTCTGGTTCGCGGAGGCCTGCGCCGAGGCCGGGGTGGACGGCGTGATCTGCGTCGATATCCCGCCGGAGGAGGATGCGGCACTGGGCCCCGCGTTGCGCGCGGCCGGCGTCGATCTCGTGCGCCTCGCCACGCCCACGACGGACATCGCGCGGCTGCCGGCGGTGCTGGATGGCTGTTCGGGCTTTCTCTATTATGTCTCGGTC
>CAXTTS010000193.1:0-5960 GCA_964247265.1 uncultured Sphingomonadaceae bacterium
TCGCCGGCGGCGTCTTCGTCTCGAACGAGAAGGAGCGGTCGGCATAGACGGTGATGACGGTCGGAAGCGGCGTGCCGACCTCCTGATCACCCGTCGAGGCGTTGAACGCCTTGCAGAATTCCATGATGTTCACGCCGCGCTGGCCCAGCGCCGGGCCGATCGGCGGCGACGGATTGGCCTTGCCGGCCGGCACCTGCAACTTGACGTAACCCGTAATCTTCTTCGCCATGTTTCTCTTCCTTGGCTTAGCGGTGCATGCGGCGGGCCGTAGCCTGCCTCCCGCGGATCATCCGGCCTTCCGGCCGAAACCTTATTTCGCGCGCTCGACCTGTTCGAACTCCAGCTCCACCGGGGTGGCGCGGCCAAAGATCGAGACGGATACCTTCACGCGGCTGCGATCGAAATCCAGTTCCTCGACCAGGCCGTTGAAGCTGGCGAACGGGCCGTCCAGCACCTTCACCTGATCGCCGATCTCGAAATCGACCTTGACCTTGGTCTTCGGCGCGGCGGTGGCGGCTTCCTCCTTGGTGGAGAGGATGCGCGCGGCCTCCGCCTCGCTGATCGCCTGCGGCTTGCCCATGCTGCCGAGGAAGCCCGTCACCTTCGGCGTATTCTTCACCAGATGGTAGACGTCGTCGTTCATCGACAGCTTGGCGAGCACATAGCCCGGAAAGAACTTCTTGTCGGACGTGATCTTCTTGCCGCGGCGGACCTCCGTCACCTTTTCGGTCGGCACCTCGACGGCCTCGACAAGCTGCTCCAGCCCCAGCCGGGTCGCGTCGGCGAGGATCGCTTCCTTCACCTTGCCCTCGAAGCCGGAATAAGCGTGGATGATGTACCAGCGCGACATAACGTGATCCCGACCTTAGGCGACGAGCGAGAGCAGGGCGGCGACGATCTGCTTGAAGATCGTGTCGACGCCAAAAAAGAACACGCCCAGCAGCGTCGTCATCAGCACGACCATGATCGCGGTCGTCACCGTCTCGCGGCGAGTCGGCCAGACGATCTTCTTCCGCTCGGCCTGAACCTGGTTGATGAACTCACTGGGAGACGTCTTCGCCACTCTCGCCCTTCCAAACAGCAAAGAAAAGGCCGCGGGCAACGCTCTGTGCCGCCCCGACCTTTTCGTTTCCCCATCGACCGGTGGCAGGAGTGGAGGGACTCGAACCCACGGCCCTCGGTTTTGGAGACCGATGCTCTACCAACTGAGCTACACTCCTCCGATATCCGGAGAGCGGCGCACATAGCCGCGACGCGATCCGGGCGCAAGGCCCGTGGACGATGGCGACATCCCGGTGGCTCAGGCGACGCGGCGTTGCTCCGCCTCGTCGCAGCGTACCAGCATCGCCGCCTCGTCCCCGTTCAACGGCGAGCCGGACGCGAAGCCCTGCACCTGCCGGCAGCCGAGTTGCTCCGCCAGCGCCTGCTGGTCGCCGGTTTCGGCGCCCTTGACGATGGTATCCACGCCCAGCGCGTCCGCCATCGTCACCAGCGCGCGGATCAGGGCGATGCTCTCCGGCGCGGCCTCGTTCGCGTCGCGCAGGAAGTGACGGGAGATCTTGATCGTGCCGAAGCGCGCCTGGCGGATGCAGGCGAAGCCGGTGCCGAAATCGTCTAGCACCAGCCCGGCGCCGGTCGCGCGCAGGCGATCCATCGCCTCGATCAGCGCGTCGCCGCCTTTCAGCAGGGTTGATTCGGCGATCTCCAGCTGTAGGCGACGCGCGGCCAGCCCGCTCATCGCCAGCGCCGCGCGGATCGCCATCGGGAGGCGGGCGTCCGTCGCCTGACCCGCCGAAAGATTGATCGAGAGCGTGACGTGGGTGGGCCAGCGCATCGCCTCGCGGCAGGCGACATGGAGCACCCAGTCGCCGATCGGCGCCATCAGCCGCGCCGCCTCGGCGATCGGCACGAACTCGGCAGGCGCCACCTCGCCGAGATCGGGATGGCGCCAGCGCAACAGCGCCTCGAACCCGGTCAGCGCACCGCTCGCGATCGCGACGACGGGCTGGAAGACGAGGCTCAGCTCGTCCCGCTCCAGCGCCCGGCGCAGGCCGTGCTCGATCGTCAGGCGGCGTTCCGCCTTGTCCAGCAAGGCGGGAACGAAATGATGATGGCTGCCCCGCCCGGTGCGCTTCGACCGGTAGAGCGCCAGATCGGCGTTCCGCATCAGCGTCTCCACCCCGTGCCCGTCCCTGGGGGCAAGCGCGGTGCCGATGCTGGCGCCGACATGCAGGATGTTGCCGTCCAGCTCGAACGGCTGGGTCAGGACGCGCCGGATGCGCTGGCAGAGCGCGTCGATCTCCTCGGCATCCTCCGCGTCGCCGATCAGCATGGCGAACTCGTCGCCGCCCAGCCGGCCGCAGGCGTCGCGTTCGCCGGCCAGCCCGGCCAGCCGCGTTGCGGCGGCGCGCAGCAGCCGGTCGCCGACCGGATGCCCATAGGTATCGTTCACCGCCTTGAAACGATCGAGATCGACGAGGATCAGCGCGCACGGCGGACCACCCGCGCCGGCCGCATCGATCGCGGCGCGCAGCCGCTCGGTAAAGCCCATGCGGTTGTCGATCTCGGTCAGCCCGTCGGCGCGGGCCAGCCGGTCGATGCGCTCCCGGCTGCGGCGCTGCTCCGTCACGTCGGATCCGACGCCGCGATAGCCGGCGAAGCTGCCGTCGCCGGCAAAACGGGGCATGGCCGACAGCCGCCACCAGCGTTGCTCGCCGTCGATCAGCACCGGCAGCATATGATCGGTGAAGCTGTGCCGCGCGTCTAGCAGGTCGAGCAGGCCGCGCAGTTCCGCCGGGTGGCCGCCCTGCGCCGGGCAGCCATCGGCGAGCAGCGCCATCAGCGGCCGGTCGCGCAAAGCCGCCGCGGGGCGACCGAAAGCCTGCGCCAGCCGCGGCGTGGGCGAGACCAGCCGCTTGCGGACGTCGATCTCCCACAGCCAGTCCGCCGCATCGTCGGCAAAGTCCCGCAGCAACAGGCTGACGAGCCCCGCTTCATCGTCCAGCGCCGTCTCCGCCCAGCGTCGGCGCAGCGCGGCGCGGCCGGTGGCAAGGCCACCGACCAGCAGCGCCAGCGCATAGATTGGCGGCAGCGCGATCAGCACCGGCGATCCGGTGCGCGCCGTCATCACCATCAGCCCGCCGGCCATCGGGATCATGAAGCAGGTCATCGCCATCGGCATGGCGGAAAGCGTGACGGGCGCACTGGCGATCATCCCGCCCAGCACGAAGCAGATCGCGACCTGTTCGTCGACGCCGCCCTGCGCGCCGAACAGAACCGGCGGCACCGCCCAGATCAGGCCGCCCGCCAGTGCACGCAATGCCGGCCACAATATCGTCCCGATGTCCGCTCGTGACGCTGCCGGGCGCTTTGCCGTCACCGCGATGACGACCAGGGCGAACAGCGTGGCCAGCCACGTCGCGATTTCCCACCGGGGCAGCGCGTCCCACAGCACGGCTGCCAGCGCGATAGCGCTGAACAGGTTGGTCGCCCAGGCGAGCGGCAGCATCCGCCGCGTGTCGCGCCCTTGCGCCAGCCGCACCTCGCGCCAGTTCGGCAAATCCGGATCGGCCAGGCCCAGCACCGTCCGAAGATCAGGACGCAATTTGCGGGCGAGGACGGCGGTACGCATCATGTCCGTTTCTGTAACGGACGGTCCTTAGCGAGATGTAACCACCACCACCAAAACTGTGGGTAAGTCCGATCTCGCGAAGATCAGGCGGCGATGTCGTAAGGCTGGATTTCGCCGGACAGGTACAAAGTCCGGGCCTTCGCGCGGCTGAGCTTGCCGGAACTGGTGCGCGGCAAGGTTCGCGGCGGCACCAACTCCACCACGCAGTTCATTCCGGTAATGGAACGAACCCGTTCGCGAATCTGGTCGCGCAGGCGGGAGCGTTCGTCCAGATCGGATGTGCGGCATTGCACCAGCACGGCCGGCGTCTCCTCGCCGCCCGGGGTGGTGATGGCGAAGGCGGCGATGTCGCCGGCCTTGAAGCCGGGCAGCTGCTCCACCGCCCATTCGATATCCTGCGGCCAGTGATTCTTGCCGTTGATGATGATCATGTCCTTGGCGCGGCCGACGATGTAGATGTAGCCGTCGCTCAGATAGCCCATGTCGCCGGTGTCGAGCCAGCCATCCACCATGCAGGCGGCGGTGGCCGCCTCGTCGCGGAAATAGCTGTGCATGATCGACGGGCCAGCGCACCATACCTTGCCAATCGCGCGCTCCGGCAGCGGGGCGCCGTCTTCCTCGCGAATCTCGATCCGCATGTCGCGCGCCGGCTTGCCGCAGTTCACGATCGCGCGGTAACGCTGCGGCCGGCCGGTGGCGCTGTCGCCGCCGGAAAGCTGCGTCTCCTCGACCAGCTCCACCACGATGCCCTCGCCCGGCGGCATGATCGATACGGCGAGCGTCGCCTCGGCCAGACCGTAGCTCGGCAGGAAGGCGCTCGCCTGGAAGCCCGCCTCGGCGAATGCATCGACGAAGGCCTGCATCACGTCGGGCCGGATCATGTCCGCGCCATTGCCCGCGATCCGCCAGCGCGACAGGTCGAACCGGTCCGACGCCTTGGTCTGACTGGAGATGCGGCGCGCGCAGATATCGTAGCCGAACGTCGGGGAGTAGCTGAGCGTGGTGCCCGCATTGCGGCTGATGAGATCGAGCCAGGCGAGCGGGCGCCGGGCGAAATCCTCGGTCTTCATATAATCGGCCGACACCTGATTGGCGACCGGCGAGAGCAGGCAGCCGACCAGCCCCATGTCGTGATACCAGGGCAGCCACGATACGCAGCGATCGCCCTCGACCACCTCCATACCGTGCGAATGGGCCGCCAGATTGTTGAGCAACGCGTGGTGCGTCACGGCCACGCCATGCGGAAAGCGCGTCGATCCGCTGGAATATTGGAGATAGGCGATGTCGTCCGCCGTGGCCGACGGCAGCGCCGCAACGGGCGCCGGCTCCTGCGAGAAGGCCTCCCAGTCGATCCCGGTCACGCCGGAGGCCTCGGCCGCGGCACCCGCCATCGCGCCAAGCTCCAGCGGGTAGAGCAGCATCCGCGCATCGGCGCTGTCCAGCTGCACCTTCAGCTGATCGATATAGGCGCCGCGCCCGCCGAACGAGGTGGGCAAAGGCAGCGGCACCGGCCAAGCGCCGGCATAGACCGCGCCGAAGAACAAGGCGGCGAACTCCGCGCCGGTTTCCGCCACCAGCGCCACCCGGTCGCCCGGCGCGATGCCGTGGGCGATCAGGCGATAGGCATAAGCGATCGCATCGGCGCGCAGCTCGGCATAGGGATAGGCCCGGACGAGGGCACCGCGCGCATCGTGGAAGTTCAGGCCGCGCACCCCGGTAGCGGCATAATCCAGCGCCTCGCCGAGCGTGCGGAAGTCGGAGAAGCGGCGCGGCAGCGTATCCACGGTGGGCGTGGCGATCGGCGTGCCATCGGCAGGGGGCAGCTCCCCGATCCGGGCCGTGCCAGAAACCTCATCGCGCAAGCCAGGCCACTCCTTCATCCTCGATCCGTCCGCCGGCCGCCGCCAGCCACGCGGCCCAATCCCCGTTGCCGGTCGAACGGTCAAGCTGCGTTCTCAATCCGGCGGGACTGTGGCACAAACATGACGAATGCACCGAACTGTAACAGATCGTCACGCGGAACGTGCCATTCCGCCGCTGGACGGCCCCGCATTGGAGCGGCTGGCGATCACCTATGTCGGCCGCTACGCCACCACCCGCGCCCGGCTCCGCACCTATCTCGCCCGCAAGCTGCGCGAGCGCGGGTGGGACGGGGAGGCAGCTCCGCCGATCGATGCGCTGGTGGAACGGTGCGCCACGCTCGGCTATGTCGACGATCGCCAGTTCGCCAATGCGCGCGCCGCGTCGCTCGGCCGGCGCGGCTATGGCGCGCGGCGGGTGAGCGAGGCGTTGCGCGCCGCCGGCATCGAGGAGCCGGATGCCACGGAGG
>CAXTTS010000194.1:0-5959 GCA_964247265.1 uncultured Sphingomonadaceae bacterium
AGCCGCACGGCGCGCTCCACGGCATCATGCGCGTGCGCCAGTTCACCCAGGACGATGCGCATATCTTCGTGCGCGAGGACCAGCTGATCGCCGAGGTGCGCGCCTTCTGCGAGCTGCTCGACTCGGTCTACCGCGATCTCGGCTTCGAGGATTATGCGGTGAAGCTGGCGCTGCGCCCCGACAAGCGTTTCGGCGACGATGCGATGTGGGACAAGGCCGAGGCGGAGTTGCGCGAGGCGGTCCTCCAGTCGAACCTCAGCGACGCGATCAAGGCTAAGTTTGAGGAGCTGCCCGGCGAAGGCGCCTTCTATGCGCCGAAGCTGGAGTTCCACCTCACCGATGCGATCGGCCGCACCTGGCAGGTCGGCACCATCCAGTCCGACCGCGTGCTGCCCGAGCGGCTGGACGCAAGCTATGTCGGCGAGGATGGCAACCGCCACCGCCCGGTGATGCTCCACCGCGCGATCCTGGGCACGTTCGAGCGGTTCATCGGCATCCTGATCGAGCATCATGCCGGTCGCTTCCCGCTCTGGCTCGCGCCGGTGCAGGCGGTGGTGGCGACGATCGTGTCCGACGCGGACGATTATGCCGTCGAGGTCGCGCGGCGGCTGGCGGCGGCCGGGCTGCGGGTGGAGACCGATCTGCGCAACGAGAAGATCAACTACAAGGTGCGCGAACATTCGCTGGCCAAGGTGCCGGCTTTGCTGGTGGTCGGCAAGCGCGAGGCGGAAGAGGGCAAGGTCGCCATCCGCCGTCTCGGCAGTCAGCAGCAGCAGGTGATGACCGTGGACGAGGCGATCGCCGGGCTGGTGCGCGAGGCCTGGGCGCCCGATCTCCGCGATCACCTCGCCGAACTGCACGCTGACTGAGCGCCTGGCTGGTGCTAGGATGAGGATATGACGCTTTTCCAGAACGTCCGCCGCGGCCTCATCCCCGCCCGCCTCACGGTGGACGAGGTCTATGCGCTGACCGAAGCGGGTGTCTTCGCCGAGAACGAGAATATCGAATTGCTCGACGGGGAGATCGTGCCGATGGCGGCGGCGAAGGCGGACTGGCACGAGATCATGAAGTCGCGGCTCGTCCGCGCGCTGGTGCCGGCACTGCGGGGGGATGCGCGCCTCTATGTCGAACCGTCGGTGACGCTGGCCGCCACGACCCTTGTGGAACCCGATCTCGCCGTCTGGGCAAAGCAGCATCTTCCGCGGTCGGTACGCGGTCCCGATCTGCTGCTCGTCATCGAGGTGTCGGACAGTTCGCTAGGCTACGATCTTCGCGTGAAGGCGCCGCTCTACGCCCGCTTCGGCGTGCGCGATTACTGGGTGGTCGATGCGTTACGGCAAACCGTGCGGATCCACCGCGATCCCGTGGACGGCGCGTATCGCGATGTTGAGGAATATGAGGCGCATGATCCCGTCGCCGCGCTCCTGCTGCCGGGCGTCACGATCCGGCTCGACACGCTCGACTGAGACGGTCTTCCAAAATGGCCCGCGAAAGCCTATATCGCGCGCCTGAACCGTCACGACTGGAGAAGTTGCTATACGTCCGCCCATGATGCGCCGCCCGCTCGGCCAGCCGCCGATGCCGCTGAACGGCCCCCGCTACAATGAATTCATCCAGTCGCCCAAGGTCCGGGTGATCGACGGGGACGGCGAGAATCTTGGCGTGATGTACACGCGCGAGGCGATGGAGCAGGCCCAGGAGGTCGGCCTCGATCTGGTCGAGGTGTCGCCCAACGCCGATCCGCCCGTCGCCAAGTTCCTCGACATCGGCAAGTTCAAGTACGAGACCCAGAAGAAGGCGAACCTCGCCCGCAAGAGCCAGAAGACGCAGGAGATCAAGGAGATCAAGATGCGTCCGAACATCGACGATCACGACTACGACACCAAGATGAAGAAGGTGCACGAGTTCATCGACGAGGGCGACAAGGTGAAGGTGACTTTGCGCTTCCGCGGCCGCGAACTCGCGCATGGCCAGCTCGGCATGCAGGTGCTGCAACGCGTGCAGGCCGACATCGCCGAAGTCGCCAAGGTGGAGCAGCACCCCCGCATGGAGGGGCGCCAGATGCTGATGGTCATCGCGCCGAAGTAAGCGCGCCTGTCGAGCAACCGGGAGGGGGCGGAGCGATCCGCCCCCTTTTCTGCGTCGGCCGCGAATCGCAGCGGCGGTCCGATCATGCTTGCGCACGGCCCATCCCCTGCTATGAGGCCGCTTGACGCTACGGAAAGCAAGACTTTTGAAGAGGCGTCGGCGTAACTTGTGGTTCAGTCAGCTGTTTGTTCAGCGGGTGCTAATCGGGCTGGCATGGGGGCCGGCGCTGATTTACGTTCGCGGCAACTAGAAGATGTTTCAGGGGGAGAGGATATGTCCAGGTCGCTTTGGCTGCTCGGTACGGCTGTCGCCGCCACCGCCGCGATGCCGGCACACGCACAAGCCATCGCCGTTTCGGCCGACACGCCCAGCCCGACCGAGCGGACGGTCGCGGTGGCGCAGGGCGATCCGGCGGCGGCCACCGACAATGGCGACATCATCGTCACCGCCACCCGCCGCAACGAGGCGCTGTCGGATGTGCCGCTCGCCGTTTCGGCCGTCACCGGCGATATGCTCGCGCGATCGGGCGCCACCGATATCCGCGCGCTGAACCAGTTGTCGCCGTCGCTGCTGCTATCCTCCACCACGTCCGATGCCGGCGGCGCGGTGGCCCGCATCCGCGGCATCGGCACGGTCGGCGACAATCCGGGGCTGGAAAGCTCGGTCGCCCTGTTCATCGATGGCGTCTATCGCTCGCGCACCGGCACCGGCCTGACGGAACTCGGCGCGATCGACCGGATCGAGGTGCTGCGCGGGCCGCAGGGCACGCTGTTCGGCCGCAATGCGTCGGCCGGCCTCATCAGCGTCATCACCGCCAGGCCGAAGTTCGAGGATGAGGGCACTGCCGAGGCGAGCTACGGCAATTACGACTTTCGGCGCTTTCAGCTGGGCCTCACCGGGCCGATCACCAGCAAGATCGCCTACCGGCTGGACGGCGTCTATCTGAAACGCGACGGCTTCATCAGGGAAGGCGATTATGCCGGCAGCACCGGCCGCGGCTTCAACGACAAGGATCGCTATCTCGTTCGCGGCCAGCTGCTGTTCAACCCGACCGAGGATCTCTCCGTCCGCCTGATCGGCGACTATTCGCGCAAGAAGGAGCAATGCTGCGTCGGCGTCTACTTGCCCACGCGCGACGTGCGGCGCAGCGCCGAGGGCGGCCTCGCCACCGCCGCCTCCAGCACGGCGGCGGTGCTGCGCAGCCTGGGCGGCTTCGTCAGCGACGATACCTATGCGCGCGAGGCATCCGTCACGCCGGGCCGCAGCTACCGGCAGGACGTGAAGGACTGGGGCGCATCGGGCGAGATCGACTATGATTTCGGCGGCCCGAAGCTCACCTCGATCAGCGCCTACCGCTATAACGACTATAAGCGCGGACAGGATGCCGACTTCAATAGCCTCGATCTGCTCTACCGGCCGGACGACGGGCGCGATTACATCAAGTTCCGCACCTTCAGCCAGGAATTGCGGCTTCAGGGCGATGCGTTCGGCGGCAAGCTCGATTGGCTGATCGGCGGCTATTATGCCAATGAGAAGCTCGACGTCCGCTCGTCGCTCACCTTCGGCGCGGATTATGATCGCTACATCACCCAGCTGGTGCGTGCCGGCGGCGGCGGTCCATCCTTTCCGGGCTTCGGCAATCTGCGCGGTTTCGTCTCGGCCGGGCTGTCGCAGGCCGGGCTGCCTGCCGCGCTGATCGGGCAGATCGCGCCGCTCGTCCCCAATCTGGCGACCTACGCGAATACAGGGCAGAGCGATCGCTATCGCCAGCGCAGCCGCAACTTCGCCTTCTTCACGCATAACGTGATCCACGTCACGGATACGCTCTCCCTCACGCTAGGCGCCCGTTACACCAACGAGAACAAGCGCCTGGACGCCGATCTCAGCTCCACCGTGCCGGCCGGCAATGCGACGGCGCAGCTCGTCCAGTCGATCACCGCGCTGCGCACCCTGGCCGCGGCCCAGCCGAACACCGCTTTGGGCAACGCGCTGCGGCTCGGCGCGACCAATGCCGCCGCCGGCATCACCGCGCTCGCCCCGGCATCGGCGCTCTATGGCGTGCTGACCGGATATAACGGCGTGCTGCCGCGGCGGAAACGCAAGGACGACGAATGGACCGGCACCGCCGTCCTCAGCTGGAAGCCCACGCCGGAACTGCTCGCTTATGCCAGCTATTCGCGCGGCTACAAAGCGGGCGGCTTCAACCTCGATCGCTCGGTGCTGAGCCTCACGGCGCCCGATGCGAGCCAGCTGGAGTTCGAATCGGAAAAGGTCAGCGCCTACGAGGTCGGCGCGAAATATAACGGTCGCGGCTTCGATCTGAACGTCGCCGTGTTCCAGCAGGATTTCAAGAATTTCCAGCTGAACAACTTTCAGGGCGTGAACTTCATCGTCGAGAATATCAACGGCTGCACCGCGCTGGCCGGCGGCTCCGGCGCGGATGCCGATACCGGCAACGGCGGCAGCGCGGCCGAAGCGGCGGCTGCCGCGTCGGGCGCGTGCACCGGCAAGCTGAAGCCCGGCGTGCGCAGTCGCGGCGTGGAGGCGGAGGCGTTCATCCGTCCCGCGCCCGATTTCAACGTCAACATCGGCTTCACCCTGGCGGACACGAAATACAGGAAGGATCTGGTCGGCGCGTTCGGCCGGCCGCTGCCCACCTCGCTGGTCAACCTGCCGGGCGCCCGCGTGTCCAACTCCTCGCTCTACACCATCACCACCGGCGCGGGCTGGACCCCGGCACTCGGCGGTCACGGCCTGCGCGGGCTGATCTATGCCGACATGCGCTACCAGAGCGACATCAACACCGGATCGGACCTCTTCTTCGAGAAACGGCAGGAGGGCTTCGCCACGGTGAACGCGCGCGTTGGTGTGTCGGGCGGCGACGGCATGTGGTCGGTCGAGTTCTGGGGGCAGAACATATTCGACGTCGATTACACGCAGGTGGCGTTCAACGAGCCGTTGCAGGGTTCGAACGACACGCTCTCGGTGCTGAGCGGCCAGCAGACGTCGACCAACCGTCTCTACGGCGCCTTCCTCGGCGAGCCGCGCACCTATGGCGTCACGGTGCGGACGAAGTTCTGATCGCGCGGCCCCTCTCCAAGAAAGGGCCTGAAGCTCAGGCCGCCACCCGGTCCAGCGTCTCGCCGGCGGCGGCATCCAGCAGGCGGCGTTCCAGCGCCTTCAGCCGGGCCGTGTTCGTCACCTTGTCGCCGATCAGGTCGGTGAAATAGAATACGTCCACCGCCCGCTCGCCAAAGGTGGCGATGTGGGCGGAATGGATCGTCACCTTGGACTGGAACAGCGCCTGCGCCAGGCTGTTGAGCAGCGCCGGCCGATCCCGCGCATTCACCTCCACCACCGTGTAGCGGTTCGATGCCTTGTTATCGACGAGCACGTTCGGCTCGATCTCGAACGCCTCGGCGCGGGTGCGCGGCAGCGGGCGGGCGGCCAGCCGATCGGCCATGCGGTTGCGGTTGGCCAGCGCATCCTCCACCGTGATGCGCAGCCGTTGCAGCCGGTCGGGATCGTCGAACGGCTGGCCGAACGGATCCTGCACCAGCAGATTGTCCACCGCCATGCCGTCGCGCGTGGTGTGGATGCGCGCATCGATGATGCTCGCGCCGGCCAGGTGGATCGCGCCGGCGATGCGGTAGAACAGGCCCGGATGGTCGCTCGCGTAGATCGTCACCAGCGTGGCGCCGCGCTCCGGATCGGCGGTGGCATCGATCGAGAGCGGGCGGTCCGTTCCCTCCGCCTCGACGATCATCCGCGCGTTGCGTTCGAGTATGTCGAAGCCCTCGGCCACCCAGTAGGCTTCCGGCAGGCGGCGGACATAGGCGGCGAAGCGGTCCTCGTCCCATGCCAGCACCTC
>CAXTTS010000195.1:0-5929 GCA_964247265.1 uncultured Sphingomonadaceae bacterium
CTGCTGCGCCCGCCGATTCCGGGCCACCCCGCCGTGCCGTCACCCGATGCGCCGGCCGCCGCCCTGCCCTATCGGCTGCCCGTCGTCGGCACGCTCGTCAGCGGCATGGGCGAGGTGTCGGAGGCGGGGGTTCGCGCGCGCGGCCTCACCTTCATGCCCCGCCCCGGCGCGCGGGTGGTCGCGCCATCGGGCGGGCAGGTCATCTTCGCCGGCCCGTTCCGCGATTATGGCCGCATCGTCATCATCGATCATGGCGGCGGCTGGACCAGCCTCGTCACCAACCTCGCCGCGCTCCGCGTCAAGGTGGGCGACCGGGTCGATCTCGCCAGCCCGATCGGCCGCGCCACCGCCACGAAGCCGGCGATCACGGTGGAGCTGCGCCAGCGCGGTCGCCCGGTCGACATCACCCCGCTCGTCGCCGCCGGCTGACGGCGCTTTTGCCGCCCGCCAAGCCGTGATATCCGCGTGACAGACCCTCTCGAAAGTACCGCCCGCATGGCTCGTTTCCTGTTGCGTTCCGCTCTCCTCGTCGGCGCCGTCGCGCTGGTTCCCGCCGTCAGCACGTCGATGGCGGCGGGCGACGTGCAGACCTATCGCGATCTCGATCAGTTCATGTCCGTGTTCGAACGCGTCCGTTCCGAATATGTCGACAAGGTGGACGACAAGACGCTCATCAAGGGGGCGATCGACGGGATGCTCGCCAGCCTCGATCCGCACAGCAGCTATCTCGACGCGCGCGACTTCACCAATCTGAAGACGCAGACCGACGGTTCCTATGGCGGCCTCGGCCTCACCGTCAGCCTGGAGGATGGCGCGGTGAAGATCATCACCCCCACCGAGGATACGCCCGCCTTCCGCGCCGGGCTGAAATCGGGCGATTTCATCACCCATCTCGATGGCACGCTGATCTACGGCGGCACGCTGGACGAGGCGGTGGACAAGATGCGCGGGCCGGCCGGCTCCTCCGTCAAGCTCACCATCGTCCGCCCCGGCCGCGACAAGCCGTTCGACGTCACGCTCAAGCGCGAGATCATCCAGCTGAAGCCGGTGAAGTGGGAGGTGAAGGATCGCGTCGGCATCATCAACATCAACACCTTCAACAAGAATACCGGCGAGGCGGTGCGCGCCGCGCTCACCGGGATCGACAAGGCGGTCGGCGGTCAGCCGCTCGGCTATGTCGTCGATCTGCGTTCCAATCCCGGCGGCCTGCTCGACCAGGCGATCGAGGTGGGCGATGCCTTCCTCGATCATGGCGAGATCGTCTCCCAGCGCGGCCGCGAGAAGACCGACATCGAGCGTTATTATGCCCGCGCCGGCGACATGTCCCACGGTCTGCCAATGGTCGTGCTGGTCGATGCCGGCTCCGCCTCCGCCGCCGAGATCGTGGCGGGCGCCTTGCAGGACCAGAAGCGCGCGATCGTGATGGGCGAAAAGAGCTTCGGCAAGGGATCGGTGCAGACGCTGCTGCCGCTCAGCGACGATACCGCGCTGCGCCTCACCACCGCGCGCTATTACACGCCGTCCGGCCGCTCGGTGCAGGAGGGCGGGATCATGCCCGACATCCTCGTGCCGCAGATCAGCGATCCCGACTATAAGGATCGCCCGCGCCTGCGCGAGGCCGATCTGCGCCGCCACCTCATCAACGAGGCCAAGGTGGACGACAGCGTGCTGGAGGACGACGCCAGGCCCGATCCCCGCTTCGCCGCCACCGCCGACGCGCTGAAGAAGCAGGGGGTCGAGGATTTCCAGCTGAACTACGCGCTGAAAACGATCCTCCGCCTCTCCCCCACCCCGCCCGCCAAGGTGGCCAGCACGGCGCCAGTGTCGGACGGCAAGGTGGCGAAGCGCTGATCCTGGCGCGCGCCCGATGCGAACCGATGGACCGGCCGCGATGACCCGCCTCGCCAGGGCGCGTGCGCTGGCGTTGCTGCTGCCCGCCGCGCTCATGGCCGGCGCGCTCGGCTCGCAATATCTGGGCGGGCTGTTCCCGTGCGAGATGTGCCATTGGCAGCGATGGCCGCATTATGCCGCCATCGTCTTGGCGCTCCTCGCCTTCGCCGCGCCCGCGCGCGCCACCCGGCCGCTGGTCATCCTCGCGGCGCTGTGCATCCTCGCCAGCGGCGGCATCGGCGCCTTCCATGCCGGCGTCGAATATGGCTGGTGGGAGGGGCTCACCACCTGCAGCCGTATGCCCGGCGCCGGCAGCGGCAACATATTGGCCGATATCATGGCCACCCCGCTGATCCGCTGCGACGTCGCGCAATGGAGCCTGTTCGGTATTTCGCTCGCCGGCTTCAATGCGCTCTTTTCGATCGCGGGCGGAGCGACGATATTGATCCTATGCCTGAAACGCTCGCACTGATCGCCGAACCCGCACCGCCCCCCAGCCAGGCGGCGCGCGATGCGATGCTGCGGGTGGATCAGGCCGGCGAATATGGCGCCACCCGCATCTATGCCGGCCAGCTCGCCGTGATGGGCGATCACACGCCGGCCGCCCGCGCGATCGCCGGCATGGCCTTGCAGGAGGAACGGCACCGCGCCTTCCTCGATGCCATGCTGGTCGATCGGCGGGTGCGCCCCACTTTGCTCCAGCCGGTCTGGAACGTCGCCGGCTTTGCGCTTGGCGCGGCCACCGCACTGATGGGGCCGAAGGCGGCGATGGCCTGCACCGCCGCCGTGGAGACGGAGATCGACCGCCATTATGCCGATCAGCTTGCCGAACTCGGCACCAGCGATCCGGCCCTCAGCGCCGCCATCGCCGAGTTCCAGGCCGAGGAGGTGGAGCATCGCGATCTCGCCATCGCCGCCGGCGCGGAGGAGGTGATGGGCTATCCCCTGCTCTCCGGCCTGATCCGCCTCGGCTGCCGCGCTGCCATCGCGGTATCGAAGCGCATCTGAAACGGCTATCCGTGCTGGTGCGTTGTCAGGCGCATCGATGAAAGGACCGGCGTGATGAGACATAGCGTGACGAAACGACCGATCCTGTTCGCCACCGCCCTGGCCGCCGGCATCACCGGCCTCTCGGTCGCGCCCCCGCCGGCCCGCGCGCAGAGCGCGGAGCGGGTGCTGACGATCTTCGGCAACGATCCCTGCCCCACCAGCAATGGCGAGGAGATCGTCGTCTGCCGCCGCCTCGACGAGAATGAACGCTACCGCATTCCCAAGGATTTGCGCGATCCGGAAAATCCGGCGAACCTCACCTGGGGCGACAAGGCCAAAAGCCTCGAATATGTCGGCGCCGGCGGCGTCTCCACCTGCAGCCCCGTCGGCGCGAACGGGCAGAGCGGCTGTTTCAAGCAGCTCGTTCGCCAGGCGCGGCAGGAAAGCCACGACAAGGGCCAGGATCCCTCCATTCCGCTCAAGCTTCCCTGATCGGTTCGGCCGGCGCTCAGGCCGGCTGGTATGAAAGACGCCATGATCCCGCGCTTCCTCACCGCCGGCCTCGCCGCCGCGCTCCTGCTCTCCGCTGGTACGGCCAGCGCGCGGCCGCGCGGGCAGGAAATCCCGATCGACGTCGATCCGCCGGAAAAAATGTCCACGCTGATCGTGTTCGGCGACGATCCCTGCCCGAAGAGCGGCGGCGACGAGATCGTCGTCTGCGCCCGCCAGCCGGAAAGCGAACGCTACCGGCTACCGAAGCGCTTCCGTGGCAAGCGCCCGCTAGCCGCGCAGGAATCCTGGACCAACACCGTCAGCGCGCTCGAATATGTCGGCCGCGCCGGTACGCCGAACAGCTGCTCGCCGGTCGGCTCCGGCGGACAGACCGGCTGCTACGACCAGTTCCTGCGCCAGGCGCGCGAGGAACGCAGGCAGGCCGCCGACGATGCCGGGCGCGTCCCCTGATCGTTCGGGCCCTGATCGCCTGATCGTCCGGGAACCATAGCCCCGCCGGTTCATTGGCGTACCGAAACGGAGGAGGATCCATGTCGAGCAACGTCTACAAGGTGGTCGAAATCGTCGGCAGTTCGCCGGAAAGCGTCGATGCGGCGATCCGTAACGCCATCAAGCGCGCCAGCAAGACCATCCACCATATCGGCTGGTTCGAGGTGATCGAAACCCGCGGCCATGTCGAGGATGGCGAGGTCGCGCACTTTCAGGTCACGCTGAAGGTCGGCTTCACGCTCGACGATCCGGCCTGAGGCCGAAGCCGCGTCATCCCGCTTGAGCCGGGATGACGCCGGCCGCGCCGACTATTCGCGCTCGGGTCCGCTCCCGGTTTTGGACGGCAACACCGCAATGCCGGCGGCAAAGAACTTGGCGACATAATCGATCATCTCGTCGATCCGCGTCGCCGCATGGGTGCCCTCGGTCAGGTCGTCGATGAAGCCCGGATCCTGCACCATGAAGATCAGCGCCGCCTCCAATATATAGATACCGGCGAACAGGCTGCGCTCGTCGAGCGTCGGCATCATCACGCGCAGTTCGTCGATCAGCAGCTTCGATATCGGCTGCAGCTTCGTCAGCCAGCCCTGCAATTCCGGATCGCGGTAGGATGACATGAAGTTCGAGGTCAGCCGGATATAATTACGCAGCCCCGGATCGCTCCCCACGCAGATGCTCAGGAACGGCCCGATGAAGGCGCGCACCAATTCCTCCAGCGCACGACGTCCGTCCGCCGGGCGAGGCCGCTCCGCGATGCTGTCGCGTATTCGGTCGTGGAGATAGCCGCTTCGCCGGTCGAGTATCTCGTGGAACAGGTCTTCCTTGGAACGAAAATAATAGTTCAACAGGCCCAGATTGGATTCGGCCCTCGCCGCGACATCGCGCAATGAGCAGCCATAATAGCCGCGTTCGGCAAAGATCGCTTCCGCCGCATCCATGATCCGCGTGCGGCGCAGCTCGCCCTTGATGCTCAACGGCCCGCGCGGGGCCGGTTGGGCGTCGGAGGATCGCGGAGCGTCTGCCATGCGCGACGCATAGCCACATCCGATAGGCTGGCAACCGGATATGGCCCGCCACATCCCTGCTTCGCAGCGTCGCGATTCGCCTATCTCGCCTCGTGCGTGAAACCGGCGAGCGCCGCCACGCAGATGGCCGCCAGCCGCCCGGGCTCGTCGCCGACGGCAAAGCTGTGGGATCGGCTGTCGATCCGCGTCACGCTAGCCCGCTTTGCTTGCCGCAGGTCGGCAAAGGCCCGCCCCTGCCATTCCGCGTCGAAGGCGATCGCCGTCGCATCGCCCGTCGCCAGCACGATCTCCACCCGCACGCCGCTCTCCGCCAGTGCCCCTGCCATGCCGCCGGCCAGCGGCGCGGGTGTGGGGCGGCGCAACAGGCTGGCGAGCCCGCGCAGCGCCGCGCGATAGTCCATCGCCCCGCTCAACAGCCGCCGCCATGCCGCCAGGCTGAACAGTCGTTCCGCATAGCGTTGGCGGATGGCGGCGGCGGGCGGCAGGCCGGCCACGGGCTCGACCGTCCACGGGTTCGCCAGGATCAGCCCGTCCAGCCCGGCCGCGCGGTGATGCAGCGCCAGCGCGGTCGCGCCGTCGCACAGGCCGAAGCCGATGACATGGCTCAGCCGCGGGCATTCGCGGCGGAACGCGGCCAAAGCGGCGGCGATGTCCGGTCCGCTGCCGGCAAAGCCCGGATCGTCACCCGCGCTGTCGCCTACCCCGCGCCGGTCGAACCGCATCGTCGGGAAGCCGGCGGCCGCGATCGTCGCTGCCAGCCGCGCCATGCCGCGATGCGCGCCGACCCGCGTCTGCGTGCCGCCCGACACGATCAGCAGCCCGATTGCGCCCTCGGCGGCGTCGATCGTCGCGCCCAGCGGCACGCCGCCGCAATCGATCGCGATCAGGCGCCGCATGCTGCGATCCATACGGCGATATCCTCGGCCAGCAATCCGCTCAGCGCCGCATCCGCCGTCGGCTCGGCCCGGCGCCACGGCGCCACCCCCGGTCCCGCGAACGGCACCTCGCGCAGCGGGCCGAAC
>CAXTTS010000196.1:0-5890 GCA_964247265.1 uncultured Sphingomonadaceae bacterium
GTGCCGGCCATGCCCCGCGACGGCATCGCACAGGGACCGCCGACGCCGGGGCGCGTGGCGGCGCTGGCGCAGGCGCTCGGCGCGGTCGGATGGGAGCCGCTCGCCATCCTGCCGCGCCTGCAACCGGTGCTGAACGACATTGCCGCGCTGCATCGCCGCGATTTGGCCCACATCCTGGGGGCGCTCGATCCCGCGATGCCGCCGGCGATCTTCGTCACCGTGCTGAACGTGCACGATTATCGCAAGCAGATCCGCCCGATGCTGCAGGGTTTTGCCGAGTTCAGCCAGGATCGGCCGAACGCGCTGCTGCTGGTGAAATCGGCGACTCCGGCGCGGGGGGTGCAGCCGATCAACAGCTTCCTGCTCGACGAGCAGATATTCGACGTGGGCGAGCGATCGCGGCCGATCGTGTCCGATCGCGTGTGGATCACCGACGCGGTGCTGACCCGCGCGGAGATGGACCAGCTGTTCGGGATGGCCAGTTTCTACCTCTGTACGTCCCATGCCGAGGGGCAGAACCTGCCGTTGCTGGAGGCAATGGGGCGCGGGGTGGTGCCCGTCTCGGTCGATCATACCGCAATGGCCGATTACATCCGGCCGGACAATGCCGTGCCGATCCGATCGGTGCGGCGGCCGTTCGACCTGCGCCTCTCCCGCCGCTACGGCATGTACGGGCTGGAGACGAACTTCGTCGAGGTGGCGGATGTGCGCGCGGCGCTGGCGGCGGCGATGGCGCTGTCCGCCGCCGAATACGCTGCCCGCGCGCAGGCGGCGCATGCCACCGTGCGCGATCATTATGGCACCACGGCGCTGAAGGCGGCGGTGCAGGATCTGATCGTGGCCGCGCGAGGCCGTGCCGCCGATGGCTGAACGGCCGGCGCGGCAGGCCGTGATGGAGATCGGGGCCTTGCTGGGCGACGCCTGGACCGGCATCCCGATCGTGGCGGCCGGGCTGGCCGACGCCGCGCTGCGCGATCCGGAGATCGACTGGTCGTTCATGGTCGATACGATCGAGGTGCCGCGGCCGCTGGTGGCGCATATCCTCGCCAGCCGATCGGGCGCCGCCGCGCGTGAGGCATTGGCGACGCAGGCGTGGGAACGTGGCGAGATACCCCGCGCGCTGGCCGATCGCGTGCCAGGCCTCTACACCAATATCAAGCCCGCACGCCGCTTCTTCGCGCGCGAGGCGATGCTGATCTACGATCTCAGCCCCTTGCTGACGCCGCAGTTCCACGATGCGGCGGCGATCAGCTGGTTCGCCGACCATATACGCGGCGACATCGCCACGTCGGAGCATCTGTTCTGCACCTCGCGCGCGACGCGGGACGATGTGCGGCACTATTTCGCGGTGCCGGCGGAGCGAATGTCGGTGATCCGGCCGGGCGTGGCGTTCGATCCGGCCGATCTTTCCGCCGCGCGGCTGGCGACGGAGGGGCTGCGGTGCGAGCCTTATGTGGCGATCGTCGGCACGATGGAGCCGCGCAAGAACGGGCGGATAGTGCTGGAGCATCTGGCGCGCGATCCGGGCTTTGCCGACCGCTACCGGATCGTCTTCATCGGCCGCGACGGCTGGCTGAGCGAGCGGGAGCGGCTGCTGGACGCCGTGACTGCGGCGGGGATCGCGCGCGAGCGGGTGATGTTCACCGGCTATGTGGCCGAGCGTGAGAAACTGGCGTTGATGCTGAACGCCGCTTTCTGCATCTACCCGTCCTTCTTCGAAGGCTATGGGCTGCCGGTGCTAGAGGCGGCCGCGCTCGGCCGGCTGACCGTCTGTTCGGATCGCACGGCGATGCCGGAGGTGGCGCCGGAGAGCTGCCTGTTCTTCGATCCGCTGGACGGCGCCAGTTTCGCGCGCGCGCTGGCGGCGGCCGAGGCGCGGCTGGCCGATCCCGGCGACACGCTCTCGCTCGACGATCTGATCGCGCGGGCGGCGGCGCTGTCGCCCGATCGCGCCTATCCGCCGATCGCGCGGTGGGTGAGCGGCGGGTGACGGCGCGGAACGTTTCCCCGGCCGTGACGCGGTGGCGACTGACGGTGGTGGGCGACCAGGTATGCGGCTATGCGGCGCCAGCGGGCGGGCCGCTGCCATGCCTGCTGCGGCTGGAGGCGGACGGCGCGGCGATCGCGATCGCCTATGCGACGGGCTATCGGAACGAAGCGGCGGCGGCCGGGATCAGGCTGGGCTGGTGCGGCGTCGCGCTGCCGGGGCTGCGGCAGGCGGCGGGGATCGCCGACCGGGTGCAGGTGCGCTGCGGCGCGACCGGGCTGCTGCTGCTGGATGTCCCGCTCGACGAACCAGACCCGCTCGCGACCCGGCCGGTGATGACGGCGGCAGACATTCTGGCCCACGCGCGGGGACGGGATGGTTGCGCGGCGACAACGCATATCCTGCCGTTCGCCGCCGCCACGCTGCGCGGCGGCGGGATCGCGGGGCTGATGGCGGCGGCCTACCGGTCGCTGCTCGGCCGGGAGGCGGATGCGGCGATCGTGGCGGCATGGCAGGCGCATCCGCCCGACGATCCCGTCAGCGCCGTGCTGGCGATGATCCTGACATCGGAGGAATATCGCGCGGCGGGCGGCGTGATTCCCGGGCCGTTCCACCCGGCCTTCGGCTTCGACCTCGCGCCGCTGGACGACCGGTTCACGCCGCCTGCGGGCTGATCCGGATCGGCACCGACTTGGCGGCGGGAACGTGGCTCTCCTCGGCGTGGTGGGAGACGGCGATCAGCGGGTTGCACTCGGGATAATAGGTCGCCACGCACCCGTCCGGCACGCTATATTCGACGATCATCATGTCCGGCACGCTGCGCGCCTTGCCATCGGCGTCGTCGCCGTGGAGCGTGACCTTCTGGCCGCTGACGAAGCCGTGGCGGGCGATGTCGCCGGGGTTCATCATCACCACCTGGCGGGTGCCCTTGATGCCACGGAAGCGATCGTCATAGCCGTAGATGGTGGTATTGAACTGATCGTTCGACCGCACCGTTATCATACGGAAACGCCCTTCCGCATCGGCGAAGCCGGCCGCGTCGAGGCCGCCGGGGACGAGGAACTCGGCCTTGCCGGACGGGGTCTGCCAGATACGCTCAGCCGCCTTGTTGCCCTTCCAGAAGCCGCCCGGCTCCTTGATCCGGGCGTTGAAATCCTTGAAGAAATTGGGGAACACCGCCGCGATCTCGTCACGCACCAGGGCATAGTCGCCAACCCATTCGTTCCAATCGACATTGGGGTTCGGCGGCAGCGTGGCGCGGGCGATGCCGGCGACGATCGCCGGCTCCGACAGCAGGTTCGGACTGGCGGGTTCCACCCGGCCGCGCGACGGATGGATGACGCTGGTGCTATCCTCCATCGTCACGATCTGGGCGCCGCCGGCCTGCTCGTCCAGCTCGATGCGGCCGAGGCACGGCAGCAGATAGGTGTCGCCCGCGGCGGGAATGAGGTGGCTGCGGTTGAGTTTGGTGGCGATCTGGACGGAGAGATCGAGCTTCGCCCAGCCTTGTTCCATCGATGCCGTTTCCGGCACCGCGCGCAGGAAATTGCCGCCGAGCGAGACGAACGCGCGGACGCTGCCGTCGATCACGCCCTCGCAGGCCTCCACCGTGTCGCGGCCCTTGTCGCGTGGCGGCTCGAACCCGTAGCGCGCCTTCAGCGCATCGAGCGGCGCGAGTTCGGGCTTTTCGGTGATGCCGACGGTGCGCTGGCCCTGCACGTTGCTGTGGCCGCGCACCGGGCAGGGGCCAGCGCCGGGGCGGCCGATATTGCCGCGCATCAGCAGCAGGTTGACGAGCATCCGGACATTCTCGACCCCCTTCACATGCTGGGTGAGCCCCATGCCGTAGATGCCGAGCACCGCCTTGGCCTTGGCATAGACGGCGGCGGCCTGCTCGATCGCCTCGCGCGGCAGGCCGGCGGCCTTGACGATCTCGCTCCAGTCCTGCCGGCGGACATGATCGGCGAACGCATCGAAGCCGTGCGTATGTTCGGCGATGAAGGCGTGATCGAGCACGCGCGGGCCGCCCGCGCGGATCGCGGCATCGTCGGCATCGAGCAGATATCTGGCGATCCCGGTCATCACCGCGATGTCGCCGCCGGCGCGCACCTGATGATATTGAGTGGAGATGATCGTCTCCCCGCCCGTCGCCATCTCGATCGGGTTCTGCGGATCGGTGAAGCGCTCGAGGCCGCGTTCGCGTAACGGGTTGAAGGTGACGACCTCCACCCCGCGCTTGCGCGCCGAGCGCAGCTGGTGGAGCATCCGCGGGCTGTTGGTGCCGACATTCTGGCCGAAGAAGAAGATCGCGTCGCACGTCTCGAAATCGTCGAGGCGGGTGGTGCCGACCGGCACGCCGATCGCCGCCTTGAGCCCGACGGAAGTCGACTCGTGACACATGTTCGAACTGTCGGGCAGGTTCTGGCTGCCGTAGAGCCGCGCGAGCAGCTGATACATGTACGATGTTTCGAGGCTGGCGCGGCCCGACGCGTAGAAGATCGTCCGTTTCGGATCGATCTGGTTCAGCCGCGCGCCGATCTCGGCGAAGGCGGTGGCCCACGGGATCACGACATATTTGTCGCTGGCCGCATCATATTTGAGCGGATCGGTGAGGCGGCCATTCTGCTCCAGCTCATAATCCGGCCACAGCCGCAGGGCGGTGAGCGTGTGCTGCTGGAAGAAGGCCGGCGTGGTGCGCAGGCTGGTGAGCTCCCACGCGGTCGCCTTGGCGCCTTCCTCGCAGAACTCGGCCGGGTGGGGCGGGTGCGGCTTGGCCCAGGCGCAGCTGACGCACTGGAAACCGTCATGCTTGTTCTGGCGGCCAAGCTCGCGCAGCGTGGACGGCCGCACCTTTTCGCGCGGCAGGATTTCGGCGACCGAGCGCATTGATCCCCAGCCACCGGCCGGGCCTTCAAACGGTTTGATGTCAGGCTGATCGCCGCGCTGCTTGGTCATCGTTCATCCTCAAGGCCCGTGCGCCCAACGTCCCGCATAGCAGGATGGTTCGCTGCCCGAGATGAGGATTTCGTAACGATCGCGGCGGTCAGGCGCCCGGCCTGGCTTCCGACGAGCGTTGCTGCCGGTAGGGCGCGCCTTCTGCTGGCGTGACCGTCAGCACCGCTGTCCAATGCCCGCCGCCGGTGCCGAGCGCGACGGAGAGCAGCTTGGTCGTCACGCCGGGGCGCAGCATTGTCTGGCCGGCCTGGGTGGTGCGATTGGTGCCGCCCGGCCCCTGCCCGATCACCTCCAGCGTGTAGCGCGCGGAATAGGGCGCGCGGGCGAGGCCGACCACGTCGAAATGCAGCAAGGCGCCTTGCCGGCCGACGATTAGGGTGATCGGCGGCGCGTCCGGTGATGGCGCGGCGGCCAGCGCGGCGAGCATCAGCGTGGCGGCCAGCATCATCGCGGCGCTCCCGTCAGGCCGCCGAGGATGCCCGTGGCGATCGCCGCCTGATCCGCCGTCAACCCCGCGACCGGATCGTCGGCCTTGCGCGCAGCGGCGGCGGCATTGGCGGCGGCCGTGGCGTTGGCGCCGAGCACGACGGCGGCAAGGCCCTGCATGTCGGGCGCGTTGGCATCGGCGCCGTCGCGCGCGATCCGGCGCGAGGCGGTGCGCGCGATGGCATCGCCCCGCACGCCCGGCTGTTCGCCCGCGCGCTGATCGAGCTGGCGCTGCTCGACCAGCAGACGCTGCTCGGGGGAGAGCGGCTCCGCACTGGGCGGCGGGAAATCGCCGCCACGCGTTTCGATCACGGCGGCGCACTTGCCCGCCGGCCGCGCGGCTGCGGCGGGATCGCAGCGATCCCTGCCTTCGATCCGCGTGGTGGCGGCGGTGCGGCCATCGGCGGGGCGAGACAGGGGCGTGGGCGGCTGCGCGCTGCGCGGACCCGTGCTCAGCTGGGC
>CAXTTS010000197.1:0-5889 GCA_964247265.1 uncultured Sphingomonadaceae bacterium
GGCGCTGCGGGCGGCGGCGGCGGCGGCGGGCCGTCTGCGGCATCCGGCCCGCGATCGGCATCGGGTCCGCGATCCGGGCCGGGGCCGCGATCCGATCCGCCATGCGGCGGGCCACGGTGGCCGCCATGCGGCCCGTCGATCGGGCCGAGTGCCGCGACCTTGCCATCCGGCGAGACGAGGAAGGCGGCGTGGACGACGCCGCGATCGAAGCGGCCCTGCACCGTCACCGTCTGGCCGACGGCGACCGTGGTGGCGCGTCCGTCCGGCCCGGTATCGACCAGGGCGCGGCCGCTGGCATCCTGCATGATGAACTCGCCGCCGAAGACCTCCGCGACGCGGCCGCGGATGGTGGTGATGCCGCTATCGGACAGCGAGCGGATCGCAACCGGCACGGCGGGCGCCATCGTCACGCCGGGGCGGGTGGTGGCAACGGCGATCGCGCCGGCGCCGCCACCGACGGCGAGCAGGCCGAGCGCGCCGGCCATCAGGGCATTGCGGCCGCGCAGGAGGTGGCGGCGGGGTTTGGGATCGGTCATCTTGTGGCTCCATCTGGTGTTGCAGTGACACCCTTCTACGGTGAGCCGCCCCACCGGCACTGAACCGGGCCGTTCAGTTTCGGTTGGGCCATCGCGGCTAGTCCGCGCCGGGAGGAGACGGGTTATGCGCGTGTTGCTGGTGGAGGATGACCGGACGCTGGCGGACGGGATCGCACGCGCGCTGCGGGCCGAGAATTTCGCCGTGGACGTGGCGACCAACGGCGAGGATGGCGGCCATCTCGGCGCGACCGAACGCTATGACGCGGCGGTGCTGGACCTGGGCCTGCCGATCCGTGACGGCCTGTCGGTGCTGCGCGACTGGCGGGCGGAGGGGCGCGACCTCCCGGTGCTGATCCTGACGGCGCGGGATGGCTGGTCCGAAAAGGTGGCCGGCTTCAAGGCGGGGGCGGACGATTACCTGGTCAAGCCGTTCCGCGTGGAGGAGGTCATCATGCGGCTGCGCGCGCTGGTGCGGCGGGCGGCGGGCCATGCGGCGGCGCGCATCGCCTGCGGCGCGCTGACGTTCGATGCGCAGCTGGGCACGTTCGAGCTGGACGGCCTGCCGCTGAAGCTGACCGCGTTCGAATGGCGCGTGCTCTCCGCGCTGATGCTGCGGCGCGAGGTGGTGGTGGAGCGCGCCGACCTGATCGAGCGGGTGTATGAGGGCGATGCCGATGTCGATTCCAATTCGGTGGAGGTCATCATCTGGCGGCTGCGGCGCAAGATCGGCGCGGCGATGATCGAGACGGTGCGCGGGCGCGGCTATCGGCTGACCGCGGGTCAGGCTGCGACCGGACCGGCGGCGGAGCCGGCGTGAGGCTGGTCCCGCGATCGCTGTTCGGCCGGTTGCTGGCGATCGGCGGGCTTTCCACGCTGGTGGCGCTGCTGCTGGCGAGCCTCGCCATCGGGCATGTGCTGGAACGCTTCGTGATGCGCGGGTTCGACGATCGGCTGGATGCGCAGCTGATCGTGCTGGCGCGGGCGGTGCGGCCGGACGGCAGCCTCGATCCGGCGCGCGCGATCGACCTGCCGGGCTATGGCGAGGCGGGGTCGGGCTGGGTGTGGCAGGTGGACGGCACCGGCGGGCGGCGCTGGCGCAGCTCGCCCGACACCGCCCGGCTGGACACGCGGCCGGCCGCGCCGCCGATGCGTGAGCCGCCGCACGCGCCGCCGGAGGAGCGACCGGATCGGCGCGAACGCTTCGCTCCGGCCGAGGGGCGCGGCGGGCATGGCGAGCGGCTGCATTTCCGCACGCTGACGGTGGCGAGCGCTGCCGGGCCGGTGACGATCACGGCGAGCGGCCCGCGTCGGGTGATGGAGGCGCCGCTGCGCGAGGCGATGCTGCCGCTGCTGGGATCGCTCGGTCTGCTCGGGCTCAGCCTGTGCGCCGCCACGCTGATCCAGCTGCGGATCGGCTTGCGACCGTTGCGCGCGTTGCAGGCGGCGCTGGGCGAGGTGATCGCCGGGCGCGCGCGGCATGTGCCGGTGGCGCAGCCCGCCGAACTGGCGCCGCTCGCCACCGAACTCAACCTGCTGATCGATCAGAATGCGGCGGGGCTGGAGCATGCCCGCCGGCATGTCGCGAATCTGGCGCACGGGCTGAAGACGCCGCTGGCGGCGTTGGCGCTGAAGCTGGCGGAGACGGCGCGCGATCCGGACGGCGACCTCGCGGCGATGGTGGCCTCGATCGATCGGCGGGTGAGCCACCATCTGCGCCGCGCCCGCGCCGCCGCACCCGGCGGCACCGGTCGCGCGTCCACCCCGCTTCGACCGGCGATCGACGATCTCGTCGCCGTATTGCGGCGGGTGCATGCCGACCGGCCGATCGCGATCGACCTGACGGTGGCGGGCGATCTGGCCGTGCAGGTGGACGCGCAGGATCTGGACGAGATGGCGGGCAATCTGCTCGACAATGCGTGGCGCCATGCCCGAGCGACGATCCGGGTGAGCGCGGTGGCGGAGCAAGGGCGGATCGTGCTGGCGATCGAGGATGACGGGCCGGGGCTGGATGATGCGGGGCTGGCCGAGGCGCTGCTGCCGGGACGCCGGCTGGACGAGCGGGAGCCGGGCCACGGCTTCGGCCTGCCGATTACGCAGGAACTGGCCGAACTGAACGGCGGCGGCCTGCTGCTGTCGCGCGCGGCGGGGACGAGCGGCCTGCGCGCGCGGCTGACGCTGCCCGCCGCTCACGCCTGATCCGCTGTCGTTTCAGTCGGCCAGCGCGGCCGCCAGCCAATCGGGGCGAAGCGCATCGTCTAGCGCCTCGACCCGGCGATGCTCCACCGCCAGACCGAGATCGGGATAGGCGATGCGGGTGCGATCGGTCGGCTCGGTGGCGGGCACCACGACGAGGCGGCGGTTCACCTTGCTGCGATGGTGCATCCGGGCGGTATTCTCCTGCCCGACATAGCAGCCCTTGGTGAAGCTGACGCCGCCGAGTTCGCGGGCGTTCGCCTCCAGCCACAGCGTCTTGTCACTGCCGAGTTCGTCTATCCCCTCGGCGACACCGAGGCGCAGGCGATGCTGCCGCCAGCCATCGGCCGGCTCGCCCGGCGGCGCGATCCAGCGGTGGCCGAGTGACGGCAGGCGTGGATCGGGCACGCCCTGCTCGCCTCCGCCCGCCCAATGCACCGCGAGCGCGGGATCGCGCGCGATCGCAATCGGCCGGCGCAGGCGGTAGAGCGACAGCCGGCGGACGAGCGCATCGGCCTGCGTCGCCTCGCAATCGATCAATATGTCGTCGCCATCGGCCCACAGGATGAAGTCGAACAGCGCCTTGCCCTGCGGCGTGAGCAGCCCGGCCCACACCGGCAGCGGCCCGGCGGCGTCGTTCGTCACCAGCCCTTGCAGGAAGCCGCGCACGTCCGGCCCGGAGAGACGGATGACGGCGCGATCGATCAGGGTGGTTCCGCTCATCCAGCGGAGGTAGGGAGCGTCAGCGCGAAAGGAAAGCGGCGATGGCGACCTACGACCTGATCCTGAAGAACGGCCTTGTCTGGACCCCCGGCGGGCCGATCGAGGCAAGCATCGGCGTGACCGGCGGGCGGATCGCCGGGATCGGCGTGACGGGCGATGCCGGCGAGACGATCGACTGCGCCGGGCTGACGGTGCTGCCCGGCGTGATCGACAGCCAGGTGCATTTCCGCGAGCCGGGGCTTGAGGCCAAGGAGGATCTGGAGAGCGGCAGCCGCGCCGCCGTGCTGGGCGGCGTGACGGCGGTGTTCGAGATGCCGAACACCAAGCCGAACACCGATTCGGCGGCGGCGGTGGCGGACAAGCTATCCCGCGCCGCCGGCCGCATGTGGTGCGACCATGCCTTCTATGTCGGCGCGACCAACGCGAACGCCGCCGATCTGGCCGAGCTGGAGCGGATGCCCGGCACGGCGGGGGTGAAGATCTTCATGGGCGCCTCCACCGGCGACCTGCTCGTCTCGGAGGACGCGCGGCTGGCCGATGTGCTCGCCTCCGGCACACGGCGCGTGGCGATCCATGCCGAGGACGAGGCGCGGATGAACGAACGGGCCGCCTTGCGCGTGGCGGGCGATCCCTCGTCGCACCCGGTGTGGCGCGACGACGAGAGCGCGTTGCTGGCGACGAAGCGCATCATCGCGCTGGCCCGCGCGGCCGGCCGCCGCATCCACATCCTCCACATCACCACGCCCGCCGAGCTGGAATATATCGCCGCCAACAAGGATATCGCCACCTGCGAGCTGACGCCGCAGCATCTGACGCTGGCGGGAGAGGACGCCTATCCCCGGCTCGGCACCTTCGCCCAGATGAACCCGCCGATCCGATCGGGCGCGCATCGCGACGGACTGTGGCACTGGCTCAACCAGGGCGTGCCGGACGTGCTCGGCTCCGACCACGCACCGCACCGGCTGGAGGAGAAGGCGCAGGCCTATCCCGCCTCGCCTTCGGGGATGCCCGGGGTGCAGACGCTGCTGCCGCTGATGCTGGATCATGTCGCGGCCGGGCGGCTGACGATGCAGCGGCTGATCGAGCTGACCTCGGCCGGGCCGCAGCGCGTGTTCGGGCTCGTCACCAAGGGGCGGATCGCGGCCGGCTACGACGCCGATTTCTCGATCGTCGATCCCGCCGCGCGGTGGACGGTGGAGGAGAGCTGGCTCGCCTCGAAATGCGGCTGGTCGCCGTTCACCGGCATGACGCTGACGGGACGGCCGATCGGAACGATCATCCGTGGACGGCGGGTGATGTGGGATGGGCAGCTGGCGGATCGTGCGGCCGGCCGGCCGGTGCGATTCGAGAGCACGTACCGGCCGGAGTGAGGCGGGGCCGAACCATCCCGTCATCCCAGCGCCGGCTGGGATCTTGTGCGGCTAGACGGCCGCGCCTGGCCCTTTGGAGATCCCAGCCGGCGCTGGGATGACGGCGAAGATCAGAACGGCATCCACTTCGATTCTTCGGTGAACTTCATGTAGCCGAGGTTCGCGCCCAGCCGCCAGCCGACGCCCAGCCGAATTGGAATCAGCACCACGTCCTTGCGGCGTAGGTAGCTCGCGGTGAAGCCGCCGATCAGATAGGCGCCGCCCTCGGCGGCGGGGTAGCGGTGGAACAGATCCTGGCTGTCATACAGATTGTAGACCAGAATGAAGCTCTTGGCGCCGTTGCCGCCGAAATCGAAGCCGAGCGACGGGCCGGTCCAGTAGACCGGGCGATCGCCCTCGATCTTGTGGTGCATCACGCCGGAGCCATAGCGCAGGCCGGCGATGAAAGCGCCGCCCGCCTCGCGGCCGGCGATATAGGCGCTGGGTTCGCCCTGATCCTTGAGGATCTTCTCGACCATCTTGGCCAGCCCTTGCGCGCCCTTGCCGAACACACCCTCGGCCGCGTCCATCACGTCGCCCTGCTGATAGGTGGCGCCGGTGCCCGCCGCGGTGCTGGAGGGTGCGGTGACGGGATGGCTGTCGTCGCTGGAGCGCGAGGCGCTGCCGGGCAGCACCGCGCCGCTGCCGGCACCGGAGCGCGCCGTATCTCCGGCCTGCGCGGCCGTGCCGTAGCCGGCATCGTCGGGCGGCACCGGCGCCGGATCGCTCTGCATCGCCGCCGAGGGATCGACCGTGCGGACCTGCGCCGCCGCCGGCATCGCCACCGCCGCCACCAGCAGCATCGCCACGCCCCGCACCATCACGCTTTTCACCATCGCACCCTATTCCCGAACCTGAGGGCGGCAGCATAGGCCCGTCCACGCTGTCGCTGCAATGAACGCGCCAACCGAAACCGCAGCGAGGGGCGTTGATCCGCCGGACCATGCTCGCTATAGCCCCGCTCGAAGCCTTCCCGGAGACGTGGGTGAGTGGCTGAAACCAACGCTTTGCTAAAGCGTCGTACGGGA
>CAXTTS010000198.1:0-5863 GCA_964247265.1 uncultured Sphingomonadaceae bacterium
CCTTGCCCTTGCGGGTGCGCGCATTGGTGTGCGTGCGCTGGCCGCGGACCGGCAGACCCTTGCGGTGACGCAGGCCACGGTAGCAGGCGAGGTCCATCAGGCGCTTGATGTTCATCGCCACCTGGCGGCGAAGATCGCCCTCGACGGTGTAGCCCGCATCGATCGCTTCGCGGATCTGGAGGACTTCGTTGTCGGTCAGGTCCTGCACGCGGCGGGCCGGCTCGATGCCGATCTTGCCGGTGATTTCCTTGGCCTTGGTGGCACCGATGCCGTGAATGTAGGTCAGCGCGATCTCGACGCGCTTGTTGGTCGGGATGTTCACACCCGCGATACGTGCCATGCTATGCTTTCTCCTGCTCCACAGGCGGCCTGGCAAGCCACCCATCTCGACGCGTTGGCCCGCCAGAACGAAAAACGGCGAACGCATGTGCGCCGCCGGAAACCGGTCTCGTGGGATGTGCGCGAATTAGTGCGGCCTGCACCACGAGTCAAGCGCATGCTGGGCCTGCCCGGTCGGCTACCGCCCCATCGGCAGAAGCAGCGTCGCCCGCAAGCCCGGCTCGTTGTCGTCGAGCCGAAGCGTGCCGCCATGCAGGTGAGCGACGGCCTCCACCAGCGCCAGCCCCAACCCCGCGCCGGGCGCGGAGCGGGAGGTATCGAGCCGGCCGAACCGCCGCCGCGCCTCCGCCTGGTCGGCCGGCGCGATGCCGGGGCCACGATCCGCCACGCCGAGCGCAAGGGCGCCCTCGCCGGCTTTGGCGAACACCCGTATCTCGCCGCCGCCGGCACCATAATATAAGGCGTTGTCGATCAGGTTGCTCAGCGCCTGCGCCAGCAACTGGCGGTGGCCCGCCACCGGCCTCAATGGCCCGGCCTTGTCCAGCGCCAATGCGACGCCCGCCTCCTCGGCCAAGGGCTCGTACATCTCGCACATCTCGTCGACCAGGCCGGACGGATCGACGGGTGCGAACCGCTCGCGCCCGGCCATCGCCTCGGTCCGGCCGATCTCCAGCACGGTGGTCAATATCCGCATCAGCGCGTCGGCCTCCGCCAGCACGCCGCCGAGCAGGGTGTCGCGCTGCGCCTCGTCGTCCACCGTCATCGCGCCTTCGATCCGCGCGCGCAGCCGGCTGACGGGGGACCGCAGATCATGCGCCAGGCTGTCGGTCAGCAGGCGCAGTTCCCCCATCAGGGCGCCGATGCGATCGAGCATCAGGTTGATACGGATCGAAAGCAGATCGAATGCGTCGCCGGAACGCGCGATCGGCGCGCGCCGGGCGAAGTCGCCGGCGCCGACATCGTCCACCACCGCCGCGATCGCGCGCACCCGGCCGCCGACATAGCCCGCCGTCACCACACCGCAGACCGCCCCGAACAGCACCGACAGCGCCAGCGCCAAGGCGAGCGACCGCTCGATCGTGCGCTGCAAGGCAAGCCGCTCGCCGAAGATGAGCCCGCTGACGACCGTATCCCGATCGTCCAGCCGCCGCACGATCACGCCCGCCTCGGCATCCCGCGCCGATCCGGCGCGGCGCAGGTAGATCGTCTGAAATCCGCCGAACCGCAATTGCGCCGGGCTCAGCCGCGAGGCGATGTTCCCGCCTCTTGCGCGCCCCTCCGCATCGACGATCGCGGCGACGAAGCGGGGATCGCCCGCACTTTGCAGGTCCGCCATCGTCGCGCGCAGCGCCGGCAGCCCGCCGGCGGCGTGGACATCGGACAGGGCGCGCGCCTGCTCGATCGCCTGCACCCGCAGATCCTCGAACGCATCGTCATGGGTGCGCCAGTGGATGAAACCGATCAGCGCTAGGTTGGAGAGGAACGCCAGCAACATGGCGAGCCCTGCCACCCGCAGCGTGACCGGCACGCGCGCCATCACCCCTGCCGGCCCGGCGATCCGCTCAGCCGGCGGCGGCAAGGCGGTATCCCGCGCCGCGCACGGTATGCAGGATCGGCTGGCCGAACCCCTCCTCCAGCTTGCGGCGCAGGCGGCTGACATGGACATCCACCACGTTCGTTCCTGGGTCGAAATGATAATCCCACACCTGCTCCAGCAGCATCGTGCGGGTGACGACGCGGCCGGCGTTGCGGGCGAGATATTCCAGCAGGCTATATTCGCGCGGCTTCAACTCGATCGTCTGGCCGCGCCGCCGGACGATACGGCCGAGCAGATCGATCTCCAGATCGCCGACTACCAGCCGCGTCTCGGTCGCGCCCGACGCTTTGCCCTCGGCACGGCGGAACAGCGCGTTGGCGCGCGCCAGCAGCTCGGCGAAGGCGAACGGCTTGGTCAGGTAATCGTCGGAGCCGCCCTCCAGCCCGTCGATCCGATCGTCCACAGATCCCAGCGCGGACAGGATCAGCACCGGGGTGCCGATGCCGGCGGCGCGCACCGCGCGCACGACCGACAGTCCGTCGAGGCCCGGCAGCATCCGATCGATGATGACGAGATCATAGGCGCCGTCGCTGGCGAGGAACAGGCCGTCGCGCCCATCGGCGGCATGATCGACGACGTGGCCCTGCTCCGTCAGCCCGCGCGAGATGTAGCCGGCCGTTTCGGCATCGTCCTCGATCAGCAGGATCCTGCGCCCCATCATCGCCCCCGTCATCGCCCGAACCCGCCGGGTATCCGCCACCGCATCGATCGGATCTCCCTGTTTCTGGTCCGCTGGCGAGAATGGAGCAACCCCCCGATCCGGTCAGGGGCGGATCGGGGGGTCGCGGCCCGGCGCGGGCAGCACGCCGGGATGGGGGAAGCTGGAGCGGGGCATCTGCCCCGGTCCGGACGGAATAGCCGATCCGCCCTGCCCGTCCGGTGGCCGCCGCGTGACATTCGCGTCATCTTGGGCGGTCAGCTGCCACGGTTGACGCCGCCCGCCCGATTGTCGAAGCACAGGAGGGGCTCGGGGGAGGACGAGGATGATCGAGGATCGCACCGCCACGATTATGCCGGGGCCGATCGACGCCTATCTCGCCGACCTGCACGCGCGCCTGTCCGGCCTGACCGGCGGCAGCCCGGCCACCTATATACCGGAACTCGGCAAGGCCGATCCCGCCCGGTTCGCCATCGCCATCGCGACGGTGGACGGTACGCTCTACACGGCGGGGGATGCGGCCAGCCGCTTCACCATCCAGTCCATTTCCAAGGCGTTCGTCTACGGCCATGCGCTGGACCGGCTGGGACGCGAGGCGGTGCTGCGCCATGTCGGGGTGGAGCCGACCGGCGAGAGCTTCAATTCGATCAGCCTGGATCAGGCACATAATCGGCCGTTCAACCCGATGGTCAATGCCGGGGCGATCGCCACCGCCGAACTGATCGAAGGCGACGATCCGGCCGAGCGACGGCAGGCGCTGGCTGCGCTGATGGCGCGCTATGCCGGGCGCACGCTGGAACTGGACGAGGCCGTCTACCTGTCCGAAAAGGCGACCGGCCACCGCAACCGCGCGATCGCCTTCATGATGCTCAATTCCGGCATGATACAGCGCGAGCCGGAGGAGGTTCTGGACCTCTATTTTCGCCAATGCTCGCTGCTGGTGGATGCGCGCGACCTGGCGCTGATGGCGGCGACGATCGCCAATGACGGGGTGAACCCGCGCACCCGCATCCGCGCGCTGGCCCGCACCCATGTGCCCGACGTGCTGACCGTGATGAACATGTGCGGCATGTACAATTACGCCGGCCAGTGGAGTTACGAGATCGGCCTGCCCGCCAAGAGCGGCGTTTCCGGCGCAATCATCCTCATCATACCGGGGCAGGCCGGTATCGCCATCTGGTCCCCGCCGATCGACGGCAACGGCAACAGCGTGCGCGGCGTGGCGGCCGCCGCCGAGATCGCCGACGCTTTCGGCCTGCACATCTTCGGCACCCACCCCAATGTGCGCAACGTCATCCGCGCGGAATATCGCGGCGACCGCATCCGATCGAAGCGCGCGCGGCGCCATGCCGAGTTGCGCCTGCTGCGACGCGAGGGCGCGCGCATCCGCGTGATCGAGGCGCAGGGCGCGCTCTATTTCGGCTCCAGCGAGCGACTGATCCGCCGGGCGAGCGAGCTGGCGGTGCAGGCGGACTGGCTGATCGTCGATCTGCGCCGGGTGCTCAGCGCCGACATCGCCGCGCACCGCCTGCTCGCCGGGCTGGCGGAGACGCTGGCGGCACGCGGCAAGATGCTGATCTTCGCGCATATCGACGATGACGGCCCGCTGGCGGCGTTGCACCGGGCGGTCGCGGCGACCGGTGTGGAGATCGCGGCGACCCGCGAGGCGGCGCTGGAATATTGCGAGGACCGGCTGATCGCGGCGCGCACCCTGGCCGATGCCGATCCGTCGATCGCGTTCGACGATCTCGACATCGTCGACGGCCTTTCGGCCGATCAGGTGGCGGCGGTGCGGGCGCTCGCCATTCCGCTGGCCTTCGCGGCCGGCGAGACGATCGCCCGCGAAGGCGAGGAGGCGCCCTTGTTCTTCGCCATCGCGGAGGGATCGGTGAGCATCCGCATCGGCATGGCCGGCGATCCGGGCAGATCGATCCGGCTGAGTTCGGTCGGCCCCGGCATGAGCTGCGGCGAGATGGCGCTGATCGAGCGCGGCCGCCGCTCCGCCGATATCGTCGCGGACGAGGATGTGCGCGCCTGGGGCTTCGGCATTGTGGAGATGGACGAGCTGGGACGACGCCACCCCGCCATCCTGATCCGCATCATCGGCAACATCACGCGCGACCTGGCGGAGCGGCTGCGGCTGGCCAATGAGGAAATCCGCGCGCTGGAACGGTGATGCGAAGATGAACGAAACGTCGGACATCTCCAACGAAAGCCATGAAAGCCACGCTATGCGGGGGTGAAAATCGCCTCGCCAGCGGGTTTTGGTGATGCGACGGTGGAAAGAGCACGCGGAGAAGCGGGCGATGCGATGCTGACGTGGCATCGCCGAGTAGGACAGCGGTTTTCCGAGGACCGAAGCCCGGTGAGAAGAAGCGGGATCCCGGGTCAAGCCCGGGATGACGGGGAATGGCCTTTCCTTCCGTCATCCCGGCCTTGAGCCGGGATCCCGCTTGGCTTGATCACACCACGCCGTAGGCCAGCATCGCGTCGGCCACCTTCTTGAAGCCGGCGATGTTCGCGCCGCGCACATAGTCGGTATAGCCCGGTTCCCCGGCCACGCCGCCATAGGTGAGGCAGCTGGTGTGGATGCCTTCCATGATGTCGAGCAGCAATTGCTGCAGCTCGGCCTCCTTCCAGCTGCGCCGTTCGCTGTTCTGGCTCATTTCGAGACCGGAAACGGCGACGCCGCCGGCATTGGCCGCCTTGCCGGGCGCGTAGAGGATGCGGGCATCCTTGAACACATGCACCCCGGCGAGGTCGGTCGGCATGTTGGCGCCTTCGGACACGGCCTTGCAGCCGTTCGCCACCAGCGTCTTCGCATCGTCGCCGAGCAGCTCGTTCTGGGTGGCGCAGGGCAGCGCCACGTCGCACGGCACGCCCCACGGCGTCTTGCCGGCGGTGTAGCTGGCGCCCTTATATTCGGCGACATAATCCTCGATCCGGCCGCGGCGCTTGGTCTTGTGCGCCTTCACCCAGTCGATCTTCTCCTGGGTGATGCCCTCGGGATCGTGGATGAAGCCCTGACTGTCGGACAGGGTCAGCACCTTGCCGCCGGACTGGACGATCTTCTCCGCCGCATGGGTGGCGACGTTGCCGGAGCCGGAGATCACCGCCGTCTTGCCGTGCAGATCCTCGCCCTTCGTCTTGAGCATGTTGAGGAGGAAGTAGACTGCGCCATAGCCGGTCGCCTCCGGCCGGATCAGCGAGCCGCCATATTCCAGCCCCTTGCCGGTCAGCACGCCGGTGAACTGGTTGGTGATGCGCTT
>CAXTTS010000199.1:0-5791 GCA_964247265.1 uncultured Sphingomonadaceae bacterium
CGACGATTCGATCCGCGATTTCGCCCGCGCCAGCATGAACTATGCGCTCGATCGCGGCTGGCCGCTCTACCTCTCGACCAAGAACACGATCCTGAAGGCCTATGACGGCCGCTTCAAGGATCTGTTCGCCGAGGTGTTCGACGCCGAGTTCAAGGACAAGTTCGCCACCGCCGGCATCGTCTATGAGCATCGCCTGATCGACGACATGGTCGCCTCCGCGCTGAAGTGGAGCGGCAAGTTCGTCTGGGCCTGCAAGAATTACGATGGCGACGTGCAGTCGGACACGGTGGCGCAGGGCTTCGGCTCGCTCGGCCTGATGACGTCGGTTCTGATGTCGCCCGACGGCAAGACGATCGAGGCCGAGGCGGCGCACGGCACCGTGACGCGCCACTACCGCATGCACCAGCAGGGCAAGTCCACCTCGACCAACCCGATCGCCTCGATCTTCGCGTGGACGCAGGGGCTGATGTTCCGCGGCAAGTTCGACAACACGCCCGACGTGGTGAAGTTCGCCGAGACGCTGGAGCAGGTCTGCATCGAAACGGTCGAACAGGGCGGCATGACCAAGGATCTGGCGATCCTGATCGGCCCGGAGCAGCCGTGGATGACGACCGAGCAGTTCTTCGAGGAAATCCGCCTGAACCTGGAAAAGAAGATGGCCAATTGGGGCTGAGCTGATTGCCCCACAGGGAACACAGGCTTCCCCGCCCCGTTCGTTACGCCAGCGAACCAGCGGGGAAGCCGATGTCGAAAACTGCCAAGGCGCGTCTCGAAGTCCGGCCGGCGGTGCCGGGGGATGCGATCCGCATCGTCAATCTCGTCGATCGCGTCTATCCGGACATGACGCATTACAGCCGCGGCATGATCCGCGGCCAGATCAACAATTATCCCGAGGGGCAGTTCGTCGCCGTCTATGACGGGCGGATCGTCGGCTATTGCGCCTCCTCCCGGATCGACGAGGCGATCGCGCTGGCGCCGCACGATTGGGAGCAGATCACCGGCAACGGCTTCGGATCGCGTCACGACCCGACGGGCGACTGGCTCTACGGCTTCGAGATGTGCATCGATCCGGCCTTGCAGGGGCTGCGGATCGGCAAGCGGCTGTACGAGGCACGCCGCGCGCTGGCCGAGCGGCTGGAGCTGAAGGGCATCGTGTTCGGCGGGCGGATGCCGAACTTCGCCAAATCGCGCCGCAAGGCGAAAACGCCCGAGGCGTATCTGGACCTCATCAAGGAGGGCAAACTCAAGGATCCGGTGGTCGGCTTCCAGATCGCCAACGGTTTCGAGCCGATCGGCATCCTTCCGCGCTATCTGCCGGAGGACAAGGCGTCCGCCGGGTTCGCCGCGCACATGATCTGGCGCAATCCCTATGTCGATCCGAACGAGGAACCCAAGTTCCGCGTGCCGCGCGGGATAGAGAGCGTGCGGCTGGCCACCGTTCAGTTGCAGGCGCGCGCGGTGAAAGACTTTGCCGAATTCGTCGCCAACGTGGAATATTTCGTCGATGTCGCGGCCGACTATCGCGCCGATTTCGTCGTGTTTCCGGAATTGTTCACCTTGTCGCTGCTGTCGTTCGAGACTGAGCACCTGACACCGATGGAGGCGATCGACCGCCTGACCGAACACCGCCAGCCGCTGGTGGAGGAACTCAGCCGCATGGCGCTGCGCTACAACATCAACATCATCGGCGGCTCCCACCCCACCCGCACCGACGATGAGGAGATCCAGAACGTCGCTTATGTGTGCCTGCGCGACGGGTCGGTCCATGCGCAGGAGAAGATCCACCCGACGCCCAACGAACGCTATTGGTGGAAGATCAAGGGCGGAGATGCGGTGGAGGCGATCCAGACCGATTGCGGCCCGATCGGCGTGCTGATCTGCTACGATTCGGAGTTCCCCGAACTGGCCCGCCGGCTGGTGGACGAGGGCGCGCGCATCCTGTTCGTGCCGTTCTGCACCGACAGCCGGCAGGGCTATATGCGGGTGCGCTATTGCTGCCAGGCGCGGGCGATCGAGAATCAGTGCTTCGTCGTGATGTCCGGCAATGTCGGCAACCTGCCGAAGGTGGAGAATATGGACATCCAATACGCCCAGAGCTGCATCCTGACGCCGTGCGACTTTCCCTTCGCGCGCGACGGTATCGCCGCCGAGGCCAGCGAGAATATCGAGACGCTGACGATCAGCGACGTCAACCTCGCCGACCTGACCTGGGCGCGCGCCGAGGGCACGGTGCGCAACCTTTCCGATCGCCGCTTCGACCTCTACCAGATCGACTGGAACCACGGCCCGCGCGGCGAGGCCACCGCCCCCGTCGCGCAACCGATGGGCACGCGCGCGCCCGGCGGCGGCTGATCCGGACGCGAGCGGCCATTTAATCGCCCCCTTGCACTGGCCTTGGCGGACTGCCTTCCGCAAAGGTGGCGGCAATGGCACTTCCCCTTCAATCCGACGCGTTCAGCGATTCGCTCGTCATCCTCGGCGCGGCGGGGCTGGTGATCCCCGCCTTCGCCCGCTTCCGGGTGAACCCGGTGATCGGCTTCATCCTCGTCGGCATAGCGGTCGGCCCGTTCGGGCTTGGCTCGCTGGTCGACCGGGCGCCGTGGCTCTACCATGTCACCATCACCGACACCCATGCCATCGAGCCGTTCGCCGAGTTCGGTATCGTGCTGCTGCTCTTCTCGATCGGGCTGGAGCTTTCGTTCAAGCGATTATGGGCGATGCGGCGCGCGGTGTTCGGGCTGGGCGCGGCCGAACTGATCGGATCGGCGCTGCTGATCGGCACGGCGCTGCACCTGATCGGCCAGGGCTGGGCCGGCGCGATCGGCATGGGCTTCGCGCTGGCGCTCTCCTCCACCGCTCTAGTGCTGCCGATGGCGGGCACGGCCAGCCCGGTGGGCCGCACCGCCTTCTCGATGCTGCTGTTCGAGGATCTGGCGCTGGTGCCGATCATCTTCGCGCTGGGCGCGCTCGCGCCGAATGCGGCGGATGGCGGGTGGGACAATCTGCTGCGTACCCTCTGGCAGTCCGGGCTGACCATCGCGGTGATGCTGGTGCTGGGCCGGCTGCTGCTGCCGCGCCTGTTCGCCCAGGCCGCGCGGACCAAGAGCCCGGAGCTGTTCCTGGCGGCCAGCCTGCTCGTGGTGATCCTTTCCAGCATCGCCACCACGGCGGTGGGGCTTTCGCCGATCGTCGGCGCGCTGCTGGCCGGGCTGTTGATCGCCGAGACCGATTATCACGCCGAGGTCGAGGTGATGACCGCGCCGTTCAAGGGTCTCGCGCTGGGCGTGTTCCTCATCACCGTGGGGATGAGCCTGGACCTGCGGGTGATCGCGCAGAACTGGCAGGCGCTGCTAACCGCCGTGATCGGCGTGGTGGCGGCCAAGGCGATCGTCACGGCGGCGCTGCTGCGGATGAGCGGCGCGAGCGCGGGCGTTTCGGCGGAAACCGGGCTGCTGATGGCTTCCCCTTCCGAAACCACGCTGATCGTGCTGGCGACGGCGGCGCAGGCGCAGCTGATCCTGCCGAGCACCGCCGCCTTCTGGCAGATCGTGACGGCGATCGGGCTGACCATCACCCCGCTGCTCGCGCGGATCGGCCGCGACATGGCGCAGCGCGTGGAACTGACCAGCGGCGAGGAGGAGGACGAGGTGGAACTCGTCGGCGAGCGCACCGTGATCGTCGGCTTCGGGCGGGTCGGCCGGCTCGTCGCGCAGGTGCTGGACGCGCACAAGCGCCCCTATATCGCGGTGGACGCGGACATCGACACGATCGGCCGCGCCCGCAAGCGCGGCTACAAGGTGATGTTCGGCGACATCACCCGGCCCGGCATGATCGATCGGCTGGGGCTGAACGAGGCGAGCGCGCTGGTGCTGACGATGGACGACCGCGTCCAGCTGGTCCGCACCACCGCGCAGGTGCGCGCGCTCTATCCCGACCTGACGATCGTCGCGCGCGCGCGCGATCCGAACCATGCCGCCGAACTGTATCGCGCCGGCGCGAGCGACGCGGTGCCCGAGACGCTGGAATCCTCGCTCCAGCTATCGGAGGCGGTGCTGGTCGATCTGGGCGTGCCGATGGGGCCGGTGATCGCCTCGATCCACGAGAAGCGGGCCGAGCTGCGCGCCAAGATCATGGAAATGGCGAAGATCGACCATGAGCCGCCGATTCGCCGACGGACGTTGCGCGACCGGGTGTAAGCGGCTGCCGGCGGCGGCTCAAGATGAACGAATCGTCGGACATCTCCAACGAAAGCCATGAAAGCCACGCTATGAGGGGGTGTAAATCGCCTCCCTCGGCCACTTTGGCTATATGACGGTGGAAAGAGCACGCGGAACGGCCGCCGCGCCACGATGCGCCGATCCAGCCGCGTAGGACAGAGCGGATCATGCCGAACGCTGCCGGATCGTTCGCCGCGTTCGCCCGTTCGTCGCGGCAACAGGACAGGATATACCATGTTGCGCTCGATCTTGATGGGCCTCGTCGCCGGCCAGCGGGCGATGACGCCGCTTTCCGCTCTGGCCGGCGCGGCGCGGCGCGACACATTGCCGCACGACAATGCCGGCGCGCGCCTGATGACCAAGCCGCTGTTCGCGGCCGGCGGCGTGACGATGGCCGCAGCGGAGATGGCGGGCGACAAGATGGTGACGGCGCCCGACCGCACCGTGTTCCTCGGCCTGCTGGCGCGGGCGATCACCAGCGGCTTTGCCGGCGCGACGCTCGCGCCGCCGAAGCGACAGGTGGCGGGCGCGGCGCTGGGCATCGGCGCGGCGATCGCTTCATCCTATGTCGGGCGGGCGGCACGGAAACATGCGATGCGGCGCTGGGGCCAGACGGCGACGGGCTTCGTTGAGGATGCCATCGTGCTGTCCGCCGCCAACCTCATCGCCAATGCCAAGCCGGCGCGGCGCTGAGGCGCGGCATCGCGATCCTCGCCGGTTGCGCCCGGTGATGAAGCTGGCGCATGATCGGGCATGACCGATCCGGACACCCCAAGGCCGATCGACGCCGCGACCGATGCCGTGCTCGATCATGCCGCCGCCGCACCGATGCTGGCGCAAACCGAGGCATGGGCGGCGGTGAACAGCGGCAGCGGCAACCTGCCGGGGCTGGCGACGATGGCCGGGCTGCTGGCCGATGCCTTTGCCATCCTGCCCGGCGCGATCGCGCTGCGCGACGCCGCGCCGGCCGATTCGATCGCGCCGGATGGGCGGCAATTGCCGCTGGCGTTCGGCCGCAACCTGCACCTCGCGGTGCGGCCGGAGGCGCCGGTGCAATTGCTGCTGACCGGCCATATGGATACGGTGTTCGCCGCCGATCACCCGTTCCAGTCGGTCCGCCGGATCGACGATGCGACGATCGGAGGGCCGGGCGTGGCGGACATGAAAGGCGGGCTGGCGATCATGCTGGCCGCGCTTGCGGCGCTGGAGACGTCGCCGCTGGCCGCGCGGATCGGCTATGAGGTCGTCATCAACAGCGACGAGGAGATCGGCTCGGCGGGGTCGGCCGCCCTGATCGCGACGGCGGCGCGGGGCAAGGCGGCAGCGCTGACCTACGAACCCTCCGCTCTGCCCCACGGCACGCTGGCTGGCGCGCGGCCGGGGAGCGGCAATGTCTCGATCGTCGTGACCGGGCGCAGCGCCCACGCCGGCCGCAATCCGGAGGACGGGCGCAACGCAATCGTCGCCGCCGCCGATCTCGCGGTGCGGCTGGCCAGGCAGGCCGGGCCGCGCCTGTCGATCAATCCGGCGCGGATCGATGGCGGCGGGCCGAACAATGTCGTGCCCGATCATGC
>CAXTTS010000200.1:0-5767 GCA_964247265.1 uncultured Sphingomonadaceae bacterium
AACGGCATCGGCGAGCGCGCCGGCAACGCCGCGGTCGAGGAGATCGCGATGGCGCTGAAGGTGCGGCACGACGTGATGCCGCACCGCACCGGCATCGTCTCCACCGAGATCACGCGGACCAGCCGCATGGTATCGGGCATCACCGGCTTCCAGGTGCAGCCGAACAAGGCGATCGTGGGCGCCAACGCCTTCGCGCATGAAAGCGGCATCCATCAGGACGGCATGATAAAGGATGCCTCCACCTACGAGATCATGACGCCCGAGAGTGTCGGCGTCGCCACCTCCAATCTGGTGATGGGCAAGCATAGCGGGCGGGCGGCGTTCAAGGCCAAGCTGGTCGAGCTGGGCTATGATCTGGGCGACAATGCGTTTCAGGACGCGTTCGTCCGCTTCAAGGCGCTGGCCGATGCCAAGAAGGCGGTGTTCGACGAGGATATCGTCGCGCTGGTCGACGACGAGGTGCTGCGCGGGCACGATTCCATCCAGGTGAAGGAGGTGGAGATCTATTGCGGCACCGGCGCCGCCCGCGCGATCCTGACGCTGGAGGTGGACGGCGAGGAGCGGATCGCCGCGACGCGCGGCAACGGCCCGGTGGATGCGCTGTTCGCCGCGATCCACCAGATCGTGCCGCACGACCGATCGGTGCTGGAACGCTATGAGGTGCATGCCGTGACCGGCGGGACCGACGCGCAGGCCGAGGTATCGGTGCTGCTGGCCGAGGATGGCCGCACCACGCGCGGGCGCGGCGCGCATCACGATACGCTGGTCGCCTCGGCGCGGGCCTATGTGAACGCGCTGAACAAGCTGATGGTGAAGCGCGGCAAACGGCCGGTGGATGTCGCCGCCGCCGGCTGATCCCGTTCTGGGTCAACGCTCTGCGATCGCAGCTTGACGACATATCGCCTCGCGCGCAGCCTCCGGATCGGAGATTGCGTCGCGAGGCGGGTTCCTTTGCCCCGGCGCACCCATATGGAGGATGCGTCAATGGCCTATGCGACCGGCAGACCCGATTTCCCCTGAAACCCGCAGCCGCGGTGGCGATCGTCCATCTCGCGATCGGCTATGCCTTCATCAGCGGGCTGGCCGGCGACATGATGCGGCAGGTGCCGATCGTGATGAAGCTGATCCCGATCACCGAAGCGCCGCCGCCCCCGCCCAACGACCCCGCCCCGCCGCCGCCGCGCGCGATGCCGCGCGAACAGGTGACGACGGTGGAACAGGCGGTGACGGTGGCGCAGCCGCAGACCTTCCCGACCATCGACCTGCCGCCGCTGCCACTGGTGACGCTGGAGCGGACCGAGGTGACGCCGGCCGCGCCGCTGCCGCCGGCCCGCCCGTCACAGGCCGTGCAGGCGAAGGCCAAGGGCGATCGCGGCGCGTGGATCACGCCGGAGGATTATCCCGCCCGCTCGCTGCGCAACGAGGAAGCCGGCATCGTCGGCATCAGCGTGCGGATCGGCGCAGACGGGCGCGTGGCCGATTGCGCGGTGACGGCGACGAGCGGCTTCCCCGCGCTCGACGAGGCGACCTGCCGGCTGTACCAGCGCCGCGCCCGCTTCGTGCCCGCGCGCGATGCGGCCGGCCGGCCGCGATGCGGCCGGCCGGCCGACCGAAACAACGACAGTGGATCGCATCCGCTGGACGATCCCGCGCTGATCTATTCCAAGGGGACGGGCGGTTCCGGGCGGTCGGCGTCCGGGCTGTCCGCCGCGCGCCGTTTCCTGAGGTAATGGTTGGCGGCCAGCGTCGCGCCGAAGATGAAGCCGCCCGGCGCCAGCAGGATCACGGCCGCGATGCCGAGCTTGCGGTAGGTTTCCTTCTGCATGACCCGCTCCTAGCAGTTGCAGGTGAACCGCCGGTGGCCGGCTAGAGATCCTGCGCCAGCCGGCCGTAAAGCTCCGGCCGGCGATCGCGGAAGAAGCCGAAGGCGGCGCGATGGCGCTTCACCCGATCGAGATCGAGCGTCGCGACCAGCACGCCGGTATCGTGCGCGCCGAACTCCGCCAGATAGTCGCCGCGTTCGTCGGCGATGAAGCTGTGACCGTAGAAGGTCATCGCATTTTCGGTGCCGATGCGGTTGGCCGCGACCACCGGCACCACGTTCGACACCGAATGGCCGACCATCGCGCGGCGCCACAGGCGGCTGGTGTCGAGATCGGGATCGTGCGGCTCGTTGCCGATGGCGGTGGGGTAGAACAGGATTTCCGCCCCCATCAGCATCATCGCGCGCGCGGTTTCGGGATACCATTGATCCCAGCACACCCCGACGCCGAGGGTCCCGGCAGGCGTGGGCCACACCTGGAAGCCGGTATTGCCGGGTCGGAAGTAGAATTTCTCCTGATAGCCGGGGCCATCGGGGATGTGGCTCTTGCGGTAGACGCCCATCACCTTGCCATCGGGATCGATCATCGCGAGGCTGTTATAATGATGCGGCCCGTCCGCCTCGAAGAAGCTGGTCGGGATATAGACCTTCAGCTCGTCGGCGAGCTTGCGCATCGCCAGCACGGCCGGGTGGCGATCGGTCGGCATGGCGCGGGCGAAGCGGCCCTCGTCATGCACCTGGCAGAAATAATGCCCCTCGAATAATTCGGGCGGCAGGATCACCTGCGCGCCCTTGCCCGCCGCCTCGCGCACGAGGGCGGAGACGGCGGCGATATTCTCGTCCACATCGTCCGAGAAAGCGAGCTGGAGGGCGGCGACGATCAGTTCGGTCATGCGGGCCTTTCAGCGGGCGTATGGACGGGCACCTGCTGGCTGATGCAGTGGAAGCTGCCCCCGCCCGTCAGGATATGATCGGCACGGAGGCCGATGGCGCGACGCCCGGGAAACAGCGCGCCGATCGCCGCGACCGCCGCCGCATCGTTGACGGCGCCATATTGCGGCACCACCACGGCGGCGTTGCCGATGTAGAAGTTCATATAGGAAGCGGGCACGATCGCGCCATCCCGCTCCACCGCGCCCGGCGACGGGATGCCGGCAACGGTGAGGCCGAAGGCGCGCGCGCGGCCGGCGGCATCGCGGTACACCGCCTCGTTCGGATCGTCGGCGGCGGGCTCGGGAATGGCGATCGTGCCGGGGGCGACGAAGCGGGCGAGATTGTCGACATGGCCGTCGGTATGATCGTTGAGCAGGCCGTCGCCCAGCCACAGTATGCGATCGACGCCGAGATCCTCGGCCAGCCGCGCCGTGATGTCCGCGCGCGAGAGGAAGGCGTTGCGATTGGGGTTCAGCAGGCATTGCTCGGTGGTGACGGCCAGGCCGGTGCCGTCCACATCCAGCGCGCCGCCCTCGAACACCCATTCGCAGCGGCGGGTGGGAAAGCGGGCGGCCTGCGCCAGCCGAGTGCCGACCGTGTCGTCGCCGGGCATGTCATATTTGCCGCCCCAGCCGTTGAAGCCGAAATCCCGCGCCTGGGCGGGCGCGCCATCGGCGGTGAGGATGATCGGGCCGGTATCGCGCAGCCACACGTCGCCGAAGCGGGCGACCTCCACATCGACATGCGGGCCGGCCATCGCCAGCGCGTCGCGAGCAGCCAGTTTGTCGGCGGCGACCAGCACCACCCGCTCGCCCGCGCCATCGGCATCGACCGCGCGGGCGAAAGCGATCACCTCCTCCCGCGCGGGCTGGAGATCGTCGAGCCACAGGTCGGCATGGCTGGGGAAGCCGATCCATACCCAATCGTGCGGCGCCCATTCGGCCGGTTGGCGCAAGGTCATCGCGCTGCCCTTCCTGCATCGCGGACGGCGCGAAACTCGTCGCCCTTATACCAGTTCGGCCAGCCCGTGCCGTCCGCCAGTTGCCGGCCGATGCCATAATAAAGTTGCAGATCGTGGACGGCGCCGGACCAATCCCAGTTCGCATCATATTCGTCCGCAGGGGCGTGGTAGCGGTTCGCCTCGAAGTCGGCCTTCGCCCGCTCGCCGGCAGGGACGCCGCCCTTCACCAGATCGCTGCCCGCCTCGAAATAGATCATCGGCACGCCAAGCTTGGCGAAGCTGAAATGATCGGAGCGGTAGTAGAAGCCCTTTTCCGGCGTCGGCTCCGGCTTCACAACGCGGCCCTGCGCGGCGGCGAGCGTCTTCAGCATGTCCTCCAGTTCGGACTTGCCGGCCCCGACGACGCGGATGTCGTGTGTGTCGCCCAGCACGTTCAGCTCGTCCATGTTCGCGCCGCCGACGGTCTTGGCCAGCGGGTAGACCGGATTGGCCGCATAATATTCCGAGCCGAGCGTGCCGGACTCCTCGGCGGTGACGGCCATGAACAGGACCGAGCGGCGGGGCGCCCCCGCCTTGCCGAACGCCTCCGCCAGCGCGACCAGACCGGCGACGCCGGAGGCGTTGTCCACGGCGCCGTTGCAGATGCCGTCGCCATTCACCGGCTCGCAATGGCCGAGATGGTCCCAATGCGCCGAGTAGAGGACATATTCGTCCGGCGTGGCGGTGCCGGGCAGGATGCCGATGACGTTGCGCGAGGTCTGGCGGCGGATGCCGCTCTCGATCGATACGGACGCCTTGAGGCCGAGCGGCACGGCCTTGAAGCCCTTCACCTTGGCGGCGGCGGTGAGCGCGTCGAGATCCTGGCCGGCGGCGGCGAACAGTCGGTGCGCGGCATCGTTGGTGAGCCAGCCGACCGCCTGGCTCTGATCGAGATGATTGTCGGCGGCGTCGGTTTCCAGCTGCGGCCCGGTCCATGACGAGCGGACGACGTTGAAACCGTAGGCGGCGGGCGCGGTATCGTGGACGATCAGCGCGGCGGCGGCGCCCTGCCGCGCGGCCTCCTCAAACTTGTAGGTCCAGCGGCCGTAATAGGTCATCGCGCGGCCGCCGAACGGGCCATCCAGCGTCTTCATCTGCCAATCCGGATCGTTGACGAGGATGACGACCGTCTTCCCCCTCGCATCCAGCCCGGCATAATCGTTCCAGCCCTTTTCGGGCGCGTTGATGCCGTAGCCGACGAACACGATGTCGCTGTTCGTCACGCCGGTGCGGGGTTGGACGCGGTAGGTGCCGATCACCATGTCCGTCTTGTAGGCGAAGGCGAGCGGGGCCTTGCCGCCGGTGATGACGAGCGCGGGTACGTTCTTCGTGGTGAGTTCGACGAGCGGCACCTGCTGGAACCAGCTGCCCTTGTTGCCCGGCTTCAGCCCCGCGGCCGTGAAGCGATCGACGATGTAGGCGACCGTCTTCTCCTCCGCCGGGGTGGCGGGCTTGCGTCCCTCGAAGCTGTCGTCGGACAGGGTTTTCGTGACCGTCTTCAGCGTGTCGATCGAGATGGCGGCAGCGGCGGGGAGGGCGGCGCCGGCCAGCAGGGCGGCGAGGATCGATCGGCGGAAGGTCAAGGCGTATCTCCTGTCGCCGGTGGGCCGGCGGATGGTCGCTCATCGCATGGCCGGTGAACGCGGCGCAACAACCCGGTCGCGCCGGCACGGCAGGCGATCAGCCGGCGAGCGCGGTGAGGGTTCCGGGCGTGAGCACCTGGGGCAAAGTGACGGGGGGCTTGCCGGGGGCGTAGAACAGATAGAGCGGCACGCCGGAGCGGCCCTGCTGGCCGAGGAAGCGGCCGATCGCCGATCAGGACGGCCACCTTCTTGGCGGCAAAGGCGCTGGCCACCTCGCGCCGCTCGATCGCGGCCTTTTCGTTGACCTTGCAGGTGAGGCACCAGTCGGCGGTAAAATAGACGAAGACCGGGCGGCCCTGCGCGCGCAACGCGGCAAGCCTCGCCTCGCTGAACGGTTGGGCGGCGAGCATCCCGCCATCAGGCGCGGCG
>CAXTTS010000201.1:0-5728 GCA_964247265.1 uncultured Sphingomonadaceae bacterium
GCATGCAGCTGGTCACGTCCGGCCAGTGCGCGATGTGCCATGTCGTGCGCGGCACCGGCGCGATCGGGCGGGCCGGCCCCGATCTCACCCATGTCGGCGCGCGCCGCTCGGTCGCGGCCGGCACCCTGCCGATGAGCCGGGGCGCGCTGCAAGGCTGGATCGCCCAGCCGCAGGCGCTGAAACCGGGCACGATGATGCCGGCGGTCGCGCTGGCCCCTGCCGATGCGGATGCCGTGTCGCGCTATCTGGTGGCGCTGAAATGAGCGACTTGATCGAGCGGGACGCCCAACTGCGGCGGATCTGGGATGACGAGCCCGGCCTGTGGGGCTTCCTCACCACCGTCAGCCACAAGCGGATCGCCGCCCGCTACATCTTCACCACCGTCGCCCTCCTGTTTCTCGCCGGAATGCTCGCGCTCGACATGCGGCTGCAACTGAGCCAGCCGGATATGGGGCGGATGGGTCCGCAGCAATATGACGAGGCGTTCTCGCTCCACGGCTCGACGATGCTGTTCCTCGTCTCGGTGCCGGTGATGGAGGCAATGGGGCTGTGGCTGGTGCCGCTGATGCTGGGGCAGCGCAACATGGCTTTCCCCCGCCTCGCCGCGTTCAGCTACTGGCTGTATCTGGGCGGCGTGCTGATGCTGTGGGTGCCACACGCGCTGGGCATCACGCCCGATCTCGGCTGGTTCGAATATCCGCCGCTTTCCGGCCCGGCTTATTCTCCCGGCCACCGTGCGGATATCTGGGCGCAGATGATTACCTTTACCGAGGTGGCGGCGCTCGCCGCGTCGGTGAACGTCGTCGCCACGATCCTGAAGATGCGGCCGCCGGGGATGACGCTGGCCCGGATGCCGATGTTCCTCTGGGCCATGCTGATCGCCTCGCTGATGACGATCTTCGCGCTGCCGGCGGTGATGCTGGTGACGAGCATGCTGATCGCCGACCGGATGGTATCCACCCAGTTCTTCGCGCCGGCGGCCGGCGGCGATGCGCTGCTGTTCCAGCACCTGTTCTGGTTCTTCGGCCATCCGGAGGTCTACATCATCTTCGTGCCGGCGATCGGCTTCGTCTCGGCGATCGTGGAGACATTTTCCCGCCGCACCCTGTTCGGCCACGTGCCGATGGTGCTGTCGGTGATCGCCATCGCCATCCTCGCCTTCGGCCTGTGGGTGCATCACATGTTCGCGGTCGGCCTGCCGCGCCTCGGCAATGATTTCTACACCGCCGCCAGCATGGCGATCGCGCTGCCCGCCGGCATGCAGATATTCTGCTGGATCGCGACGATGTGGAGCGGCCGGCCGCGCTTCGACACGCCTTTGCTGTGGGTCGTCGGCTTCATCAGCACCTTCGTCATCGGCGGGCTTTCGGGCGTGATGACGGCGTCCGCCCCGCTCGACCTGCAACTGACCGACACCTATTTCGTCGTCGCCCACTTCCACTACGTGCTCGTCGGCGGCGCGATGTTCCCGTTGTTCGGCGCCTTCTGCTACTGGTATCCCAAGGCGACCGGGCGGCTGATGTCGGAACGCTGGGGCAAGATCAGCTTCGCCCTGATCGTCGGCGGGTTCAACCTCGGCTTCTTCCCGATGCACATCCTCGGCCTCCAGGGCATGCCCCGGCGCGTCTACACCTATGGGCCGGAAATGGGCTGGGGCATGCTCAATCTGATCGCCACCGCCGGCTCCGCCATCGCGGTCTTCGGTGGGCTGGTATTCGTCGCCAACGCTTGGCTCAGCTATCGCCGGGGTCGCCCGGCCGGTGCCGATCCGTGGGGCGGAGCGACGCTGGAATGGGCCGCCGCCTCGCCCGCCCCGTCCTACAACCTGCCTTACACCCCCGTCGTCGACAGCCTCACGCCGCTCTGGGCGGAGCGCGCCGCCTTGCCGGCGATGGAGGGCGTCGGCCTCGCCCGGCGCGAGGTGCTGGTCGCCACGGTGGTGGAGGCCGAGCCGCTCTATCGCCAGAAAAGCCCGCCGCCCGCGATCTCGCCGCTGCTGGCGGCATTCGCCGTCACCATCCTGTTCATCGGCAGCATCTTCACGCCCTGGGCGCTCGTCTGGGGCGCGATCCCGATCGCCATCACCCTCACCCTCTGGTTCTGGCCGCAGCGCCCGCGCGCGACGAGCGGCCTGTTCGCGAAGCGCCCGGCATGACGGAGGCGAGGGCCAGCAGGATCGTCGGCGATCTCTCCGATCTGCCGGAAAGCGCAATGGGGCCGGCCCATCTGGTGTGGTGGGGCAATATCGGCTTCATGCTGATCGAGGGCACCGCCTTCCTGCTCGCGATCGGCGCCTATCTCTATCTGCAAAGCCAGACCTCGCCGTGGCCGCCAAAGGGCGACGCCCTGCCCGGGATGCTGTGGAGCGGGATCTTCACCGCCGGGCTGCTCGCCAGCGAACTGCCGAATATCTGGGTGCTGCGCCGCGCCCGCGCGAAGGACGAACGCGGCGTGCGGCGCGGCGTGCTGGCGATGACGGCGATCGGCCTGATCCTGCTGGCGTTCCGCTGGTTCGAGCTTCAGCACCTGAACGTCGGGTGGGACCGCGACGCTTATGGCTCGGTGGTGTGGATGCTGATGGTGCTCCACACCTCGCACGTCGTCACCGATCTGGGCGACACGGCGGTGCAGGCGCTGTGGCTCTGCACGCACGAAATAGGCGACGACCAGTTCGCCGATGTCGAGGACAATGCGAATTACTGGAGCTTCGTGGTCCTCACCTGGCTGCCGCTCTACGCGCTGATCTACTGGTCGGCGCGGCTGGCATGAGCGCCTTTCCCCCCGCACCGCACCGTGGGCGCGCCGCCACCGCGCTGCTGCTGCCGCCGGTCGCGTGGATGCTGTTCGAATATGGTCTCGCCGTCTCGCTGCGGGGTGCGTGCGGTGCCGTCGGCCACTGGCTCGGCCCGTTATGGGGAATGGCGAGCCTGCTGGTCTGCGGCGCGGCGGCGGCGATCGCCTGGCCGCTGGCGCGGAACAGCGAAGCTGCCGACGCGCCTGTTCCCTCATGGCTGGCGCGGCTGGCGCTGCCGGTCGCCGGCATCTTCGCGCTGGCCGTCGCCTTCCAGACGCTGGCCACCCTGATCGTGCCGTCATGCGCGCGCTGAGGCTCGGCCTGCTGCCGCTCGCCGCATGGGCCGCGCCCGTCTTGGCGCATGGCGGGCACGATCATCCGGCGGAGATGCCCGGCTGGACGCTCGATCCGTGGATCACCGTTCCGCTGGCGGCGTCGGCGATGCTCTATGCCGGCGGGTGGCTGCGCCTGCGCCGCCGGGCGATGCGCGGCGGCGCGCGGCTGGGCAGGCGGGCCGCCTGGTTCGCCGCCGGCTGGATCGTGCTCGCCGTCGCTCTGGTCTCGCCGCTGCATCAGGCGGGCGAGCGATCGTTCGCCGCGCACATGTTCGAGCATGAACTTTTGATGCTCGTCGCCGCGCCCCTCCTCGTCCTCGCCCGCCCGTTGACGGCGATGCTCTGGGCCTTTCCGCCGGCCGCGCGCCGCCGGCTCGGCGCCGCCAGCCATTCGTCGCCGGTCGCAGCTTGCTGGCAGGGGCTGACCGCGCCTGTGGCGGCGACGCTGATCCAGGCGGCGGCATTGTGGCTCTGGCACATGCCCCTGCTGTTCGATCGCGCGCTGGCGAACGAGGGCTGGCACGCGGCGCAACACCTCTCCTTCCTCGTCTCAGCTTTGCTGTTCTGGACGGCGATGCTCGGGCCGCGCGGCAGCGAGGCGAGGGCGGCGGCGGTGCGCGGCGTGGCGGTGCTGTGCCTGTTCGCCACCTCGATCGTGTCGGGCGCGCTGGGTGCGCTGATGGCCTTTTCGGCAAGCCCCTGGTATCGCGGCTATGCCGAACTCGGCATGGCCCCGTTCGGCCTCACCCCGGTGGAGGACCAGCAGCTGGCCGGCCTGCTGATGTGGGTGCCCGGCGGGCTGGTCCACGCCGGCGCCGCGCTGTTGCTGGTGTGCGGGATGCTGCGCCCGGCGCCTGCGGAAGCGCATGCCCATGCCCTCTAGCCTTCGCTTCGTCCTGCTGCTCCTCGCGCTCGGATCGCTCGCCGCACCGGTGTCGATCGCGATCATCTACCGGCAGGACGACGCGCAGGCCCGCACCACCGCCGAGCAGATCACCCACGGTAGCGTCGCCGCCGGCAAGCTGGCCTTCAGCCATTATGGCTGCGGCGGGTGCCATGCGGTGCGATCGATCGGCGGCCCGACGGGGGCGGTCGGCCCCTCGCTCGCAGGCATCGCCGCGCGCGCCGAGATCGCCGGCCACCTGCCCAACCGGCCGGACGACATGATCCGCTGGCTGCGCCACCCGCAGCAGGTCGCGCCCGGCAACGGGATGCCGGATCAGGGTATCGGCGATCGCGACGCACGCGATCTCGCCGCCTATCTCTACACGCTGCGCAGCTGATCGCCGGCCTTCAGCAGCAGCGACCGCCGCCCTTGCCGCCATAGCGGCTCTGCTCGCGATCGCGGAAGAAGGCGATGCGGCTCATCGGATCGCGATCGGGGTGCCGCTCCGCCATATGGCGCAAATAGCCCTCATAGCTCGGCTGGCCGACCATCAGCAGCGCCGTTGCGCGCAGCCCACGCAGCAGGCCGGTCATGCCGGCACCGCCCGTATCTCCTGCGCCGTCGGCCGGTCGCTCCGGCGCGCGGCGATGCAGGCGCGGACGGCGAAGCCCAGCAGCGCCAGCACCACCAGCAGGAACAGCGCGCATAGCCCCGCATCCACCCGATCGTTGAACACGATCCGCGCCATGTCCGCCGCAGACTTGGCCGGCGCCAGCACCTGCCCGTCCGCCAGCGCCGCCGCAAAGCGCCGCTCATGCGCGAGGAAGCCGATCGCCGGATCGGGCGACAGCAGCTTCAGCAGCCCGGCGCTGACGGTGCACAGCAGCAGCCAGGCCGCCGGTACGATCGTCACCCAGGCGTAGCGTTGCCGCTTCATGCGGAACAGCACCACCGTCGCCAGCATCAGTGCGATCGATGCGAGCATCTGGTTGGAGATGCCGAACACCGGCCACAGCGTGTTCACCCCTCCCAGCGGATCGGTGACGCCCTGATGCAGGAAGAAGCCCCAGCACGCCACGCACAGCCCGGTGGCGATCACGCCGGGCCATACCGATCCGCCTGCCTTGAAGGCGGGAATGGCGAGGCCGATCAGATCCTGCAGCATGAACCGGCCGGCGCGGGTGCCGGCATCCACCGCCGTCAGGATGAACAGCGCCTCGAACAATATGGCGAAATGATACCAGAAGGCCTTCATCGCCGGCCCGCCGACGACATGGCTGAAGATTTCCGCCATCGCCACCGCCAGCGTCGGCGCGCCGCCGGTGCGGCCGACGATCGTCGCCTCGCCCACATCGCGCGCGGTACGCACCAGCAAGTCGGCCGAAACCGGAAAGCCCATGCCGCTCACCGCCAGCGCGGCGGCGTGGGGATCGCTGCCGATCACGGCGGCCGGGCTGTTCATCGCGAAATAGAGGCCGGGGTCGAGGATCGTCGCCCCCACCAGCGCCATGATCGCGACGAACGCCTCGGCCAGCATCGCGCCATAGCCGATCAGCGGCGCATCGCCCTCGCTGGCGATCAGCTTGGGCGTCGTGCCGCTGGCGATCAGCGCGTGGAAACCAGAGACGGCGCCGCACGCGATGGTGATGAACAGGAACGGGAACAGCGCGCCCGACCATACCGGCCCGCCCCCGCCGACGAACTGGGTAAGCG
>CAXTTS010000202.1:0-5693 GCA_964247265.1 uncultured Sphingomonadaceae bacterium
TCATCGTGTCGCGGCCGGCCTCGATCCGCTTGGCGATGGCGATCTCGCCCTCGCGGCTGAGCAGCTCGACCGCGCCCATCTCGCGCAGATACATGCGGACGGGATCGTCGGTGCGATCGACCGTCTCTTTCTTGGTCACGTTGGTCAATACGGGCGTGGCCTCGCCCTCGTCCACGCCGACGACCTCCTCCTCGGGCTGGTCCTCGGGCTGGTCGTCCTCGCCGGCCTCGTCATTCTCGACAATGTTCACGCCCATCTCGTTGAGCGCGGACATGATGTCCTCATACTGATCGGACGCCATCTGCCCCTGCGGCAGCGCCTCGTTCAGCTGGTCGTAGGTGATGTACCCGCGCTTCTTGGCGCGAGCGATCAGCTTCTTGAGCGTCGCCTCGTTCAGATCGATCAGGGGCGCATCGCCGCCCTCGGTCTTTTCGGCCGGTTCCGCCATGTTCGTCTTTGCCATCTATATCCCGCCAGTCGCTGTCGCAGATTGCTCGGCGAACGTGCCGATGTAATCTTCTTCCAAATCAGAATCGCGCTTGTTAATGTGAGCTTTCCGCTCTCTTATACGCTGTCTGGCTACCTCAATCGCATCATAGCGGTCGAAGCCGGATTCAGTCATCACCAGCGCGTCTAACCGAGCTAACTCATCATCAAGGTCAGTCTCTTCTCCCATTCGCAAAATTTGCGACGTAAGTGCGTGGATAGCGAAATCCCTATCCACTCTTGGCCGCGAGAACGGATATCGAAGATCATACCGAAGGTCCGAACGAACCACTGCGCTCAAATGCTCCGTGGCCAATATGGCGGCAATTCCGTCATCATCAAGGTCGGGCTGCGTAATGGCTGCGTTCATAAGAATCTCGCGCCACCTGCGAAGCTCCTCGTTGTCAATGCGTAAGCGACCGACGATCTCCACGTTATGAACCATGACGCGAGGAAAGCGAGTTAGCCCGTAAAGAGCCGAGCGAATGTATAGCCGAGACAGCTCTCGCCTGCCGTGTGGCCCGGTGGCTAAAGCTGCCTCTTTCAAACTACCCCTCTCGCGTTTTTTCCAGCCGAAATCCTCGAAGAACAGGCCGGTGAAGGATCGACGATATTCCTCCGCCATCAGCCGGTCGGCGCAGCTGCCGGCCAGATCGTTGAGCCGCTGGCGCAGCTGGGCGCGGTCTTCCGGCGACGAGGCGTCGATCTTGCCCGCTTCCGACTGGTAGAGCAGCGAGACGAGCGGCACTGGCGCCGCCACCGCTTTGTCCCACGCCGCAATGCCGCCGGCCTTGACGATATCGTCGGGATCCTGCCCGGCCGGCAGCCGGGCAAAGCGCAGCGATTTGCCGATCGTCAGCGCCGGTAATGCCCGCTCCGCCGCGCGCACCGCCGCCTTCTGGCCCGCGGCATCGCCATCGAAGCACAATGTCGGCACGTCGATCAGCCGCCACAGCCGCGCCATCTGCTGCTCGGTCAGCGCGGTGCCGAGCGGGGCCACCGCCTCGTCGATCCCGGCGGACGCGAGGCCGATCACGTCCATATAGCCTTCCACCACGAACAGCCGATCCGCCTTGCGGCTGGCGGGCGCGGCGCGATCGAGGTTGAACAGCGTGCGGCCCTTGTCGAACAGGGGCGTTTCGGGCGAGTTCAGATATTTGGGCTCGCCGGCATCCAATATGCGCCCGCCGAACGCGATCGTGCGGCCACGCGCATCGCGGATCGGGATCATCAGCCGGCCACGGAAGCGATCATAGGGATCGCGTTCCTCCATCTGGATCAGCAGCCCCGCCTCGACCAGCATCGGCGTGCCGAACCGATCCAGCGCCGCCTTCAGCTTGCCGCGGCTATCGGGCGCGAACCCCAGACCGAAGGCGTCGCGCAGGGCAGGGGAGACGCCGCGCCGATCGAGATAGGCGCGCGCCTCGGCCCCGCCGATCCCGCTTAGCTGCTCGCGATACCATGCCGCCGCCGCCTCAGTGGCATCCACCAGCGTGGCGGCGCGCTCGGCCTTTTCCTGCGCGCGCGGATCGGGCGCGGGCATGTCCAGGCCAGCCGCCTCCGCCAGCTCCTTCACCGCATCCATGAACGGCAGGCCCTGCGCCTCGGTGAGGAAGCGGATCGCATCGCCATGCGCTGAGCAGCCGAAGCAGTGGTAGAAGCCCTTGTCGTCGTTGATGTAGAAGCTGGGCGTCTTTTCCTGATGGAACGGGCAGCACGCCTTATATTCCCGCCCCGCCTTGGTCAGCTTCACGCTGCGGCCGATCAGCGCGGACAGCGAGGTGCGCGCGCGCAGCTCGTCGAGGAAAGCGGGGGACAGCATCATGTCCCATCACCCCTTTCGGGCCGGGCGAATCGTGCGTTCCGATGCATCGGCTTATTATAGTGATAGCCCAACGCGGCGCCGGATGGAAGGCGCGGGCGCGACGCGTCAGCCCTCGTTCGCGATGATGAAGTCGCGCAGCGATCGCGCGTCGTGCAGCGCATTGTGCGGCACCTTGCTGTTGCGCGCGGTTGAGAAACCCGGCGTGCGGCGGAACTCGAAGCCGATCCGGTCCACATCGACGATGTCGCTCGTGCCGATCAGCAGCAGGCGGCAGAACAGGGCGATATCCTCCGGCCAGTCGGCGACGATGAAGGGATCGCGATCGGCGCGCAGATAGGCCGCCAGATCATGCGCCGCTGCCACCCGGTCCAGCCGATTGTCCAGCGCCTGCGGCACCTGGTACAGATAGGGGATCACATGCCGCGCCACCCAATCCTCCGGCGGATCGGGCAGCGGCTGGATCACGACATAATAATCCTCGCCATCCTCCGCCGCCAGACCGAGGCTGATGAGATCGCCGCCGAAACCATTGAACTCGGTATCGAGGAAATAGCGCATCCGCTCAGCCGGCCAGCGCCGCCTTCACCAGCCCGCTCGCCTTGCTCATGTCCAGCTTGCCGGCGAACCGCTCCTTCACTGCGGCCATCACCCGGCCCATGTCCTTCACCGAGGATGCGCCGATCTCCGCCACCACGCCGGCGATCGCGGCCCTGGCCTCCGCCTCGTCCATCTGGCGCGGCAGGAAGCCCTCGATCACCGCCAGCTCGCCTTTTTCAACGTCGGCCAGCTCCTGCCGGCCGCCGCCCTCGAACATCTCGATCGATTCGCGACGCTGCTTGGCCATCTTCTGCAGCACCTCGGTGACGAGCAGATCGTCGTCCGGCTGGGTGCTGGCCGTGCGCAATTCGATGTCGCGATTCTTGATGGCGGACTGGATCAGGCGGATCGCCGCCGTGCGCGCCGCGTCGCGCGCCTTCATCGCGGCGACCAGCGCCGTCTTCACATCGTCACGAATCATGGGGCCTCGGCTGCGTTCCGGGAAAGGCGGGAACCTAGCCGATCGACACGATTTTTAATAGATTGACCCGGTTCGGACGCGCCCCTACCTACCCCGCCGTTTACCCGCCCGACGACGATCAAGAGGAGCGCCCCGAGTGGCCGAGCCAGATACCACGCGCGTGCCCGATGGAGCCACGGGCGTATTGGCGTTGGCGGACGGGTCGCTGATCTGGGGTCGCGGTTTCGGTGCGGAAGGCGCCGCCGTGGGCGAGGTGTGCTTCAACACCGCGATGACCGGCTATCAGGAGGTGATGACCGATCCCTCCTACGCCGGGCAGATCGTCACCTTCACCTTCCCGCACATCGGCAATGTCGGCGCGAATGCCGAGGATATCGAGGCGATCAACCCGCACGCGCTGGGCATGATCGTGCGCGAGGACGTGACCGATCCCTCCAGCTTCCGCAGCACTCAGCATCTGGACACATGGCTGCGCAACAACGGCCGCATTGGCCTGTCCGGCGTGGACACGCGCGCGCTTACCCGGGCGATCCGCATCCAGGGCGCCCCGAACGGGGTGATCGCCCACGATGCCGCCGGCCGCTTCGACGTGGCGGCCTTGATCGCGCAGGCCCGCGCCTGGCCGGGCCTGGAAGGGATGGACCTCGCCAAGGAGGTGTCCTCCACCCAGAGCTATCAATGGAGCGATGGCCTGTGGACGCTGGGCGAGGGCTATGCCACCCACGCCGCCAATCCGGACGGCCCCCACGTAGTGGCGATCGATTACGGACTGAAACGCAACATCCTGCGCAACCTCGTCGCCGCCGGTGCGCGCGTCACCGTGGTGCCAGCCACCGCCAGCTTCGACGACGTAATGGCGCACCAGCCCGACGGCGTGTTTCTCTCCAACGGCCCCGGCGACCCCGCTGCCACCGGCATCTATGCCGTGCCGGTGATCCAGGAACTGCTGAAGGTGGGCAAGCCGATCTTCGGCATCTGCCTCGGCCACCAGCTGCTCGGCCTGGCGGTGGGCGCCAAGACCTCCAAGATGCACCAGGGCCACCGCGGCGCGAACCACCCGGTGAAGCGCACCGACGACGGCCGGGTGGAGATCACCAGCATGAACCACGGCTTCGCGGTGGACGCGGACACGCTACCGGCGAACGCCCGCGCGACGCATGTGAGTTTGTTCGACGGATCGCTGGCGGGGCTGGAGCTGACGGACGCGAGGGCGTTCTCGGTGCAGTACCACCCGGAGGCGAGCCCGGGGCCGCAGGATAGCCACTATCTGTTCGAGCGGTTCGTGGGTGAGTTGCGGTGAAGCGATACATCTTCGCTGCCTTGTTCCTTGTCACGTCCGCGGCGACTAGTTCGATTTGGCCGGGAGCGAGCCGCAAGGAAAAAGAAGCTATCTTGATTAGCCTTTCACATGACTGTGACCTTCCGACTGTGAAGTTCGCGATAAGCGAAGATACAGTGTTATTAGACTTTGCGCCGGGTACGGAAAAAGACAGTAAAGTCTGTGCGTTTAGTCGATTGAATCAAGTGGGCGCGAGAATGGGCGTTTTTGGCAACAGCGCCAGCCATAGGAAAGATCGATAATGCCCAAACGCACCGACATCTCGTCCATCCTCATCATAGGTGCCGGTCCGATCGTCATCGGGCAGGCGTGCGAGTTCGACTATTCGGGCACGCAGGCGTGCAAGGCGCTGCGCGAGGAGGGCTATCGTATCGTCCTCGTCAATTCGAACCCCGCCACGATCATGACCGATCCCGACATGGCCGATGCCACCTATGTCGAGCCGATCACGCCCGAGATCGTCGCCAAGATCATTGCCAAGGAGCGGCCCGATGCGGTGCTGCCCACGATGGGCGGGCAGACCGCGCTCAACACCGCGCTCGCGCTGTATAATGACGGCACGTTGGCCAAATATGGCGTCACGATGATCGGCGCCGATGCCGTCGCGATCGACAAGGCCGAGGATCGCCTGAAATTCCGCGACGCGATGGACAAGATCGGCCTTGAATCGCCCAGATCCGCCATCGCTCACACCGTTGAGGAGGCTTTGGCGGCGCTCGACACGGTCGGACTGCCCTCGATCATCCGGCCCAGCTTCACGATGGGCGGGCAGGGCGGCGGCATCGCCTATAATCGGGAGGAGTTCGTCCGCATCGTCACCGGCGGCCTCGATCTCAGCCCCACCACCGAGGTTCTGGTCGAGGAATCCGTCCTCGGCTGGAAGGAGTATGAGATGGAGGTGGTGCGCGATCGCAACGACAATTGCATCATCATCTGCTCGATCGAGAATGTCGATCCGATGGGCGTCCATACCGGCGATTCCATCACCGTCGCGCCGGCGCTGACGCTGACCGACAAGGAATATC
>CAXTTS010000203.1:0-5683 GCA_964247265.1 uncultured Sphingomonadaceae bacterium
CGGCCAGCGTGCCGGTGAGCTTGAAGCCGACGACCTCGGGGATCAGCATCGACACGGGCTGGCCGAGCATCGCCGCCTCCGCCTCGATCCCGCCGACGCCCCAGCCCAGCACGCCCAGACCATTCACCATCGTGGTGTGGCTGTCGGTGCCGACCAGCGTATCGGGGTACGCGACCGTGGCGCCGCTGGTATCAGTGGAGGTCCAGACGGTCTGGGCGATGTTCTCCAGGTTGACCTGGTGGCAGATGCCGGTGCCGGGCGGCACCACCTTGAAATTGTCGAGCGCCTTCGATCCCCACTTCAGGAATTCATAGCGTTCCATGTTGCGCTCATATTCCAGATCGACATTGTCCTGGAACGCCCTGGGGCTGCCGAACTCGTCCACCATCACCGAGTGATCGATGACGAGATGGCACGGCACCAGCGGATTGATCTTCTGCGCGTCGCCGCCGAGCTTGGTAATCGCATCGCGCATCGCCGCGAGATCGACGACGCAGGGGACGCCGGTGAAATCCTGCATCAGCACGCGCGCCGGGCGGTACTGGATCTCCCGCTCGGACTTGCGCTCGACCTGCCAGTCGATGATCGCCTGGATGTCGTCGCGGGTGACGGTTGTGCCGTCCTCGAAGCGGAGCAGGTTTTCCAGCAGCACCTTCATCGAGAAAGGCAGGCGCGAGACATCGCCCAGCGCCTCGGCCGCCTTCGGGATCGAATAATATTGCACCGTCTTGCCGCCGACATCGAGGCTGGTGCGCGTGTTGAGGCTGTCCTGTCCGACGGCGGTCATGGTGTCTTCCCCCTAAAGCGATGCGAGACTCGGGGGCGCCATAGCAAGGGGGGCCGTTCGGGGGAAGGGAGCCGCCGACATCAGCCGCGCCGACGCACCGATCTGGTCTCGGCGAGCCATGCCGTCATCGCCGCCGGCGCCATCGAGCGGCCGAACAGCCAGCCCTGCAGCCGGGTGCAGCCGATCACGCGCATGATCGCAGCCTGCGCTTCGGTTTCGATACCCTCCGCCGTCACCGCCAGATCGAGCGCCTCGGCGAGCGTGACGAGGGCGCGGGCCATGTCCGCCGCCCGGCTATCCTCCGCCACATGGGTGACGAAGGAACGATCGATCTTGATGCGATCGAAGCTCAGCCGGCGCAGATAGCCGATGCTGGCGAAACCGGTGCCGAAATCGTCGAGCGCGATGCGGATGCCGAGCGCGCGCAATTCGCGCAGGATCATTTCCGCCGCGTCGGGCCGGCGCAGCAGATAGCTTTCGGTGATCTCCAGCTCCAGCCGGTGCGCTGGAAAGCCGGACGCAGCGAGTGCGTCGGCGACGCGGTCGACCAGCGTGCGATCCCAGAATTGCGCGGGCGACAGGTTCACCGCGAGATCGACATCCCAGCCGATCGCCTGGCGACAGGCGATGGTGAGGACGCTGCGCCCGAGATCGTTGATGAGGCCGCTGCGTTCCGCCACCCGCACGAAGATGTCGGGCGGGATCTGGCCGTGGCGCGGGTGCGACCAGCGGGCCAGCGCCTCGACGGAGACGACGGCACCGGCGGTATCGACGATCGGCTGGAACTCGACCGCGATCTGGCCGTGGGCGATGGCGGCGCGCAGATCGCCCTCCAGCCGGCGCCGCTCATCATGTTCCTCGTCCATCGCGGGGTGGTAGGCGCACCAGCAATCCTTGCCGTTGGCTTTGGCGGCATACATCGCCACATCGGCGCGGCGGATCAGTTCGTCGGCGGCGCCACCGCCGCCGCTCTCGGCCGAGCCGATGCTGATCCCGGCCGAAACGCTGTAGCCGCCCACCGCGAACGGCGCCTGGAACGAGGCGCGGATCGCCTCCGTCGTGGCGCCCAGCGCGCCGGGCGGCGGTGCCGCGAGCACCACCGCGAACTCATCCCCGCCGGAGCGGGCGACGAGATCGGCGCCTTCGGTCGCGGCGGCGATACGCTTCGCCGCCTCCACGAGCAGCGCGTCGCCCGCGGCATGGCCATAGACGTCGTTGGTCTCCTTGAAGCCATCCAGATCCATGTAGAGGAGGACGACCGCCCCCTCGATCGTTGCCAGCCGATCGATCATGGCCCGGCGATTGCCGAGCCCGGTCAGCGGATCATGGAAGGCGTGGTGCAGGGCACGCGCCTCGCTACCGCGCAGGGCATCCATGCCCTTGCGGGCGCGGCGCAGGATGAGGGCGGCCGCCGCGAGCGCGATCACCGCGACCAGGCCGAAGCCGGGCAGGATGTCGCCGCGCAATTCGGTACCCGGCGTCAGCGCCTCCCAGGTCACCGACGTGATCCGCCGGCGGTCCAGCCCCATCACGGGAACGGCGGCGCGGCCATCCCGCCGATCGGAGAGATGCAGGCGCGGCGAGTGATGATCCCGGGCGAGCGCATCGAGGAAGGGGCGATCGATCAGCCGGATAAGCACCAGCGTGCGGGTGGGGCCGGGCGGCAGGGTCATCTTCTTCGTCAGCGGGATCACCGAGGCGACCGAGAAGACGTAGAGCCGGTCACCGGCACGGGTGAAGCCGCTGACGATCGGATTGCCGGCCGGACCGATCGCCCGGATCTGGCGAAGACCCACCGCGAGGCCCGGACCGAGCAGACGGTGCGCATCGAAGCCCGGCGCCTGGCGGCGGCCCTTGGCGAAGGCATAGACCACGCGATCCCGTTCATCGAGGAGCAGCAGATGGGTATAGCCCTGCACGGTGCCGAGATAGACGGCGATATTGTCGTCCATCCATGCCGGATCGAAGCGGCGGACGAGGTGGCGGACGGCATCGTCCCAGCGGGCATAATCGCCCAGATCGTGCAGCAGCATCTGCGTCGCATCGGCCAGGCCGTTGCGGACCAGCTCGATCTCCCTGCCGCGCTCGACCCGATCCTGGAGCATCGTGGTGTGGATCAGCAAGGCGAGCAGGCAGCCGATGCTGCTGCCCAGCAGAAGGACGATCGGCATCAGATACTGCGTCGGGAAATGTCGCCGGAGCGTCCCGCGAAATGGTCGATACATTCGATCCCTCTTGCTGACCTCCGGTTAACCTGAAGTGCTTAAGAACTGCCTTATCGATCGATGTTGCGTTGCAGCGAGCGGAGTTTGGGCTATGATCGCCCTGTCAGGCAGGATTACCGAACGATGATCCGCTTCTTCCAGCGACTGAAAGGCGAGGCGGCGACCAACCCGGCGCAGCTGCCGGACGGCCAGCGCGTGTATGCCATCGGCGACGTGCATGGCCGGCTCGACCTGCTGCTCGACCTGATCCGGCGGATCGAGGCCGACGACGCCGCCCGCGCCGACGCCGACACGATCGTCGTGATGCTGGGCGACCTGGTGGACCGTGGCCCGCATTCCGCCGAAGTGGTCGAATATCTCCGCGCCTTCCGCCCCGCCTTCGCCGACTTCCGCTTCGTCATGGGCAACCATGAGGAGGCGATGCTCGCCTCGCTCGACGATGCCACCGGCGACCCCCACCGCACCGGCTGGCTCGGCTTCGGCGGGGCCGAGACGCTCGTCAGCTACGGCATGCCGGAGCGGCTGATCGCGCTGCCCGGCCCGGCGCTGGTGGCGGCGCTGCACCATTATATCCCGCGCGCCCACCTGGATTTCCTCCGCGGGTTCGAGGACCATGTGACGATCGGCGACTATCTGTTCGTCCATGCCGGCATCCGCCCCGGCATCCCCTTGTCGCAGCAGACCGCGGACGACCTGCACTGGATCCGCCGCGACTTCCTCGACGATCGCCGGTCGCACGGGCTGATGGTGGTGCATGGCCACACGATCAGCACGCTGCCGCAATTCCGCCCCAACCGCATCGGCATCGATACCGGCGCCTACCGCACCGGCGTGCTGACCGCGCTGGGATTGCAGGCGGACAAGAGGTGGACGCTGTCCACCCCGCCGCTCGACAGCGACGCCGAACTGCTCCGCCCGGACGACGATATCCCCTGAGCGGGGCAACCGGCGCCCTCCCCGTCCGTTCAACCGGCACGATCAAGGAGATGCCCGATGGCAGCGCCCGACCAAGACAGACCTACCAACCCTTCACAGCCCGGCCACACCGCGCCCGACCGGACCGACCCGGCCAAGGGATCGCCCGCCAAGGGGGCGCATCGCTTCGGCGATCAGGGCGCCGGCACCGCCACCCCCCCGGCCGCGACCTCGGCCGACCCCGGCTTCGCCACCAACGGAGAATGACCATGAGCGAGAGCGACCTGCAACGCAGCAACGGCGAACCCGAAGCCGTCCGTCGCCGGGATGGCGGCGGCGAGACATCTCCCCTCCCCGGCAGCGAGGCGGCGCGGGACAATGCGGCGCCGAGCAACACCAGCTCCGGCCTGGCCAACCCGGCCGAACTGTGGACGCCCGGCAGCGGCGGCGACGGCATCGTGCGGCCGGGCAGCCCGGCCGATCAGGCGATGGCCGGCACCGCGCCCGCCGACGCCCCCGCCCAGCCCGACAACGATCCGCAGGCCGGCAGCGAGCGGATGCCCAATCCCGCCGCCAACCAGCCGAAGCCGGATACGGGCGCCGACGCATCGAGCCACGGCACGCGCTGACCCGCCCCACCGCCGCCGCCGGCCGGCCTCACTGCCAAGGCCGGTGGCGGGCCGGCGAAGATGAACGAAATGTTGGGGCGTTCCAACGAAAGCCATGAAAGCCACGCTATGAGGGGGTGAAAATCACCCCGTTCGGGGGCGCGACGCCCCGGCGCGAGGGCTGGCGGCTTCATCCCCGGCCGGATCGGCGGGCGTCGCGCCATCGCCCGAATCGGCGGCGGGCGGATCGATACGGGCGAGTTCGGCCTCCATCTCGCCGGTGCGCTCGGCGTGGAAGCGGACGGGATCGTAGCCGGCGACATGCTGGATGCCGGGCAGATAGCTCGGATCATGGTGGCGCAGGGTGAACATCAGCAGCTTGTTATCATAGCGCCGCCGCTCGCCGACGATCTCGCCCTTGTAGAAGACCGGCTCGGCGACGCCGTGGATCGCGCGCTCGATCGCCAGATCGGTGAGCCTTTGCACCCCCACCGCCAGCGCCGCCGCCCATGCCCGGCGGAACGCATCGGCCTGCGGATGGCGGCGCAGCTTGTAGGCGGATTCCGGCCGCATCCCCTGCGAGGCCGCCGCCGCCGAGACGCTGCCGCTATCGGCCAGCATCGCGATGAAGCCGCGCTGCTTCTCCGCGCTCCACCCGTCATGGCGCGGCTGGACGGGGACGGGCATGAAGGCGGGCGCCTCCTCCTCCGCATCGTCGTCATAGCCGTCGTCGTCGGGCACGTACCAGTCGGCCTCCGCCCGACTTGGCGGCGGCAGGCGGACGGTCTCGCTGAACTCGCGGATCAGGCGATCGAAGCCGGGCGTGGCGCTGACGGACGGATCGTCGCGATCGTCGCCATCGTCGCGGGGATCGGTGTGGCGGGGCATCGGCTTTCCCTCCGGTTGCGGCGGCTTACCAGCGACCGACGCGGCCGATCCCGAGGATGCGATCGAGCGACTGCATGCGATCGAACCCGGCCGGCGCGGGCGCGGGGCCGCGACCGATGCGCCCGGCGGCGACATGCTCCTGCCAGCGGGCGGCATCCGGGGGAATGGGTGCCCAGGCGGCGAGCTGCTCCGGCGAGTAACAAGCTGCGGCCAAGGAATGGATGGAGGCGGTGTAAATCTCCATGACCTGGAGAAGGTCG
>CAXTTS010000204.1:0-5671 GCA_964247265.1 uncultured Sphingomonadaceae bacterium
ATATCCTGCTGTTGCAGGAAGAAGACGGCGTAGCTCTCGCGCTCGCTGAACAGGTCGACGAGCACGTTGGCCCCCGTCACCTCTTCGCGACCGGAGGATTGGACGTGCAGGATGGCGCGCTGCACCACCCGCTGGAAGCCGCTCGTCGGGGAGGGATCGGTATCCGTCCCGACTTTCAGTGCATCCAGTTCGGTATCGAGGTACAGCCGCACCGCCTCCTTCAGGTCGGCCACCTCGACGCCGCAGGCCGCCATCACCTTGCTGGCATGCTCGTCGTCGATCAGCGCCAGCAGCAGATGCTCCAGCGTGGCATATTCGTGGCGGCGGCTGCTGGCCGCGGTCAGTGCATTGTGGAGCGTCTGCTCCAGTTCGCGGGCGAATGAGGGCATTTGCGTCTACTCCTTCAGGCCCAGTCTCAAGCCGGACCCATCGTCGACATGGCTGTCGTTGCCACCCATGTCGTGATGCCCGGCCCGTTCATCAAGGACGACCTCCGCCGGCGTCGATCGGTGCCCGGCGGGCAGGCGTATCGGCGCCGTCCACGTCATCGCCGGAATAAGGCGTCGGCGGTTGAGCGATGATTAACCGCGGCGTCGCGGCGCGCTTGGCAGCGAGCGATCTCGGCCTCCAGTGCCACGATCCGGTCGTCCAGTTCCGCCACCGAAAGCGGATCGAGATCCTGCCGCGCCAGCGCCGATAGCGTGTCGTCCGTGCGCTTCGGAAAAGTTTCTTCCGCGTCCATGTCCGGATCGTTGACCGGCGCGACGCCGCTGTCAATAAACCGGGGGGCGGAAATCGTCGGGGGATGAAGATGGGTGACGTGCCGACGACGATGATCGCGATCGATCCGGCGGAACCGGGCGGTCCCGAGGTGCTCGTGCCCGTCGAGCGCCCGGTGCCCGTACCCGGAGCGGGCGAGGTGCTGCTGCGGGTCGCGGCGGCCGGGATCAACCGGCCCGACGTGATGCAGCGCAAAGGCCTCTATCCGCCGCCGCCCGGTGCGCCCTCGATCCCGGGGCTGGAGATTTCCGGCCACATCGTCGCTGTGGGGCAGGGGTGCGAGGGGGCCGACCCTGGCATGCCGGTCTGTGCGCTGGTTGCAGGCGGCGGCTATGCCGAATATGCCGTGGCGTCGTTCTCCCACTGCCTGCCCGTGCCCGAGGCGATCACGCTGGTGGAGGCGGCGGCGCTTCCCGAAACCCTGTTCACCGTGTGGACCAATTTGTTCGAGCGGGCCTATGCGGTGGAGGGCGACACCGTGCTGATCCACGGCGGCACCAGCGGCATCGGCACGATGGCGATCCTGCTGGGCCGGCTGTTCGGCCTGAAGACGATCGTCACCGTGGGATCGGAGGAAAAAGCGGGGCGCGCCAGAGAGATAGGCGCCGATCATGCGATCAACTATCACCAGTCCGATTTCGTCGCCGAGGTGCGCGAGATCACCGGCGGCAAGGGTGTGAACGCGGTGCTGGACATGGTCGGTGGTGACTATCTGCCGCGCAACCTCGATTGCTTGGCCGAGGATGGCCGCCATGTCTCGATCGCCGTGCAGCGCGGGGCCAAGGCGGAAATCCCGATCTGGAAGATCATGCAGCGGCGCCTCACCCTCACCGGCTCTACCCTGCGCGGCCGCGAGCCGGCGTTCAAGGCGCTGGTGGCGGAGGAGCTGCGCCGCATGGTCTGGCCGCATGTCGTCGCCGGGCGGCTCAAGCCGGTGATTGACCGCACCTTTCCCCTGGCGGAGGCGGCGGACGCCCACCGACGCATGGAAGCGGGCGATCATGTCGGCAAGATCGTGTTGCAGCCATGACGGACAAAGCACTGATCCTGCACGAATATGCCCCGTCGGGTAATTGCTACAAGATCCGCCTCACCGCCGCGCTTCTCGGCATCACGCTGCGGCGGCAGGGCTATGACATATTGCGCGGGGAGACGCGGACGCCGGCTTTCCTGGCGAACGTCAATGCGAACGGCCGCATCCCGGTGCTCCAGATCGGCGACCGCTTCCTGCCCGAAAGCAACGCCGCGTGCATCTGGCTGGCCGATGGTTCGCCGCTGATCCCGGCCGATCGCTTCGATCGCGCGGACATGCTGCACTGGATGTTCTTCGAGCAGTATAATCACGAGCCGAACATCGCCACGCTCCGCTTCTGGCTGGCCTATGTCGGCGAGGCCGCACTCACCCAGGCGCAGCGCGCCGCCATCCCCGCCAAGCGGGCCCGCGGGGAGGCGGCGCTTGCCCTGATGGAGGCGCATCTCGCCAGCCGCCGCTTCTTTGTCGGCGAAACGCTGTCGCTCGCCGACGTCGCCCTCTACGCCTACACCCACGTCGCCGGCGAAGGCGCGTTCGATCTCTCGCTCTATCCGGCGGTCGAACGCTGGATCGCCGAGGTTGCGGCAGTGCCCGGGCATGTCGCGATTGACGCCTGATCGCCGCTACATCCCGCCTTGCCCTCGGCTGGTCGTCGGATTACATTCCACGTCAAGGTTTCCGGCCGCTCCGTAAAGGGGCGGCCCTTTTTATTCGTGGAGAATATCGATGGCCCAGCCCCTGATGCCACATGCCACCGCGTCGTGGATGGTGGACAACACCGCCCTCAGCTTCGACCAGATCGCGGACTTTTGCGGCCTCCACATTCTCGAGATCCAGGCCATCGCCGACGATACCGCCGCCACCAAGCTCACCGGCCGCGATCCTGTGCGCGCCGGCGAACTCACCCAGGCGGAGATCGACAAGGCGCAGGCCGATCCGAACTACCGGCTGCACATCTCCAAGGGGCCGGATCAGGTGCGCCGCACCAAGGGGCCGCGCTACACGCCCGTCTCCAAGCGGCAGGACAAGCCCGATGGCATCGCGTGGATCCTGCGCAACCATCCGGAGGTGTCGGACGGCCAGATTTCCAAGCTGATTGGCACCACCCGCACCACCATCGCCGCGCTGCGCGATCGCACCCATTGGAACATCGCCAACATCACGCCGAAGGATCCGGTCACGCTGGGCCTCTGCTCGCAGCGCGAACTGGATTCGCTCGTTGCAAAGGCGGCGAAGGCGGCCGGGATCGAGGCGCCGGTCGACGATCGGCTGGAGGGCGATCGCGAGGCGCTGATCGGCGAATTGCGCGCTCAGCGCGAGGCGGCGCATCATGCGGCCGAGGCGGTTCATGCCGAGGCGGCGGGCGGCATCCAGCTTCCGCCGGGCGTCATCGATCCGTTCAAGAAGACGGCCTGATCGCGCTATCGCGCTGCACCCGGTCCCTCCCGCTTGACCCCGCACCCGCCGCCCGCCAATAGCCGCAACATGGGTCAGGACGGTATCACCGAGCTTTCTTTCGAAGATGCGCTCAAGCGGCTGGAAGCGATCGTGCAGCGGCTGGAAAGCGGCGATGCGTCGCTCGACGAGTCGATCGATCTCTATGCGGAGGGCGATCGGCTGCGCGCGCAATGCGAAGGCCGGTTGACGGCGGCGCAGGCCCGCATCGAGAAGATCACGCTCGGCGGCGATGGCCGGCCCGCCGCCACCCAGCCGTTCGATGCCGCCTGAGCCGATGCCGGCGATCACGCATATCGGGCTGAGGCCCGCGCTGGACCGGGTCGCGAGCGAGATCGACCGGCATTTCGATCTGCTGCTCGCCGTGCCCGAGGATCCGCGCACGCGGCTGTACCAGGCGATGCGCCATGCCGCGATCGGCGGGGGCAAGCGGATGCGGCCGCTGCTGGTATGTGCCGGCTGCGATCTGTTCAACGTCGATCGCGCGGCGGCGCTGCGCGTGGCGACCGCGATCGAGTGCATCCACGTCTATTCGCTGATCCACGACGATCTGCCCTGCATGGACGACGATGCCATGCGCCGCGGCCGCCCGACCGTGCATGTCGAATATGACGAGGCGACCGCCGTACTGGCCGGCGACTCCCTGCACGCGCTCGCCTTCGAGATACTGGCCGACGAGGCGACCCATGCCGATCCGTTCGTGCGGATCGAGCTGGTCGCCGAACTCGCTCGTGCCGCCGGCCCGGCGGGCATGGCCGGCGGGCAGGCGATGGATCTCGCCGCCGAGACGCGGACCTTCGATCTCGCCACCGTCACCCGCCTCCAGCAATTGAAGACGGGCGCGCTGATCGGCTTCTGCCTGGAGGCGGCGGCGATCATGGGGCATGTGCCGCCGGAGGGCCGCACGCGGCTGCGCGGCTATGCCCGCGATGTCGGCCTGGCCTTCCAGATCGCCGACGATCTGCTCGACGTCGAAGGCGATCCGGATGCGGTCGGCAAGCCACTGCAAAAGGATGAGGCGGCGGGCAAGGCCACCTTCGTCTCGCTGCTCGGCGTCGAACGCGCGCGCCAGCAGGCGGCCATGTTGGCGGATCAGGCCGTCGCGCATTTGTCAAATTTCGGCAGCGAGGCCAATCTGCTCCGTGCCGTTGCGCGCTATGTCGTCGAGAGGGATCGGTGATGCGGATCGGGGTCTATCCGGGCACGTTCGATCCGATCACCCTTGGCCATATGGACATCATCACCCGCGCGGCCAAGCTGGTCGATCGGCTCGTCGTCGGCGTGACCACCAACGCCTCCAAGTCGCCGATGTTCTCGCTGGAGGAGCGGCTGGCGATGGTGTCGCGCGAGACCGCTTCGCTCGGCGACAGCATCACCATCGTCTCTTTCGACTCGCTGCTGATGGACTTCGCCGAGCGGCAGGGCGCATCGATCATCGTTCGCGGCCTGCGTGCCGTCTCCGATTTCGAATATGAATATCAGATGGCGGGCATGAACCAGCAGATCAACGATCGGGTCGAGACCGTCTTCCTGATGGCCGACGTGGCGTTGCAGCCGATCGCCTCTCGGCCGGTCAAGGAGATCGCGATGTATGGCGGCGCGATCGATTGCTTCGTGCCGGCAGAAGTGTCGCGGGACGTGTCCGCGCGGGTCGCCATCCTCGGCCGACGCGGGGACTGAGCGTCGGCGCGATGGCGATGGGGTGTTGACGGCGCGAAATCATGGCGGCGATGTTGGCCGCGGGAGAGTGTGGATGCGTGTGAATCGGATGCTCGCCTTGGCCGGCGCCTTGCTGTCGGCGCCCGCTTTGGCGGCGGCGCCTGCCGCGACGACGCCGGCACCCGCCGCCGCCCCCGCGCCGGAGCCGGCCAATATCCTCAACCTCGATCTGTCCACCGGCGGGCGCGTGTCCGTCCTGCTGCGGCCGGACAAGGCGCCGCTCAGTGTCGAGCGCGTCAAGACTCTGGTGCATCGCGGCTTCTACAACGGCCTGACCTTCCACCGCGTGATCGAGGGCTTCATGGCGCAGGGCGGCGATCCGAAGGGCGATGGCTCCGGCGGCTCCGACCTGCCGGACCTGAAGGCCGAGTTCAACGATCTGCCGCATGTGCGCGGCGTGATGGCGATGGCGCGCGCGGAATCGCCGGATAGCGCCAACAGCCAGTTCTTCATCATGATGCAGCCCAACCTCCAGCTCGACGGCAAATATACCGCGATCGGTCGGGTCGTCTCCGGCATGGGCTATGTCGATCTGATCGAGAAGGGTGAGCCGCCGGCCAATCCGTCTAAGATCGTCCGCGCGTCGATGGGGAACGACAATGTTCCGCCGCCGCCGCCCAGCGCCGCCCGGGCGAGCGACGCCGCCTCCGCCGCCGCCGATGCGGCATCGCGGCAGGCGGTGGA
>CAXTTS010000205.1:0-5646 GCA_964247265.1 uncultured Sphingomonadaceae bacterium
GCCACCCATAAGGTCGATCTGATCGCGGAGCGCGCCACCGTCACCGGCCCGCACAACATCAAGCTGTCCGGCGGGCGCGCGGTCACCGCCAAGGTGATCCTGATCGCGGTCGGCGCATGGCCGGCGCGGCCGGACTGCCCCGGCGCCGAGCATGGCATCACCTCCAACGAGGTGTTCCATCTGGAGACCATGCCCAAGCGCGTCGTGATCGCCGGTGGCGGCTATATCGCCAACGAGTTCGCCGGCATCTTTCACGGCTTCGGCGCGCATGTCACCATCGTCAACCGCAGCGACCAGATCCTGCGCGGCTATGACGAGCAGATCCGCGATCGCCTGCTCCAGATCTCGCTCACCAAGGGCATCGATTTCCGCTTTCACGCGCCGTTCGAGCGGGTCGAGAAGCAGGAGGACGGCTCGCTGATGGTGCATGTCGGCGGCGGCGGCGAGCCGCTTCATTGCGACGTGCTGCTGTTCGCCACCGGCCGCGTGCCCAAGACGGACGGCTTGGGTCTCGCCGATGCGGGCGTCCAACTCGACAAGCATGGCGCGATCGTCGTGGATGCCGACAACAAGTCGACCGTCGACAGCATCTATGCCGTCGGCGACGTGACCAACCGCGTGCAGCTCACCCCCGTCGCCATCCGCGAGGGGCAGGCCTTCGCCGACACCATCTTCGGCAACAAGCCGCACCGCGTCGACTATGAGAACATCCCCAGCGCCGTCTTCAGCCACCCGCCGATGGCCGGCGTCGGCATGACGGAGGCGCAAGCGCGCAACAAGCTCGGCTCGGTAAAGGTCTACACCTCCGATTTCCGCGCGATGAAGAACGTACTCGCCGGCCGCCACGAACGCGCGCTGTACAAGATGATCGTCGAGGCGGAGACGGAAAAGGTCGTCGGCCTCCACATGATCGGGCCGGACGCGCCGGAGATCCTGCAGGCGGCGGCGGTGGCGGTGAAGGCCGGCCTCACCAAGCAGGCGTGGGACGATACGGTGGCGCTCCACCCGAGCATGGCGGAGGAACTGGTGCTGATGAAGTAGGAGGCGCTGCTTCGATTTGTCTGCACCCCTTCTTTTCGTCATCCCGGACTTGATCCGGGATCCATCTGGCGGCTGGGCGCAAGTGGCGAAATGTATCCCGGATCAAGTCCGGGATGACGATAGTAGCAAGGGCGCTTGTCGCCTCAGGCGTACCTGTCCGCTCGCCAGCCCCTACGCCGCTTCCTCGTCCAGCGCGTAGCCCGCCGAGCGCACCGTGCGGATGATGTCGCTCCGCCCGCCGTCGTTGATCGCCTTGCGCAGCCGGCGGATATGCACGTCCACCGTGCGCGGCTCGATATCCGCCTCGCGGCCCCAGACCGAGTCGAGCAGCCGCTCGCGCGAGAAGACGCGGCCCGGATGCTCCAGGAAATGGCGCAGCAGGCGGAACTCGGTTGGCCCCAGCGGCACGCTGTCGCCGCCGCGCTTTACCTTGTGCGATACCGTGTCCATGTCGATATCGGCATAGGCCAGCCGCTCGCCCGCCAGCGCTGGCCGCACCCGGCGCAACACCGCACCTACCCGCGCCACCAGCTCGCGCGGGGAAAACGGCTTGGTGACGTAGTCGTCGGCGCCGGTCTCCAGCCCGCGCACCCGGTCCTCCTCCTCGCCGCGCGCCGTCAGCATGATGATCGGCACGTTGGCGGTATCGGGCAGGCGGCGCAGGCGGCGGCACACCTCGATGCCGGAAATCCCGCCCTCGATCATCCAGTCGAGCAGCACCAGATCGTGCGGCTGCTCGCGCGCCAGCATCAGCGCCTCCTCGCCGTCGGCGGTATGCTCGACGGCGAAATCCTCGCGCTCGAAATGCCAGACGAGCAGTTCGGCGAGCGCGGCATCGTCTTCGACCAGCAGCAGGCGGGCGCGGGCCATGTCAGTTCTCCTGGATGAGGCTGTCGGTGCCGCGCGCTCGCTCGGCCATCTGCTGCCCGGTAGCGGCGAAATACACCATCTCGGCGATGTTGGTCGCGTGGTCGCCGATCCGCTCCAGATTCTTGGCGATGAACAACAGGTGGGTCGCCGCCGTGATCGTGTGCGGATTCTCCATCATGTGCGTCAGCAGTGCGCGGAACAGGCTGTTGTAGAAATCGTCCACCTCGCGGTCGCTTTCGGCCACGCGCAGCGCGCCCTCGGCGTCGCGCGCCGCATAGGCATCCAGCACGCCGCGCACCATCGCGGAGACCGAGCGCGACATCGCCGGCAGGATCGATAGCGGCTCGATCCCCTTCACGCTGTCCAGCACCGGCACCCGCTTGGCGATGTTCTTGGCATAATCGCCCATCCGCTCGATCACGCCGGCAATCTTCAGCGCCGCCAGCACGTCGCGCAGGTCGTCCGCCATCGGCGCGCGCAGCGCGATCAGGCGCAGCGCCTGCTGCTCGATCTCCGCCTCGATCGCGTCGATCTGCTTGTCCTCCTCGACGATGCGGGCGGCCGAGTCGAGATCGCGCCGCACCAGTGCCTGCATCGCGTCGGCGATCGCCGCCTCCGCGCGCCCGCCCATCTCCGCCACCAACCCGCGCAATCGGCCGAGTTCGTCGTCGAAAGCCTTTACCGTATGTCCGGTCGTCGCCATGTCGTCGCTCCTCGGCCGGTGCGGCCGGTGATGGTATCCCCGCTTCGCCTATCGCGGGAATTGGTGAAGATGTCGGGCGTGCCACGATGTTCGACAAGCGGAACGATGAAGAAGTCGACGCCAGACGGGACTGGCTGGCGCGCGGCGATGTCGTTCGGCGTCCTGCTCGTCACCGGCGTCCTTCGTCGTAGCGGATAGATCATATGCGGCGTTGATGCGGCTATCGCGCCGTTCGACGTGTCTAGTGTGACGATCCTGTGTCGTTCTGATGACACGGCCTTCCGGGGTGCGGCATTACGCGCTGTCGCGGGCTCCGCGCAGGCTCTCCGACGCCACCGGCAACCGCACGCCGACGGTGGTGCCCTGGCCGACGATGCTGGCGATATCCAGCCGCCCGCGATGCCGCTCGACGATATGCTTGACGATCGCCAGCCCCAGGCCAGTCCCGCCAATCGCGCGGCTACGGCCGGGGTCGACGCGGTAGAATCGTTCGGTCAGTCGCGGCAGATGCTCGCGCGGTATGCCCTCGCCCTCGTCCGCCACGGTCATCCGCACCATGCCGCCCTCGCGGCCGATCGCGATCCGCACCGGCCCGCCGGCGCGGCCATATTTGATGCCGTTGCCGATCAGATTGTGCATCAGCTGCGATAGCTGCGCCCGGTCGCCGGCCACCGCCGGCGTATCCGGCGCGGCGACCACCTCGATCCGCTGCCGCTCGATCGCCTGCGCCACGACGATCGCATCGCTCACCTCGGCGGCGAGATCGGTCAGCGACACCGCCGCGCTCGGCGCGCTATGCTGCTCCGCCTCGATCCGCGATAGCGACATCAGATCTTCGATCAGCCGCTGCATCCGCCTTGCCTCGCCCATCATCGTCTTCAGGAAGCGCAGGCGGGTCGCGGCGTCCTTGGGGCCGTTCGCCTCCTCCAGCGTCTCGATGAAGCCGAGCAGGGTGGCGAGTGGGGTACGCAGTTCGTGGCTGGCATTGGCAACGAAATCCACCCGCATCCGCTCGGCGGCGCGCGCCAGCGTGCGATCGGCCAGCCGCACCAGCAGACCCGCCTGGCCGAGCGGCTGGATCGTCATCTCCCAATGCTGATCGGTGCCGCCAAGGCCGGTAAGCTCGATCGGCGGCCCGCTCGCGCCCTCCGTCAATGCGGCGGCAAGCCGGGCGCCGGCGATCGGATGGCGGATCGCGAGGCGGATGTCCTCTCCGACGATATGCCCGCCGAGCAGGTCGGTGGCGGCGGCGTTGGCATGGGTCACGCGGCTGCGCTCGACGAACAGCAAGGGTTCGCTGATCGAGGCGGCCACTTCGGCCAGACCGGGCTCCGCGGCAGCCTCGGGCTCCGCAGCCGGTATCGCCACCTCGGTCGTCGCGGCCCGGCGCAGCGCAAGCCAGCAGGCCAGCCCGCAGCCGACACCCGCCAACGCCACGCCGGCGATCGGCTCGGCATACGCCACGATCAGAGCGGCCAGAAAGGCCAGCGTCGTGAAGAAGATGCGATAGCCCCACCGCATTGTCATGCCACCGCGCTCTCCCGGCTGTGGCGAAACGCCGTTGCCACCATGTCCGTAACAGCCGTATCGCCTTTCCGCGTCTTTACCATTAAGCAGGAAATACGGGGCAAGGGTGGCAGCATGAGTGAAGACGCCGATCAGCGCGGCAGTGCGGATACCGGCCCGGCCGGCGGAGCGGACGTGCCTGCCGCGTCCGGCGACGATCAGCGCCGCACCACCCGCCGCCGGCTGATGCTCGGCGCGGCGGCGGCATCCACCGTCGTCACGATCCGGCCGGCGCTCGCGCAGGCAGCGGGGTCGGTGATGAACTGCCAGATCCCGATACCCGATCCGCGCATGGGGGCGGGCAAGTGGATCGATCGACAGGGTGGCATCGTCGATGCCGGCACGCCCGGCGCCTTCCGCCCGCCCAGCCAGCCGATGACGGCCGAACAGGTCAAGCGGGCGATGGCCGGCGCGAACTTTCCCGGTGCCGATTACGACGCCAGCCGCGCCTACATGGCCTATATCCGCAAGCTGCAGAACGGCATGAGCGGCTTCACCTGCTATCAGTCGCTGCAGATGCCGCGCCCCTGACGGGCGTGACGCGCTACCGCGCGGATCCCCCGGCGATGCGGCTGGCGGTACCGGCCGAGGGGATGACGCTGCTGTTCCACCGGCCGTCCGGCGCCACCCATGTGCTGCTGCCGCCATCCCCCGAAATCCTCGATGCGCTGGCGGATGGCCCGGCCGATGCCGTCACGATCGCGGAGCGGCTGATCGCGCGCTATGGCGTGGATGTGGAGGATGCGTCGATCGAGGCGGTCATCGCCGCCAGACTGGCCGAACTCGCCGCCGCCGGCCTTGTTTTCGCCGCGTGACGCACGCTTTCTCGGTAAGGGTCGGGCCGGTCGGCTTCCGCATCGGCTCGGCCTGGCCGAAACCGATTGACGATCTGAAACGCCTCTACGCCGGCTATCCCACGCCGCGCGACGACACTCCCGATTACACCGTCCGACTGGAGCCGGAGCACCCGTGGCGCCGCTGGTTGCGACCATCGATGGCGGTGCGGGGCGATTACACCATAGCCGATGCGGCGCCTTTACCGCCTGATCTCGGTATCCTGGCGGCCGAGATGGGCATGAACCTGCAAATGGCGCTCGGCGCGCGACGCTGGCTGCTACTCCACGCCTCCGGGGTGGAGCGGGACGGGCGGGCGCTGCTGATGTCCGGCCACTCCGGCGCCGGCAAGTCCACCCTCTCGGCCCTGCTCGCCGAGCGCGGCTGGCGCCTGTTGGGCGACGAGTTCGCTTTGATCGATCTGCTCTCCGGCAAGGTCCATCCTTTCCCCCGCCCGATAAGCCTGAAGAATCAATCGATTGCCGTCATGACCTCGCAAGTTGAGCCAAGCCGGCTCGGCCCTCTGCTGGCCGCGACGCCCAAGGGCGATGTCCGCCACCTGCGTCCCCCAGCCAGCGCGATCGCCCGCATGGACGAAACCGCCAGGCCTGCCTTGCTGCTCTTCCCCCGCT
>CAXTTS010000206.1:0-5556 GCA_964247265.1 uncultured Sphingomonadaceae bacterium
TTTCCGCAGCAACCACGCGGTGGCGCGTTGCGTGCGCTCCGTCCGAGCGGCTGCCCGCCCCCGGTGTTGGTCGGCCGCGCTGGTCGGTTGAGCTTGTCCGCCAGCGGAACGGCAATCCCTTCTCTCTTTTGGTTGAGGCTTGCGATGACACGGGTCGCCTCGCTCTACCTGCCGGCGCTCGCGATCGAGCGACTCCGGCGGTTAGAGCGTCCGCGCGCGCAGCCTGAGGCGCGCCCGCCTGCCTTATTGCCCGTCGATGACGACCCCGGTGCCTGCTCGGTTCCGCGAGGCGGCGGGTGGCGGCCGGGTGCCCGCTGGGCCCAAGACGCAAGCGCCGCTCGAGCCACCAGCGACGCACAGGCAGCGGGGTTGCCGCGCCACCAACAACCGAGGATGCGGGAACTCGGCCGTCGTTCGGAGGCAGCAGACCATCCGTTCATTCTCGGCGAACTGGCGCTCGCCGCGTTCCGTCTGCACGGTCACATCGCGACCGAGCTCGCCCTGTGCCTGCAGTCGTTCGCGTGCAGCCTGGTTCAACATCGCGACCTCCGTGTTCATGTGAGTGAGGATGATTCGGGAAGCCGTCGGTGCCTCTTGCCGTTCGACATCCCAGCGATCGATGAGCGCCGTGCGCGCGGCGTCGCGCGTCTCGCCAGCGTGGACCATGCCCGCCGCCGAATAAGCGGCGACGGCCTCGGCAGTGCGCCCGGTCGCGAACATGCGCGTCGCGTCGCGCATCCACGGCTCCGCCTGCCGGCGCACCTCGCCGATCTCAGCGGCCCCGTGACGCTCGGCGAGCAGACGGAAGGCGGCACCGGCTTCGATCGACTGGAGCTGCTGGACGTCGCCGACCATCACCGCCTCGACCAGTTCGTGATCCCAGATGCGGCCGTAATCAGGTCCGGTGACGGCGCGGAGCTCGATCCGGCCGTCGTCGGCTTCAAGCGTCTTCACCAGCTCGGCGCGGTGCGAGAGCAGGCCGTGCTGGAGGTTGATACCGGCGAGTGGTGCCGGCAGCTGGCGCATGTAGCTGGCAGGCGCGGCGACCAGGCTGCAGAGCTGGCCGTACGACCAGTGGGTCGGCGCGATAGGCGCATCCTGGCCGGGCACGATCAGCGCGAGGCGCTCGGCATCGTCACGGCTCGCCTCGACGCGCAGCGTCTTGGTCTCGACGGTGCGGGCGGTCGCGCGCTCGGCCCGGGTGCGGACCGCCGCGTGCAGCGCGCCAAGGGAGAGGAAGCGCTCATCGTCGGGGCGCGAGAACCACTCGGACGAGACGCGACCGATCCGCTCGCCGCGGCTGATGTCGACCTTGTAGCCGGCCGATGGAGGTGTGCCGGAGCGCGCGGAAGCGGAGCAAGCGGCCGGAAGGACGGTCGTGGTCATGGGAGATCTCCACGACGGGCGGCCAGGAGACTCTCTCCCGGCCCTCAGCCCGTCACAAAGCTCCCGCGTTCCTCTTACTCTCGCCCAGGTCGCGAAGCCCCCGATAGCGTTTCCGACGCCCGCTTCACGAGCGAGAGGCTGAGTCCTTGGCAGCTGGATCGATGGCCGGATCGGAACGGTAGGCTAGCGTTGAACGCAATGGCTCAAATGACGCCGGATTCACGCCGCGTCAGCGCTATTACGTATCCATTACGTGGCGGTGCGGAAGAGCCCGCGTAATGCGCGCGTTTCCCCCAGAGGGGAGATTTTATTCAATGATTTCAGAGTTATGCTGGTGCTGCCGGTGAGGATTGAACTCACGACCTCAGCCTTACCAAGGATGCGCTCTACCACTGAGCTACGGCAGCACGATCGTGGGCGGACCCGCGATGGAGCGGGCGCTATGGAGAAAGCGGCCGGGCGCGTCAAGGCGGCTTGCGGCGCTATGCGGTGCGCGCCTATCCCCGGCGGATGGACGAGGATCGCGAGCGGAGACTGGCCGAGGCGCTGCGGGCGAACCTGCGGCGGCGCAAGCAGCAGGCGCGGGGCGCCGCCAACACGCCTGGCGCGATCGCTGCCACGGCCGAAGCCGATCCGCCCCTAGCCGATCCGCCCCTAGCCGACCCTTCCGTCACAGCGGAGCGGTAACGCCGGCCAGCCACGTCTGCGCCGCGCCCTGCAGCTGCGGGCCGATGCGCGCCGCGACTGCCTGATGATAGGCGTCGATCCAGGCGCGCTCTTCCGGCAAGAGCAATGCGGCGTCGATGAGCGTGCGGTCGATCGGCGCGAAGGTCTGCGTTTCGAAGCCGAGCATCTCGCGCTCCGCCCCCGCCACGTCGCGATCGACGACCAGCACCAGATTCTCGATGCGGATGCCATACTCGCCCGACTTGTAATAGCCCGGCTCGTTCGAGAGCAGCATGCCCGCGCGCAGCGGCTCGTCGCCGCCGCCGAAGGTGGCGATGCGCTGCGGTCCTTCGTGCACCGCGAGATAGCTGCCGACGCCGTGGCCGGTGCCGTGGGCATAATCGAGCCCCGCCGCCCACAGATATTGCCGCGCCAGCACATCGAGCTGCGATCCGCGCGTGCCCTGCGGAAAGACGGCGCGGGCGAGCGCGATATGGCCTTTCAACACGCGGGTGAAGCGGTCCTTCATCTCGGCCGTGGGGGTGCCCACCGCGACGGTGCGCGTCACGTCGGTGGTGCCATCCTGATATTGCCCGCCCGAATCCACAAGGAACAGCGAATCGCGCTCGATCGGGCGGTTGGTCTCCTCGCTGACGCGGTAGTGGACCACGGCGCCGTTCGGACCGGCGCCGCTGATCGTGTCGAAGGAGAGATCGCGCAGCAGCCCGGTTTCCTCGCGGAATGCGCGCAGCCGGTCGGCGGCGGCCATCTCGGTGAGACCGCCCTTCGGCGCCTCGACCGAGAGCCAGTGGAGGAAGCGCGAGAGGGCGGCACCGTCGCGCGCCTGCGCCGCCTTGTGGCCGGCGATCTCGGCCGGGTTCTTGATCGCCTTGGGCAGCACCACCGGATCGCGCGCCTCGATCACCTGCGCGCCCGCCTGCCCGAGCGCCGCGAAGATGGCGGCGACGGCGCGTTCGGGATCGGCGGCGATGCGCTTGCCCTTCAGCGTGGCGAGATGATCGGCGAAGGCGTTGCGCGGGTGAAGGCGGACGGCATTGCCGAGATGCTGGGCGACATCCTCGGCCAGCTTTTCCGGCGCGACGAACAGATCGGCGGTGCCGTCGGCATGGACCAGCGCATAGGCCAGAGCGACGGGGGTGCGATCGACATCCTGCCCGCGCACGTTGAACGTCCAGGCGATCGAATCCAGCGCGGAGAGGACGGCGGCATCGGCGCGCTTCGCCACCAGCCAGTCCGCCACGTCCTGCCGTTTCTCGGCGGAGGGCTTGCCGGCGAGCGCATCGGGGTGGACGACGAGCCTGGCGGCGGACGGCGCGGGGCGATCGGCCCAGACGGCATCGATCGGGTTCGCATCCACCGCGACGAGCTCGGCGCCGATCTCGGCCAAGGCGGCGCTGGCGGCGGCGACCCAGCTTCTGGTGTGCAGCCAGGGATCGTAGCCGATCCGCGCGCCCTGCCCGGCATGTTCGGCGAGCCAGCCGGCGATGCTGGTCTGCGGCACGGACTGGTAGCTCCAATGCGCGCCGTCCACCTGCTCGCGCACCTGCAGGGTGTAGCGGCCGTCGGTGAAGATCGCCGCCTCCTGCGGCAGCACCACCGCCGAGCCGGCCGAGCCCTGGAAGCCGGTGAGCCAGGCCAGCCGCTGGGCATAGGCGCCGACATATTCGCTCATATGCTCGTCGGTCAGTGGCACGACGAAGCCATCGAGGCGGCGGCGGGCCAGTTCGTCGCGCAATGCCTTCAGCCGGTCTTCATAGGTGGACATGGCGCAAAGCCCTTCTATCTCTGTCGGACCCGAAGATAGGCGCACGGCCTCCGCTGCGCCAGCCGAGAGGTTTTCCTTGCCCGACACCCTGCCCCCGGTCGCCGCCACGCAGCCGCACAACGCCAGCCATCATGGCCGCACGATCGACGATCCATACCATTGGCTGCGCGATCCCGGCTATCCAGTGGTGGAGGATGCGGCGATCCTGGACCATTTGCGGGCGGAAAATGCGTGGTTCGAGGCGAACATGGCGCCGCACCAGCCGCTGATCGACACGATCTTCGCCGAGATGAAGGGGCGGATGAAGGAAGACGATGTCGGCGTGCCGCAGCAGGATGGCGACTGGCTCTACTGGTGGGCGTTCGAGGCGGGCGGGCAATATCGCCTGTGGTATCGCCGGCCCGTGGCGGGTGGTGCCGAGCAGCTGATCCTGAGCGAGCCGGCCGAGGCGGCGGGCAAGGACTATTTCCGGCTGGGCGCGCTGGCGGTGAGCCCGGACGGGCGGCTGGCGGCATGGGCGGCGGACGACAGTGGCGCCGAACGCTTCACCCTGCGCATCCGCGATCTGGCGAGCGGGCGGGATGTGGAGACCGTGACCGAGGTGGCCAATGGCGGCGTCGTGTGGTCGGCAGATTCGGATGCGATCGCCTTCACCGAGGTGAACGATAATTGGCGGACCTACCGCGCGCGGCTGCACCGGCTGGGCGGCGATCCGGCGGCGGCCGTGACGCTGTATGAGGAGAGCGACGACATCGGCTTCAACGTGGGGCTGGGGCGGACGCAGGACCGGCAGTGGATCGCGATCCAGACCGGCGACCATGAAACCAGCGAGGTGCGGCTGGTGCCCGCCGCCGATCCCGCCGCCGCGCCGATCCTGGTGAGCGCGCGGCGGGCCGGGCGGCAATATTCGGTGGATGCGGCGCATGGCAGGCTGTGGATCCTGACCAATGACGAGCATATCAACTTCCGCCTCGCGGAAGCGGCGGTGGATGCGCCCGAAGCGTGGTCCACGGTGATCGCGGGATCGGATCGGGTGTATCTGCGCGGTATCTCCACTTTCGCGCGGCACATCGCGATCAGCGAGCGGGTGGACGGGCTCGATCAGATCCGCCTGCGCACCTATGACGGCGACGAGCATCGCATCGCCTTTCCCGAGGCGAGCTATACCGCCAGTCTCGCCAACAATCCCGAATATGATCCGCCGGTCTACCGGCTGACCTACGCCTCGATGACGACGCCCGACACGGTGTTCGATTATGCGCCGGACACGCGGACGCTGGCGACGCTGAAGGTGCGCGAGGTGCCTTCGGGCTACGATCCCACGCTCTACGCCACCGAGCGACTGATGGTGACGGCGCGCGACGGGGCGCAGGTGCCGGTGTCGATCGTCTATCCGGCGGGTTTCCCGAAGGACGGCTCGGGCAAGCTGTTCCTCTACGGCTATGGCGCCTACGGCATCGCCATTCCGCCCGGCTTCTCGACCGGACGGCTGAGCCTGCTCGATCGCGGCTTCGCTTACGCCATCGCGCATATCCGGGGCGGCGACGATCTCGGCTATGGCTGGTATCTGGATGGCAAGCGCGACAAACGCTGGAACGCGTTCCGCGATTTCGTCGATGTTGCCAGAGGGCTGATCGCCGCGGGGTTCAGCAGCGCGGGCCGGATCGCGATCAACGGCGGATCGGCCGGGGGCGAGCTGATGGGCGTCGTCGCCAACA
>CAXTTS010000207.1:0-5532 GCA_964247265.1 uncultured Sphingomonadaceae bacterium
CGCGCACCCTCGTCGCGCCGCCGCCCGTCGTCGCGATCCTCGCCGCGCGACCCGACTGGCAGGCGGCGCTGGCACGGCGCATCGGCGCGCCGATCGCCTTGCGGGCGGACCCGGCGCTCGCCATATCCGCTGCCTATGTCCACACGGAACACAGCCTCGCCCGATAGGCTCGCCCGCGGCGGCTGCGCGCTCTGCGGCAGGCCGGCGCTCCCCGCCTTCGCGCCGTTCTGCAGCCAGGGCTGCCGCGATCGCGATCTGCTCCAGTGGCTTGGCGAGGGCTACCGCATGCCCGGCCGTCCGCTCGACGACGACGAGGCAGAAAACCCCCAGAGCGGGCTGGACAGCGAGCGATAGCCGCCGCTATAGGCGCGCCTCCAACGCTGATCTGTGCCCAGGTAGCTCAGTTGGTAGAGCACGTGACTGAAAATCACGGTGTCGGCGGTTCGATCCCGTCCCTGGGCACCATATCCCACCCAAAACAGCCGATTTCTCCTTCGCAGCGACGCTGGCGCTCACCGTTCCGCGCGGACGGCGCCGGTGCGATGCGGGTCGTCGCCCTGCGGCGGTCGTGACGCGTGTTTGTAACGAAGCATGTCTAGGCGAGGCTGGACGGATCGCGATCAAGCGATTGAAAGGGATGGCTCCGATGACGCTTCGCACACTGCTGCTGACCACGTCCGTATGCGTGACCCTGCTGGCGAGCGGCACGGCATCCGCCGCGCCGAAGCGAGCCGCCGCCGGATCCGCCGCCACCACCCGCGAGCTGCTTGAGGAGGTCAAGGCGTTGCGAGCCAAGGTGGAGGCGCTGGAGGCGCGCGCCGACCAGCAGGCGCAGGCACAGGTGCAGGCCACCGAGCAAGCCGAGGCCGCCGCGACCCAGGCACGCGCCGCCGCCACCAAGGTGGACACGGCGACCACGCAGATCGCGGTGCAGCAGGCCGCCGTGCAGACCCAGCTCGACAAGGCCCAGCATCCCGACAAGTTCGGCTTCAAGGGCATCACGATCACGCCGGGCGGTTTTCTGGAGCTTGCCGGCATCTATCGCCAGCATGACACCGCGAACGACATCGCCTCCAACTTCAACGCGATCCCGTTTCCGATCACGCGCACGGGGCACACGCAGGAGTCGCGCTTTTCGGCTCGCCAGAGCCGCGTGTCGTTTCTCGCCGAGGGGGATGCCAGCAGCAAGGTCCACCTCGCCATGTATGGCGAGTTCGACTTTCAGGGCGCCGCCCAGACGGCGAACTCGAACGAGAGCAACTCCTATAACCCGCGCATTCGCAACCTGTACGCGACCATCGACTGGAAGACGGCCTCCGGCAACGGCATCCACCTGCTCGCTGGCCAGAACTGGTCGCTCGTGACGCTCAATTCCAAGGGCATCACCCCACGCGCCGAAGTCACGCCGCCGCAGATCGATGCGCAATATGTGCCCGGCTTCGCCTGGACCCGCCAGCCCGGCGTGCGGATCGCGGCCGATTTCTTTGACAAGCATCTGTGGGTCGCGGTCGCTGCTGAAAACCCGCAGACCACCTTCTACACCGTCGGCACGCCGCGTGGCCTGACGCCGATCACCGGCGGCACCGGCGCGACGCTGCCGGGGACGCTGGTCAACAACATCCAGGGCAGCTCGGGCTTCGATAATGCCAACAGCCTGTCGCTGAACCATGTGCCCGATATCATCGGCAAGGTTGCCTATGAAGGCAAGGTCGGCAAGCGCGGCCTGCATGTCGAGGCGTTCGCTCTGTACCGCGACTTCTACGATCGCGTGAACAACGACAATGATGACGAAACCGGCTGGGGCTTCGGCGGCAGTATCGCCGGGCAGATCGTTCCCGGCATCCTCGACGCCCAGTTCTCCGGCCTCTACGGCAAGGGCGTCGGTCGCTATGGTTCGTCGCAGTTGCCGGACGTCACGTTCATGCCGAACGGCCATATCTCGCCGATCCGCGAATATATGCTGCTCGCCGGCCTCACCCTCCACGCCACCAAGATGCTCGACATCTATGGGTTCGCGGGCGAGGAAGTCTCGAACGGCCGCTACTTCAGCACCGCCAACAACCTCTATTATGGCTACGGCAATCCACTCTACACCAACGAGGGATGCCTGACCGAAGGCGCCGCGGGGGCAAGCTGCAACGGCAATACCCGTTCGATCAAGCAGGCGACGATCGGCTTCTGGCAGAAACTCTACCAGGGATCCTTCGGCCGCGCGCAGGTCGGCGCGCAATATAGCTATACCGAGCGTCAGGCGTTCGCCGGCGTCGGCGGGGCGCCGCGCGCCAAGCAGAACATGGGCTTCGTAAGCTTCCGCTACTATCCGTTCTAAGGTGTGAGGAGACGGGCGGCCACCACGGGGAGGTCGCCCTTCTTCGTATCTGTAGAAGATGGCGCAGGCTTCGGGCCGCCCCGCTTCTGCGAACTCGCGGGCCGCAGAACACAGCGCCCGCTCCAGCACAGGATCGATGTCAGCCGATCGCCGGCCGCATCAGCCGGGCGAGGCCAGCGGCGGCACGGCCGGATAGTCGCGCCCGTCAGCGATCGAAGCGATCTGTCACCGACGTGCCTGCGACGGCGTAGCGGACCTGTTCGGCGATGTTCGTCGCCTGATCGGCGATCCGTTCCAGATTCTTCGCGATGAACTGGAGATGCGTCACGATCACGAGGCTATGCTCGTGGCCCGCCGCGAAGGAGAGCAGATCGTCGAAGACCTGCGTGTAGGTGCGATCGATCGCCTCGTCCTTGCTGACGATGGTATCGGCCACCGCCTCGTCCCGATCGATATAGGCGTCGAGCGACTGGCGCAGCAGGCTCTTCGCTTCGGCCGCCAGCTCCACGATCAGGGTTGCCGGCTCGGCGGTGTCCAGCGTCGCCAGGATCATCGCGCGCTTCGCGATGCTCTTGCCATAATCGCCCACCCGCTCCAGCCAGCCGGCGATCTTCAGCGTGGCAACCACCTCGCGCAGATCGTCCGCCAGCGGCGCATAGCGTGCGATGATGCCGATCGCCAGGTTCTCGGCCTCGGCGTGGAGCGCGTCCACCCGCCCGTCCAGCGCCACCACCGCTTCGGCGCCGTCGGCGTCGCGCTCCACCACCGCGTCCACTGCGGCGGTCAGCTGCGCCTCGCACAGCGCGCCCATCTGGCCGATGGTGGATCGCAGATTGTGCAGGTCGGTGTCGTAGGAGCTGACGGTATGCGGCGGCTGGATCGAATCGGACAAGGCGTCTCTCCCGTGAATGCCGATGTCAGCCGAACCGGCCGGTGACATATTCGCTCGTCCGCTTCTGCGCGGGGTGGGTGAAGATCTGCGCGGTGGTGCCCACCTCGACGAGTTCGCCGAGATACATGAACGCCGTCTGGTCGGAGCAGCGCGCCGCCTGCTGCATCGAATGGGTGACGATCAGGATGGTGAACTCGGCGCGCAGTTCCGCGATCAGCTCCTCCACCTTGGCGGTGGAGATCGGATCGAGCGCGGAGGTCGGCTCGTCGAACAGCAGCACCTGCGGCTTCACCGCGATCGTGCGGGCGATGCACAGGCGCTGCTGCTGGCCGCCGGAGAGGCCGAGGGCGGAGGTGCCCTGCCGGTCCTTCACCTCGTCCCACAGCGCCGCCTTGCGCAGGCTCCACTCCACCCGCTCGTCCATCGCGGCCTTGTTCAGCCGCTCGTGCAGCTTCACGCCGAACGAGATATTCTCGTAGATCGACATCGGGAACGGCGTCGGCTTCTGGAACACCATGCCGACGCGGCCCCGCAGATCGGTCGGATCGACCTTCTCGTCGATCAGGTTCGTCCCCTCCATCAGCACCTCGCCCGTGGCGCGCTGGCCGGGATAGAGGCTGTACATGCGGTTGATGACGCGCAGCAGCGTCGACTTGCCGCAGCCGGATGGGCCGATCAGCGCCGTCACGCGCTGCTTCGGGAAATCGAGGTTGATCCCCTTCAGCGCCTTATTGTCCCCATAATAGAAATCGAGATCGCGGACGCTGATGAACGGCGGCGTGGACGGGAGATCGTCCCGCCGACCCACCGCGTCGGCGAGAGAGGCCATTGCGGGCGCGGCGGCTTTGTCGGTCTGTTCGGCCATCACGAATTCCTAGCGGCGGCGGCCGAGCGTGAGCTGGGCGACGATGTTGATGGCGAGAACGCCGATGGTAACGATCAGCGCACCCGCCCAGGCGAGCTGGACGAGATCCTCATAGGGGCTGGCGGCAAATTGGTAGATCGCGACCGGCAGGCTCGCCATCGGCTTGGCAAGCGAGGTGGACCAGTTGAGGTTGCCGAGCGAGGTGAACAGCAGCGGCGCGGTTTCGCCCGCCACGCGGGCCAAGGCGAGCAGCAGGCCGGTGAGCATGCCTGCCCCGGCCGCGCGCCAGGCGATCAGCACCGTCACCTTCCACTTCGGCGCACCGAGCGCCGCCGCCGCCTCGCGCAGCGCGATCGGCACCAGCGACAGCATGTCCTCGGTGGTGCGGATAATGATCGGGATCGCGATCACCGCCAGCGCCAGCGCACCGGCGATGCCCGAATAGCTGCCGGTGGTGGCGACCAGCAGCGTGTAGACGAACAGACCGATCAGGATCGAGGGGGCGGAGAGCAGGATGTCGCTGACGAACCGGGTGACATCGCCCAGCCGCGATCCGCGCGCATATTCGGACAGATAGGTGCCGGCGAGCACCCCGATCGGCGTCGCGATCAGCATGCCGATGCCGACCTGGATCAGGCTGCCGACGATCGCATTGGCGAGACCGCCATTCTCGCCCGTCGGCGCCATCGATGTGGTGAAGATGCCGAGCCGCAGCGCCGGCAGACCGCGCGCGACGAGCGTCCACAGGATCGAGGCGAGCACCGCCAGCGCCACCAGCGCGGCAACGGAGGCGATCACCGCGACCGCGAGGTTCACGGCCTTGCGGCGGGAGGCGTGTCCGCTCATCTCAGGCTCCGGCGCGCGGTGCGACCAGCGCGCGCGACGCGGCCAGCACGAGGAAGGAAATGATGAACAGGGTGAGGCCCAGCCCCAGCAGCGCGGCGAGCTTCATCGATCCCGCGCCCGCCTCGGCGAACTCATTGGCGATCGTCGACGAGATGGTCGACCCTTGCGCGAAGATGTTCGGGGAAAGGCGCGTCGCGTTGCCGATCACGAAAGTGACCGCCATCGTCTCGCCCAGGGCCCGCCCGAGCCCGAGCATGATGCCGCCGATCATCGCTCGGCGGCCATAAGGAACGGCGACATGGCGCACCACCTCGTAGCGCGTCGCGCCCAGGCCGTAGACCGATTCCTTCAGCACCACCGGCGTGGCGCCCAATATCTCGACGAACATCGCCGTTATCAGCGGCAGGATCATCACGGCCAGCACGATGCCGGCGGTGAACACGCTGTTGCCTGAGCCGTAATCGAGGATCTTGTTCAGCACCGGCACCGGCGCGGCGAGATCGGCCACGTCGAGGATGAAATGCTCGGCCAGCCACGGCGCCAGCACGAAGAAGCCCCACATGCCGTAGATGATCGAGGGGATCGCCGCGAGCAGCTGGA
>CAXTTS010000208.1:0-5474 GCA_964247265.1 uncultured Sphingomonadaceae bacterium
GCTCTACACGCTGCGGCAGGTGCCGGTGTATACGGCCGCCTCGCAGGTGGCGCTGAACACCAGCATGGAGGAGGTGGCGCCCACCGCCAACCGGGCCGAACCGTTCGCCCAGCCGAACGATATCGTCGCCGATACCGAGGTGCAGGTGCTTTCCTCGCGCGAGATGGCCGGCCGCGTCGCCGATGCGCTGCGGCTGGAGCGGGATCCGCATTTCAACCCCTATCTCGGCGATCGGCCCGGCACGATCACCCGCGTCGGCCGCGCGCTGGGGATGCTGCCGGCGCACAGCCGCGCGCCCACCGCCGCCGAACAGCGCGAGGCTGTGCTCGACCGGCTGCAAACCGGCCTCACGGTCAATCGCGTCGGCGCGTCGCTCGCTTTCCTGATCCTGTTTTCGACCGAAAACCCGGAGCTGGCGGCGCGGATCGCCAACGAATATGCCCGGCGCTACACGCTCGGCCAGCTCGGCTCCAAGCAGCAGACCAACCGCGAGACCCGCGCCTTCCTGTCCCGCCGGCTCGACGAACTGCGCGCCCAGGCCAATGCCGATAACGAGCGGGTGCAGCAATATCGCGTGGCGAACAACCTGCTCAGCACCTCCGGCGCCTCGCTGACCGAGCAGGAGATTTCCAGCTTCAACCAGGGCGTCGCCGAGGCGCGGGCGCAGGCGGTGGAGGACAAGGCGCGGCTGGACACGGCGCGCGCCCAGCTGCGCGGCGGATCGACCGGCGACGATGTCGGCGAGGCGCTGGGTTCCGGCGTGGTCAGCGCGCTGCGCTCGCGCCAGGCCGATGCCGCCGCCCAGCTGGCCAATCTGCGCGCGCGCTACGGCCCGCGTCACCCCGACGTGCTGAAGGCCGCCAGCGAACTGAAGGAGATCGACGCGAACATCGAGGCGGAGATCAAGCGCGTGATCTCCAACCTCGACGCCAAGGCACGCGTCTCGCGCGAGCGGCTGGGCTCGATCGCCGGCAGCCTTACGGGCGCGAAGGGCACGCTGGCGCAGAATAACCGCTCCACCGTGATGCTCGACGATCTAAAACGCCGGGCGGATGCGTCGCAGGCGCTGTACGAAAGCTATCTCAACCGATTCAAGGAAACGAGCGCCCAGGAAGGGGCCGAGCGCGCCGATGCCCGCATCCTGACGCTGGCGGAGGTGCCCGACGATCCGAGCAGCCCCAACGTGCCGCTGCACATGCTGATCGGCGTACTGCTGGGCAGCGGGCTGGGCATCGTCGCCGCCCTGATCGCCGAGGCGATGTTCCACGGGCTGACGACCGGCGAGGAGGTGGAGGGGCGCCTGCACACGCGCTACCTTGCCGGTATCCCGCTGCTGTCGAGCATCGTCGATCGCGCGCCGCCGCCCGCCGCCGCGGTGGTCGAGCTGCCGCAGTCCGCCTTTGCCGAGGCGTTTCGCACGCTGCGGACATCGCTGCCTTATGTCGTGCCGGGGCCATTGCAGACGCTGGCGATCACCTCGGCGCTGCCGCAGGAGGGCAAGACGACGGTATCGGTGGGCATGGCCCGCATCGCCGCTTTGGCCGGCGAGCGCGTGCTGCTCGTCGATTTCGATCTGCGGCGGCGCGGCACCAGCGCGCTGTTCGGCGGCAGCGGGCCGGGGCTTGTGGAGGTGCTGCTCGGCCGCGCCACGCTGGACGAGGCGATCACCGTGGACGAGGCCTCCGGCGCGCGCCTGCTGCTCGTCTCCGCGGCCACGACGGACGGGGCCGATCTGGTCACGGCCGAGGCGCTCGACCGGCTGATCGACGAACTGAAGGCGCGCTTCGGTCTGATCCTGTTCGATACGCCGCCGGTGCTGGCGATCGCCTATGGCCGGCTGATCGCCGCCAAGGCGGATGCCACCATCCTGGTGGTGCGCTGGCGGCGTACGGCCGATCATGTCGCGAAGGCGGCGCTGCGGCTGCTGCCGGCCAACCATGTCCCCCTGGCGGGTGTGGTGCTGAGCCAGATGGACATCCGCAAGCAGAAGCGGTTCGGCCACGGCGACGCCGGCGCCTATTACGATCAGTACAAGGCCTATTATGCCTGATCGCGCAACCCGGCCGACGGGCGCGGCGCGATGATGGCGCCGCGCCGCGTGGCGATCATCCATTATTGGCTCGTCGGCATGCGCGGCGGCGAGCGCGTGCTGGAGCGGCTCGTCCACCTATTCCCGCAGGCGGATATCTTCACTCACGTCTATGTGCCCGATCGCGTCTCTGCCACGATCCGCGCGCGGCCGGTGCGCACCAGTTTCATCCAGCGGCTGCCGGGCGCGGTGAAACATTACCAGAAATATCTGCCGCTGATGCCGATGGCGTTGGAGGAGCTGGATCTGCGCGGCTACGATCTCGTCATCAGCAGCGAATCCGGCCCCGCCAAGGGGGTGATCGCGGCGCCCGATGCGCTGCACGTCTGCTACTGCCACTCGCCGATGCGCTATCTGTGGGATCATTATCACGATTATCGCGGATCGGCCGGCCGCCTGACCCGCGCGGTGATGCCGTGGATGTTCCACAAGCTGCGCGGCTGGGACGTGACCTCGGCGGCGCGAGTGGATCGCTTCGTCGCCAATTCGCATTTCATCCAGCAGCGCATCGCCCGCGCGTGGCGGCGGGATGCGGCGATCGTCCATCCGCCGGTCGCGGTGGACCTGTTCGCCCCCTCGGCCGAGCAGGACCCGCATTATCTGTGGATCGGCCAGATGACGCCGTACAAGCGCGCGGACGTGGCGCTCGATGCGTTCAACGCGCTCGGCCTGCCGCTGCTGATGATCGGCGAGGGCGAGATGCTGGAGACGCTGCGCCGCCGCGCCGGGCCGAACATCACCATCCTGCCGCGCGTCGATCTGGCGGGATTGCGCCGGGCCTATGCGCGCAGCCGCGCGCTGATCTTCACCGCCGAGGAGGATTTCGGCATCGTGGTGGAGGCGATGGCATCGGGCCGGCCGGTGCTGGCTTATGGCCGGGGCGGCGCGCGCGACACGGTGGTGCCCGGCGCAACCGGCCAGTTCTTCGCCGAACAGACCGCCGAGTCGCTGGCGGCGGCAGTGCTGGAGCTGGAGCGGTGGCTGCCCGATTTCGATCCGGCCGTCGCCGTCGCCCATGCCCGCCATTTCTCGCCGGAGCGATTTGATGAGGGCATGTTGCGGGTGATCGCAGCATGACGCTCACCTTCATCGGCGTGCTGCTGCTGCTGATCGGTCTGCCGATCATGCTCTATGGCCGGATCGAGGCGGTGATCGGGCTGCTGATCGCCTGCGGCCTGCTCAGCGGATCGGCGGCGCTGGCCCTGCCGGCGCTTGGCGGATCGACCATTCCGCCGGTCCACTTCGCCTTGCTGTTCGGGGCGGGGCGCATCTTCCTGCCGGGATCGGGGCAGGCGCCGCGGGTCCGCGCGGCGATCGAGGCGAACTGGCCGCTGCTGGTTTTCACCATCGTCGGCGTGGCGCTCGCGGTGATCGGCCCACGCCTGTTTCGCGGGGCGCTCGACGTGGCGCCGCTCCGCCCGCTGCCGAGCGCCTACATCTATGCGGCAGAGCCGTTGCGGCCGACGCCGCAAAACCTGACGACCGCCATCTACCTGATCGGCACGGCGATCGTGGCGATCGTCGTCCACGTCGCGTGCGGCGGCCGGCGTGGCGCGCGGGTGCTGGTGAATGCGGGGGTCGTGGCGGCCTGGACCGGCATCGCGCTGGCGGTGCTGATCGCGATCGGCCACGGCACCGCGCTGGATGAGGTGGTCGCTCTGGTCCGCAACGGCGCCTATGCCCAGCTCGACCAGCAATATCGCAGCTTCATCCGGCTGAGCGGTCTGTTCCCCGAGCCGTCGAGCTACGCCACCTACGCGTTCGGCTGGTTCTGCTTCATGGTGGAATGCTGGATCCGCGACGTGCAGCCGCGCCGCGCCGGGCCGACCGCGCTCGCGCTGCTCGCCACCCTGCTCGCCAGCACATCCTCCAGCGCCTATGTCAGCCTCGCCGCCTACAGCCTGTTCCTCGGGATGCGCCTGCTGCTGCCGGGCGCGGTGCGGTCGGACAAGCTGGTAGCGATATTGCTGACGGCGCTGGCGGGCGGGATGATGGCGGCGATCGTCTTCTTCATGCTGCCCGCGGCCGGCGGCGCCTTCATCGACATGGTGCATTACATGACGGTGGGGAAAAGCCAGTCCTATTCCGCCCTCCAGCGCGCATTCTGGGCGCGCAAGGGCTTGGAGGCGTTCACCGTGTCCCACGGCATCGGCACCGGGCCGGGCAGCTTCCGCTCGTCCAGCCTCGCGACCGCCATCCTCGGATCGACCGGCCTGATCGGCGCCCTGCTGGTGCTGATCCACCTGGCGCGCGTGGTCCAGCCGCTGCGGCGGAGCAGCTACGATCCGGTGATCGACGAGCCGGGCGGGGTGGGGGTTGCGGCGGGGTGGGCGGCGCTGATGCTGCTGGTGCCCTACAGCATCAATGCGCCGTCGTGCGATCTCGGCTCCGATTTCGCGATCTTCGGCGCGGCGGCGCTGGCGTTGCGGGCGGCATCGCTGCGGGCACGGCGGGCGCCCGCTCCGGCGGCGCCGGCCGTGTGGCATCCGGCTGTGCCGGCGACAGGGGAGTCGTTCCGTTGAGGCTGTTCGTCGTGGTCGCCACGCTTGGCCGGCCGGAGATCGTGCGCGATACCGTGCTGCACCTGGAACGCCAGACCCGTCCGCCGGATGGGGTGCTCATTTCCGTGGTACGGCCGGAGGATGCCGCCGGCATCACGTCGGCGCTGCTCGGTGTGTCGGTGGTGACAGGCGAGAAGGGCCTCTGCCGCCAGCGCAACACGGCATTGGCGGCGCTGGAGGGGAAGGCCGATCTCATCCTCTTTCTCGACGACGATTTCGTCGTGGCGGACGATTATCTCGCCGTGCTGGAAGCGATGTTCGTCGCGAATGTCGATGTCGTCGGCTCCACCGGCCGCGTCATCGCCGATGGCATCAACGGTCAGGGCATCGCCTTTGCCGAAGCGGTCGCGCTGATCGCGCGAGACGAGACGCCGATGGACGAGGCGGCGGTCCGGCCGTCGCAGGCGCTCTATGGCTGCAACATGGCGATCCGCACGGCCGCCGCCGCCGGCATGCGGTTCGATGAGGCGCTGCCGCTTTATGGCTGGCTGGAAGATATCGATTTCACCTACCGCCTCGGCAGAAGGGGCAGGCTGGTGCGCCTGCGCGAGACGCGCGGCGTCCACATGGGAGTGAAGGGCGGGCGCACGTCGGGCGTGAAGCTCGGCTATTCGCAGATCGCCAATCCGGTGCACCTGCTGCGCAAGCGCAGCACGCCGCCGCGCCTCGCTTATTCGATGATGCGCAACAACCTGCTCGCCAATCTCGTTCGTGCGTTCAGGCCCGAGCCGCACGTCGATCGCATCGGGCGACTGCGCAGCAACATGCAGGCCTTGTTCGATCTGGTGCGCGGCCGGCTCGATCCCCGCCGCATCCTGGAACTG
>CAXTTS010000209.1:0-5471 GCA_964247265.1 uncultured Sphingomonadaceae bacterium
TCAACCGCGTCTCCAAGACGGTGAAGGGCGGCAAGCGCTTCGGCTTCGCGGCGCTCGTCGTCGTCGGCGACGGCAAGGGTCGTGCCGGCTTCGGCCACGGCAAGGCACGCGAAGTGCCGGAGGCGATCACCAAGGCGACCGCCGCCGCCAAGAAGGCGATGATCCGCGTGCCGCTGCGCGATGGCCGCACGCTGCACCATGATGCGCGTGGCCACTTCGGCGCGGGCCTCGTCTATCTGCGGGCGGCGCCTGCCGGTACGGGCATCATCGCCGGTGGCCCGATGCGCGCCATCTTCGAGAGCCTGGGCGTGCATGACGTGGTGACCAAGTCGGTCGGCACGAACAACCCCTACAACATGATCCGCGCGACCTTCGAGGCACTGGGCGACCAGACATCGCCGAAGTCGGTGGCGCAGCGTCGCGGCAAGAAGATCGCCGACCTGATGGGTCGTGGCGGCGCCACGGCCGAGGTCGCCGAGGCCGACGCCGCGGCGGTGACGGAGTAAAAACGATGGCCAAGCTGAAGATCACCCAAACCGGATCGCCGATCCGTCGCATCGACAAGCAGCGCGCGACCCTCGTCGGGCTCGGCCTGAACAAGATGCACAAGACGGTGGAGCGGGACGACACGCCCGAGACGCGCGGCATGATCCGCGTCGTCGCCCACATGGTGGAGGTCGAGCAGGCGTAAAGCCACCGGCCGCGCGCCGAACCATGAAGGGGTCGCTCCACGCAGGTGGGGCGGCCCCTTCGTCGTTTCGGTCCGATCCGGTTGCGGTGCGGCTTGGCGAATCGGGCGATGCGGTGGGAGGGCGTCGGATGACGGCTCCCCGGCCGTCGGGGGCCGCGCATGATCTACAATATCCAGGCGCTGCGGGCACTGGCGGCGCTGCTTGTGGTCTGCGTCCACCTCGATACGGTGCTGGCGCCGGCCGGGGTGCGGCCGGCCGATGTGCTGTTCGGCGCGGGCGGCGTCGACCTGTTCTTCGTCATCAGCGGCTTTGTAATGGTCTACACCACCGCGCGGCGGCCGGTGACGGCAGGCGCCTTCCTGCTGAACCGCATCATGCGCGTGGTGCCGCTCTACTGGCTGGTGACGCTCGCGCTGTTCGGCATCGCGCTCATCATGCCGTCGTTGCTGGGCGCCAGCCGGGCGGCCCCGCTGGATCTCGCCCGCTCCCTGCTGTTCATCCCCTTCGTCAAGGCCAACGGGCTGGTCCAGCCGCTGTTCTTCCTGGGCTGGACACTGAATTACGAGATGTTCTTCTACGCCCTGTTCGCGGCCGCGCTCGCGCTGTCGGGCGGGCGGATCGCGCGGACGACATGGCTCGCCGCCGCCGCGCTGCTGGCGCTGCTGCTCGTCGGGCTTGCGGCGCGTCCGGCTGGCGTGATCGCGCGCTTCTATACCGATCCCATCCTCATCGAGTTCGCCTTCGGCATGGCGCTGGGGCTGCTCCACTGGCGCGGGCTGACAATGAACCGGTGGCTGGCGCTGGCGCTCGCCGTGGCGGGCGCGATGCTGTTGCTCGGGCAGGAATTGCGGCCCGCGCAGCACCGCGCGATCTATGCCGGCGTGCCCGGCCTGATGATCGTCGCGGCGATGCTCTCGCTGGAGGCGCGCGGCTGGGCGTGGCGGGCGCGGCCGGTGCAGCTCGTCGGCGCGGCGAGTTACGCGCTGTACCTCTGCCATCCGTTCGTCACCCAGGCGCTGGCGCGGCTGTCCGCGCGGATCGGCTCGCCCGCCGCAGCGATCGGCCTTGCGGCGCTCGCCGTCATGCTCGCCCTGGGCGTGGCGGTGATCGTCCACTTGCAGGTGGAGCGGCGGCTCGCCCTGTGGCTGCGCCACGCCGCCGGTCATCCGCGCCCGATCGTGGAGCGGGTCGAGGCGCGGGAAATCACCGGCCCGTAGTCGCACGGGGGTGACAAATCCGTCCGGCGCCGCTAACGGACCCGCTTCCTGATAACGCGCGAACATAGCGAAAGCGAGTGCACCGATGAAACTCAACGAAATCCGCGACAATGATGGCGCCCGCAAGGGCCGGGTACGCGTGGGACGCGGCATCGGCTCGGGCCTCGGCAAGACGGCCGGTCGCGGCCAGAAGGGCCAGACGAGCCGCTCGGGCGTGTCGATCAACGGCTTCGAGGGCGGCCAGATGCCGCTCCACATGCGGATCCCGAAGCGCGGCTTCAACAACATCTTCGCCAAGGATTATGCCGAGGTGAACCTGGGCGCGATCCAGAAGCTGATTGACGCCGGCACGCTGGCGGCCGGCGGCACGATCGATCATGCCGCGCTGAAGGCGGCTGGTGTCGCGCGCGGCGGCAAGGATGGCGTGCGGGTGCTGGGCAAGGGCACGATCTCGGCCGCGCTGAACTTCACCGTCGCCGGCGTGTCGGCCGGTGCGAAGGCGGCGATCGAGGCGGCCGGCGGTTCGGTCGACGTGATCGCGGTGGTTCCGGCCGCCGAGAAGCATGCCGCCAAGCACCGCGTCGCGCAGAAGGCCCGCGCCGCCGACAAGGATGCCAAGAAGGCCGCGGCCAAGGGTTGAGCCGCCGCCGCCGGGTCGGGCCACGTTCGGCTTAGACAAAAGCGGGGGCGACATTATATGGGGCGGCGGGGGGCGTAGAGGCACTCCGCCGCCGCAGTCATTTTCAGGGTCACAAGCACATGGCATCCGCAGCCGAACAAATGGCCGCCAACGTAAGCCTGGGGCAGTTCGCCAAGGCGACCGAACTGAAGAAGCGGCTCTGGTTCACGCTCGGCGCGCTCGTCGTGTTCCGGCTGCTCAGCTTCGTGCCGCTGCCGGGGATCGATCCGATAGCGCTGAACTCGCTGTTCGAGACGACTCGCGGCGGCGTGCTGGACTTCTTCAACACCTTCTCCGGCGGCTCGCTGGAGCGGATGAGCCTGATCGCGCTCGGCGTGATGCCGTACATCACCGCCTCGATCGTGATCCAGCTCGCCACCTCGCTTTCGCCCACGCTCGGCGCGATCAAGAAGGAAGGGGAGAGCGGGCGCAAGAAGCTCAATCAATATACGCGCTACGGCACCGTGTTCCTCACCGCCGTGCAGGGCTATTTCATCGCGGTCGGGCTGGAGGGCTGGGGCGCGTCCTCTGGCATGACGGCGGTGGTCGATCCCGGCCTGCTGTTCCGCATCACCTGCGTGATCTCGCTGATCGGCGGCACCATGTTCCTGATGTGGCTGGGCGAGCAGATCACCAGCCGTGGCATCGGCAACGGCGTGTCGCTCATCATCATGGCCGGCATCGTCAGCCAGCTGCCGCACGCGCTGGCGCAGGTGTTCGAGGGCGGGCGCACGGGGTCGCTCTCGCCGATCCTCATCATCGGCACGTTGGTGCTGGTGCTGGGCCTGATCGGCTTCATCTGCTTCATGGAGCGGGCGCAGCGGCGCGTGCTGATCCAATATCCGAAGCGCCAGACGCAGCGCGGCATGATGCAGGCGGACAAGAGCCATCTGCCGCTGAAGATCAACACGGCCAACGTGATCCCGCCGATCTTCGCCTCGTCGCTGCTGCTGATGCCGCTGACGATCACCCAGTTCGCCGGCCAGCGCGTCGCGGGCGAGAGCAAGTGGGGCGATTTCGTCATCACCCTCAACCAGTGGCTCCAGCACGGCACGCCGCTGTACATGACGCTCTATGCGGCCGGGATCATCTTCTTCTGCTTCTTCTACACCGCCGTGGTGTTCAATCCGGAGGAGACGGCGGACAATCTGAAGCGCTATGGCGGCTTCGTCCCCGGCATCCGCCCCGGCAAGAACACCGCCGACTATCTCGATTACGTGCTGACCCGCATCACCGTGATCGGCGCCGCCTACCTCACCTTCATCTGCCTGGTGCCGGAGGCGCTGGTCGCCCGCGCGGGCATCCCCTTCTATCTCGGCGGCACTAGCCTTCTGATCGTGGTCAACGTAACCATCGATACCGTGACCCAGATACAGAGCCATCTGCTGGCGCACCAATATGGCGACCTCATCAAGAAGGCGAAGCTCAAGGGCGGCATGCGCCGATAAATCGATCAGGGCAGGGGACTGAAGGGCATGAATATCATTTTGCTCGGGCCGCCGGGGGCGGGCAAGGGCACCCAGGCGAGCCGGCTGGAGCAGCAGCGCGGCATGGTGCAGCTTTCCACCGGCGACATGCTGCGCGCCGCGGTGAAGGCCGGCACGCCGGTGGGCGTGAAAGCCAAAGCGATCATGGAAGCAGGTGAGCTTGTCTCCGACGAGATCGTCTCCGCTTTGATCGGCGAGCGGCTGGACCAGATCGGCGATGCCGGCGCGATCTTCGACGGTTATCCCCGCACCGCCGCGCAGGCCGATGCGCTCGACAGCTTGCTGTCCGCGCGTGGCCAAGCGCTGGCCCATGTGATCGAACTCGCCGTCGACGAGGATGCGCTGGTCGAGCGGATCACCGGCCGTTTCACCTGCGCCAAATGCGGCGAAGGCTATCACGATCGCTTCAAACAACCGGTAGCCGCCGGCATCTGCGACGTGTGCGGATCGACCGAGTTCAAGCGCCGCCCCGACGACAATGAGGAGACGGTGCGCACGCGGATGGCCGAATATCGCGCCAAAACCGCCCCGATCCTGCCGCTCTATGAGGCGCGCGGCATCGTCTCGCACGTCGATGGCATGGCCGATATCGATACCGTTACGGGACAGATCGCGGCGATCCTCGGGCCGATGCCGCGATAGAGACCGCGGCTATGCGCAGCCCGAGGTCGTGACGACAAAGTAACGCTTGCATCCCCCGCTTCCATGCTAATCATCCGCGCACGATCGCGCCTCGATTCATGAAGGCGCACGGCGGGTCCGATCATTTCTGATTGGAGGGGCATCATGGCTGTTACCGACCACGTCGATCTGGCGACGTTCATCGAAGGCGTGAAGAAGCGCAATCCCGGGCAACCCGAATTCGTCCAGGCCGTGCAGGAGGTCGCCGAGGACATTTACGACTTCATCGAGGACAAGGAGAAGTACCACTCCGAGCAGATCCTCCGCCGCATCGCCGAGCCCGACCGGATCATCTCGTTCCGCGTCACCTGGGAGGACGATAACGGCAATATCCGCGTGCAGCGTGGCTACCGCGTGCAAAACAACAATGCGATCGGGCCGTATAAGGGCGGCATCCGCTTCCACCCCTCCGTCACCGAGTCGGTGCTGAAGTTCCTCGCCTTCGAGCAGACGTTCAAGAACGCGCTCACCGGGCTGCCGATGGGCGGCGGCAAGGGCGGCGCCAACTTCAACCCCAAGGGCAAGAGCGACCGCGAGGTCATGCGCTTCTGCCAGAGCTTCATGACCGAACTCTACCGCCATGTCGGCGCCGACGTCGACGTGCCGGCCGGCGACATCGGCGTGGGCGGGCGCGAGATCGGCTATATGTTCGGCCAGTATAAGCGCATCACCAACCAGTTCACCGGCGTGCTGACCGGCAAGGGGCTGGAATATG
>CAXTTS010000210.1:0-5464 GCA_964247265.1 uncultured Sphingomonadaceae bacterium
GGCGGGACGTGACGGCCGATCCGCCACCGGGGCCGGCGATGCGCGCGGCGGCCGATCGAGGGCGGCTGCTGCATGCCTTGTTCGAGCGGCTGCCGGCGCTGGCCGCCGAACGGCGCGTGCCCGCGGCGCTGCGCTGGCTGGAGCATTCGGCGGGCGTGGCCGACGCCACCGTGCGCGAAGGGCTGGTGGCGGATGCCTGCGACATCATCGCCGATCCGCGCTTCGCCGATCTGTTCGGCCGCGACGCGCTGGCCGAGGCGCCGATCGCGGCGGTGGTGGGGGGCGACGTGATCGCCGGCACGGTCGACCGGCTGCTGGTGACGGAGCGGCTGGTGCGGGTGGTGGATTTCAAGACCGGGCGGCGCGTGCCGGTCGGGCTGGCGGCGGTGCCGGCGCATCATCTTGAGCAGATGGCGGCCTATGTCTCCGCGCTGGAGGTGGTGTTTCCCGGGCGGGAGGTGCGCGCCGCGCTGCTGTACACCGCCGGGCCGCTGCTGATCGATCTGCCGCCCGCGACCCTTGCGCCGCACAAGCCGGGCTTGACAGGCACGCAGCAAATCCTGCCTCTCGCCGGTTGAGCGGCGGATGGCGAGACCCTATCTCGATCGCGAAGACAGAGTGGAGTGACGCGCATGGCGACGAAGAAGATCACCGACAATTCGTTCAAGGACGACGTGCTTGGCGCGAGCGGACCCGTGCTCGTCGATTTCTGGGCCGAATGGTGCGGCCCGTGCAAGATGATCGGCCCCTCGCTTGAGGAGCTTTCCGAGGAGTTCGGCGAAAAGGTGACGATCGCCAAGCTCAACATCGACGAGAATCCCGACGCGCCGGCGCAATATGGCGTGCGCGGCATCCCGACGATGATCCTGTTCAAGGGCGGCGTGCCGGCCGCGACCAAGGTGGGCGCCGCACCCAAGAGCCAGCTGAAGGGCTGGATCGAAAGCGCGATCTAAGCGCGGTGCAATATGTCCGCCGCCTCGTCCCAGATCGCGGGCGAGGCGGCGGCGAGCAGACCGGTGCGGCGATCACCGACCACGTAGGCGCTGCCATCCAGCCGGCGGACGACGCCGCCCGCTTCCTCTAGGAACAGGGCGCCCGGTGCGTGATCCCACGGCAGCGTGCGCTCGAACATCGCGATGTCGTTCGTGCCGAGCACGAGGCGGGGATATTGTTCGCCGCAGCAGCGCGGAATCGGTGCGAGGTCGATCCTGCCGGCGGCAAGCACGGCGATCCGTGCGCCCTGCTCCGGCGGCATGAACAATGTGCTTATGCCGGCGATCAGGCGATCCGCGCCGCTGCCGCGCGCCGTCACCCGCTCGCCATCGATCCACGCGCCGCCGCCGCGCACTGCATGGCACAGGCGACCGGTCAGCGGATCGAGCATCCACCCGGCCTCCCGCACGCCATCGTGGAGCAAGGCGATCATGATCGCGAAGGGCGGCTGGCCGTTGGCGAAATTATAGGTGCCGTCAATCGGATCGATGATCCAGACGGCGCCGTCGTCGATGCGATCGAGCAGCGCCGGATCGGCGGCGGTCGCCTCCTCGCCGACGACGCCCGCTTGCGGCAGCAGCGCGATCAATCCCTCGTGCAAGCGGATCTCGCTCTCGCGGTCGGCGATCGTCACCGGATCGCCCGGCGTCTTTTCCGATACGTCGCCTTCGACGAGGTTGCGGTAGCGCGGCAGCACGATCGTGGCGGCGACTTCGCGCATCAGGGCTGCCACCGGGGTGTGAAGCGCGTGCATCAGCTGCGATAATCCGCGTTGATCGAGATGTAGCCGTGGGTCAGGTCGCAGGTCCACACCGTCGCGCGGCCCTCGCCCAGGCCGAGGTCGACGCGCAGGTCGATCTCGCTGCCTTTCAGATGCGCGGCGACGGGCGCCTCGTCATAGCCCTCGACCGCGAGGCCATCGCGCGCCACCTGGGTTTCGCCGAAGGCGATGGCGAGCCTGTCACGCTCGGCCGGCTCGCCCGCCTTGCCCACCGCCATGACGACCCGGCCCCAATTCGCATCCTCGCCGGCGATCGCCGTCTTAACCAGCGGCGAATTGGCGATGGAGAGCGCGACCTTGCGCGCGCTGGTATCGGAGACGGCACCCTCGACCGAGACGGTGACGAACTTGGTCGCCCCCTCGCCATCGCGCACCACCTGCTGCGCTAGCTGGGTGCAGAGATCGGTGAGCGCCGCCTGGAAGGCATCCGCACCGGCATCGTCGAACGAGCCGAGCGGGGCGTTGCCGGCCTGCCCGGTGGCGAAGGCGAGCACCGTATCGGAGGTGGAGGTATCGCTATCCACCGTGATGCAGGAGAAGCTGGCGAGGTTCGCCGTGGCCAGCATCTGCTGGAGGAAGGCCGGCTCCACCACCGCATCGGTGAAGACGAAGCCGAGCATCGTCGCCATATCCGGCGCGATCATGCCCGATCCCTTGACGATGCCGATCAGGTTGATCCGCCGGCCATCCACCACCGCGCTGGTGAGCGCGGCCTTGGCGAAGGTATCGGTCGTCATGATCGTGGCGGCGGCATCCTCCCATGTCGCCTCCGGCGCGGCGAGCGCGGCCTCGATCCCGGCCTCCGCCTTGTCGATCGGCAGCGGCACGCCGATCACGCCGGTGGAGGCGACGAACACGTCCGACGGCATGCAGCCGACGCTGCCCGCCACCTTGGCGGCGATCGCCTCCACCGCCGCGCGGCCGCGATGGCCGGTGAAGGCGTTGGAGTTGCCGGCATTGACCACCAGCGCGCGGGCGCGGCCGAGGGTGAGCGCGGCGCGGCACCATTCCACCTCCGGCGAGGGGCATCTGCTCTGGGTGGTGACGCCGGCCACCGCCGTTCCCTCCGCCAGCGCGACATAGGTGAGATCGCAGCGATCCCACGCCTTGTAGCGCGCACGCGCGACCGCCAGGCGCACGCCGAGGATCTGCGGCAGGGCTGGGAAGGCGGCGGGGGCGAGGGGGGATCGGGCGGGCGCTGCGGACATGGCTTCCTCCTGGACGTGCCCGCGCTATAGAGGCGCGGTCGGTCCGGTCCAACGGGGCATGTCGTGACGCGTTCGCTTATTCTGTTGCCACTCTCCCTCGCGCTTGTCGCCGCCACCTATGGCCCTGCCGCGCCGGCCGGGCGCGACCGGCCGCACGCGCTGAACTGGCTGAAGCAGGGCGACTATCCGACGGAGTCGCTGGAGGCGCGGGAAGAAGGCGAACTGGCGGTGCAGTTCGACGTCACCGAGGCAGGCGCGGTGGAGAATTGCAAGGTGATCCGGTCGAGCGGCTATCTGCGGCTGGACGACGCCACCTGCCCGCTGGTGGAAGAGCGCGTGCGCTACCGGCCGGCGCTGGATGCGGCGGGCAAGCCGATGCGCAGCGGCGATGTGCGGGTGTGGCGCTGGGTGCTGCCGCCGCGCGGGCTGGTGGGGCCGGGCGGGATCATATTGTCGCCGAATTGACCTGCCCGGCGCCGCCACCTATCTGCGCCAACGATACTGCCGGCCTTGCGCCGGTTTGCAGCCATTCAAGGAACGCCCATGCTCGGCGCCGTCGCCAAGGCCCTCTTCGGATCGTCCAACGATCGTTACGTCAAATCGCTGCGGCCGATCGTCGACAAGATCGCCGCCTACGAACCGGCGATGCAGGCGCTGGACGAGGATGCGCTGCGCAACCAGACCAACGTGCTGAAGGCGCGGCTGACGAATGGCGAGACGACCGACGACATCCTGCCCGAAGCCTTCGCCACCGTGCGCGAGACGGCACGGCGCGTGCTGGGCCAGCGCCATTACGACGTGCAGATGATCGGAGGCATCATCCTGCATCGCGGCGAGATCGCCGAGATGCGGACGGGCGAGGGCAAGACGCTGGTGGCGACGCTGGCGACCTATCTTTCCGCGCTGACCGGCAACGGCGTCCACGTCATCACGGTGAACGACTATCTCGCCAGCCGCGATGCCGAGTGGATGGGGCAGGTGTATCGCTTCCTCGGGCTGACGGTCGGCGTGATCGTGCCGAACCTTTCGGACCAGCAGCGGCGCGATGCCTATGCGGCGGACATCACCTACGGGACGAACAACGAGTTCGGCTTCGACTATCTGCGCGACAACATGAAATACGAACGCGCGCTGATGGTGCAACGCCCGTTCGCCCACGCGATCATCGACGAGGTCGATTCGATCCTGATCGACGAGGCGCGCACCCCGCTCATCATTTCCGGCCCGACCGACGACAAGAGCGAGCTGTACAAGCAGGTCGACGCGATCGTCGGCGAGATCGCGCTGGTCGATTACGAGCTGGACGAGAAGCAGAAATCGGTGATCCTGACCGAGGACGGCACCGAGCGGATGGAGCGGATGCTGGAGGCGGCCGGGCTGCTGGAAGGCGCGAACCTCTATGATTTCGAGAATACGCAGGTGGTGCACCACCTGAACCAGGCGCTGCGCGCGAACGTCGTGTTCAAGCGCGACATCGATTATATCGTGAAGGACGGCAAGGTCGTCATCATCGACGAATTCACCGGCCGGATGATGGACGGCCGGCGCTGGTCCGACGGGCTGCACCAGGCGGTGGAAGCCAAGGAGAAGGTGCAGATCGAGCCGGAGAACCAGACGCTCGCCTCGATCACTTTCCAGAACTATTTCCGCATGTACCCGAAGCTTTCGGGCATGACCGGGACGGCCGCCACCGAGGCACCCGAATTCTATCAAATCTACAAGATGAACGTCGTGACGATCCCCACCAACGTGCCGGTGCAGCGGATCGACGAGGACGACGAATTCTACAAGAACATGCAGGACAAGTTCGCGGCCATCGCCAAGGCGATCCGCGAGAAGGCGGAGACGGGCCAGCCGGTGCTGGTCGGCACCGTGTCGATCGAGAAGTCCGAGCTGTTGAGCGAGTTCCTCAACCGCGACGGCGTGCGGCACGAGGTGCTGAACGCCCGCTTCCACGAGAACGAGGCGCATATCGTCGCGCAGGCCGGGCGGCTGCGGGCGGTAACGATCGCGACGAACATGGCCGGGCGCGGCACCGACATCCAGCTGGGTGGCAATCTCGAGTTCCGCATGGCCGACGAGCATCCCGATCTGGTCGAAGGGACGCCAGAGTATGACGCGGCGGCCACTCGCATCAAAGCGGAGATCACCGCCGAGAAGCAGCAGGTGCTTGCGGCCGGCGGCCTGTTCGTGCTGGGCACCGAGCGGCATGAGAGCCGGCGCATCGACAACCAGCTGCGCGGCCGTTCCGGCCGGCAGGGCGATCCGGGGCTGAGCCGGTTCTATCTGTCGCTGGACGACGACCTGCTGCGCATATTTGGCCCGCAGACGATGTTCGCCAAGATGATGAACAAGAATCTCGCGGACGGCGAGGCGATCGTCTCGCCGTGGATCAGCAAGGCGATCGAGACCGCGCAGAAGAAGGTGGAGGCGCGCAACTACGACATCCGCAAGCAGGTCGTCGAATATGACGACGTGATGA
>CAXTTS010000211.1:0-5439 GCA_964247265.1 uncultured Sphingomonadaceae bacterium
CGCCGGATCCGGCCGTGGCGCGCGCCGTCGCCGAACGGCTGAAGCTCTCCCGCGCCGCGCAGAAACGGCTGGCGGATGCGGCGGCGCCCGCCGGCGCGGTGGACGATCGCCTGCCGCAACTCGCCTACCGGGTCGGGCGCGAGGCGGCGGTGGATTGGGCGCTGGTCCACGGCGATGTCGTCAGTCTCGCGCCGCTCGCGGGGTGGGAAAGGCCCCGGCTCAGCGTCGGCGGCGCCGATCTGATCGCGCTGGGGGTGGAACGCGGCCCGGCCGTCGCCGCCACCCTGCAGGCGATCGAGCGGGCGTGGAGCGAGGCAGGCTTCCCCGATGCCGCGTGGCAGCGGAGCGAAGCGCGGCGCATCGTCGATCAGCTGTTGCGCTCGCGCCAGTAAGCGATCGCCGCCTCCGCCGCGAGCGGACGCGCGAAATAATAACCCTGGCCAGACGTGCAGCCCAAAGCCGCCAGCGTCTGCGCCAGTTCGGCGGTCTCCACCCCTTCGGCGGTCGTCTCCATGCCCAGCGCGTCGGCCAGGCTCAGCACCGCGCGGACGATCGCCACCGCATCGCGATCGACCAGCATCCCGGTGACGAAGCTGCGATCGATCTTCAGCACGTCGATCGGCAGCTTCTGGAGATAGGCGAGCGAGGAATAGCCCGTCCCGAAATCGTCCATCGCGATCTTGGCCTCAAGATCCTTCAGCCCCTGCAACGCCCGCGTCGCATTCTCCGGATCGCCGATGATCGCGCTCTCGGTCAGCTCCAGCGTCAGCCGCCCCCCGGCGATACCGCTCGCGGCAAGCGCGCGTTTCGCTGCCGCGACGATATCGTCGCGTGCGAGCTGGATGGCGGAAAGGTTCACCGCCACATGCGTGTTCAGGGTGGTGCCGGCAGCGGCATCCCATTCGGCCAATGTCCGCACCGCCCGCTCCAGCGCCCAGCGGCCCAGCGGCACGATCAGCCCCGATTCCTCCGCCACCGGAATGAACTCGACCGGCGAGATCGCGCCGCGCTCCGGATGCTCCCACCGCGCCAGTGCCTCGAAGCCCGATGGGCGCCCGCTCCGCAGGTCGATCAGCGGCTGGAACGCCAGCGTCAGGTCGCCATTGTCGATCGCGCGGCGCAATTCGGTTTCCAGGCTCAGCCGCCGCCGCGCCGCATTCACCTCTCCCGGCCGATAAAGTTCGACCTGGCCGGATTGCTTGGCGCGCTTCAGGGCGAAATGGGCATTGCGGATCAGATCCTCCGCCCCGCTCACCAGTTCGTTCATCACCGCGCAACCCACCGCGCAGTCCACCCGGATCTCCAGGTCGGACAAGCGGAACGGCGCCGCCATCGTCGTTTGCAGCCGTCGCGCGGCGATCAGCGCCTCGTCCGCATTGCCGGCCAGATTGATGAGGATGCCGAATTCGTCACCGCCGGTCCGCGCCAGCATGTCGCCCGCCCGCAACGCCTTCATCATCCGCCGCGCCACGGTGATGATGAGTTCGTCGCCCGCGATCGAACCGAGGCTCTCGTTGATCCGGCTGAACCGGGTGAGGTCCACCGACAGGACGGCGAAACCGGCGGCTGCTCGATTCCGGCCGATCGCTTCGTCCACCGCCTCGTTGAAGGCCAGGCGGTTCGGCAGTCCGGTCAGGCTGTCATGCAGCATCTCCGCCCGCAGCGATCGCTCATTCTCCACCTCGGCCGTGCGGTCGACGAGCGACAGGATGCAGCGCCGTTCCTGATCGGCCGATGTCGACAGCTTCGCCAGCCGGACGAGGAAGTGCCGCCCGCCGACGCTGCCGCCATCGTGCCAGCCAAATTCGGTCGCCTTATGCTCGGTTATCAGGAAGGCGCGCAGATTGCCGCGCAGCGGCTCCCGTTCCACCAGGCGTCGGGTATCGATCGCCCCGGCGGCATCATATTGGCTGGCGCTGTCGAGCACGTTATACGCGTCGTTGGCGGCCACCACGATAGGCGTGCCGCCCAGGTCGACGACGATAGCGGCGGCGATCGGCAGCGCGTTCAGATAGTCCTGCCGTGCCGACATTATCATCCGGGCAACGGCATCCATCGGCGCCATCGGCACCGGATCCGGCACGGTTGTCGCGCGCCTGCTCAAATCGGCTCCTTACCTTCGGGACGTCGCGTTACGCATTATCAACGCGATAGGTCACTCCGGTTAATAGATTGTGTGACGGGATCGGCCACGTCAAGCGTCGCTTAGCCGCCGAAGCGATTGCTGCGGGGGAAGCCGACCGGCGGCATCCGCCCCGTCGCGCCGCGCGCCACCCGCCACGGGGTGAGGTCGGCCTCGGTGCGCGTCCGGCCGCTTTCGCCGCCCATCGCCCAGCTCAGCCCGCGCTCGAAGCGGAAGGTCGTCGCATCGGCCATGCCGCCATCGCGATATTTCTGCAGCTGCACGCCCTGCCCCCGAGACATCTCGGGCAGCTCCTCGACCGGGAACACCACCAGCTTGCGATTGTCGCCGATGATCGCGACATAATCCTCGTCGGCGGCGATCGCGCGCACGATCCGCAGCTTCGCATCGCCGCGCAGGTTCACCACCTGCCGCCCCTTGCGCGTTTCCGCCATGATCTCGCCCGAAATCGCCACGAAACCGCGCCCGTCGCTCGCCACCAGCAGCAGCCGCACGGCCGGCTGCGCGACGAACAGGCCGATGAAGCCGGCATCCCCCTCCAGATCCACCATCAGCCGCACCGGCTCGCCAAAGCCGCGCCCGCCCGGCAGCCGGTCGGCCCCCAGTGTGTAGAAACGGCCATTGTCGGTGGCGAGCAGCAGCTTGTCGGTGGTCTGCGCGTGGAAGGCGAATAGCGGGCCGTCGCCCTCCTTGAACTTCAGCGTCTCCGCCTGATCCAGCGCGACATGCCCTTTCATCGCCCGGATCCACCCCCGCTGCGACAGGATCACCGTGATCGGCTCGCGCTCGATCATCGCCTCCAGCGGGATGTCGCGGGTGGGCGCCGCCTCCTCGATCAGGGTGCGGCGGCGGCCGAGATCGGTCCCCGGGCCGTAGCGTTCGCGCAATTTGGCCAAGTCGCGCTTCAGCTTGTTGCGCTGCTTCACCGGCGATTCGATCAGCTCGGCCAGCCCCTTGCGCTCCTTGTCCAGCTTGTCGCGCTCGCCGCGTATCTCCATCTCCTCCAGCTTGCGGAGTGAACGGAGGCGCATGTTCAGGATCGCCTCGGCCTGCCGGTCGGTCAGCGCGAACTCGGCCATCAGAATCGGCTTCGGCTCATCCTCACTGCGGATGATCTGGATCACGCGGTCGAGGTTCAGATAGGCGACCAGATAGCCGTCGAGCAGTTCGATCCGCTCGTCGATCCTGCCCAGCCGATGGCGGGCGCGGCGCAGCATCACGACGAACTGATGCTCCAGCCAGGCGGCCAGCGCCTCCTTAAGGCTCATCACCCGCGGCGTGCGCTGCGCGTCCAGCACGTTCAGGTTCAGCGGGATGCGGGTTTCCAGCTCCGTCATGCGGAACAGCCCGTCCATCAGCACCTGCGGGTCCACCGTGCGACTGCGCGGCTCCAGCACGATGCGGATCTCGGCATCGGATTCGTCGCGCACATCCGCCAGGATCGGCAGCTTGCGATCGTTGATGAGCGCGGCGATGTCCTCGATCAGCTTTGATTTCGCCACCTGATACGGGATCTCGGTGACGACGAGCGTCCAGCCGCCGCCTTTCTCCTTCTCCTCATGGTAGCGCGCCCGCACGCGGAACGATCCCCGCCCGGTGGCGTAGGCCTCGCCGATCGACGCGGCGGGATCGACGATCGCGCCGCCGGTCGGCAGATCCGGCCCCTTCACGAACTGGGTCAGGCTGCGCGGATCGGCCTCCGGGTTCTCGATCAGGTGGGTGGCGGCATCGATCAGCTCGGCCACGTTGTGCGGCGGGATCGCCGTCGCCATGCCCACCGCGATGCCGCTGGCGCCATTGGCCAGCAGATTGGGGAACAGGCCGGGGAACACCTCCGGCTCCTCCTCCTCGCCATTATAGGTCGGGCGGAAATCGACGGTGCCTTCGTCCAGCCCGGCCATCAGATCGCCGGCGGCGGTGGTCAGCTTGGCCTCGGTGTACCGCATGGCGGCGGCGTTATCGCCGTCGATATTGCCGAAATTGCCCTGCCCGTCGACCAGCGGGTAGCGCAGCGAAAAGGTCTGCGCGAGCCGCACCATCGCATCGTAGACCGACTGATCGCCGTGCGGATGATATTTGCCGATCACGTCGCCCACCACGCGGGCGCACTTCTTGTATCCCGCCGCCGGATCGAGCCGCAGCAGCCGCATCGCCCACAGCAGACGGCGATGCACCGGCTTCAGCCCGTCGCGCACGTCCGGCAGCGATCGCGCCGTGATGGTCGAAAGGGCATAGACGAGATAGCGTTCGCTCAGCGCGCTATCGAACGGCGCGTCCACGATGCTGTCGAAAGGGTCGGCGGGCTCGCTCATGCGGCGCGCGATAGCAAAGCGGGCCGGGCATGGAAACCGGCGGCCGGCTGGGCTATGGCGCGGCCATGAAGGATAATGGCATCCTCGCCCGGCTCGCTTATGCCGCGCTCGCTCTGTCGCTGCTGGCGAACCTGTGGTTCGTCGGCGTGCCCGGCTGGGCGGCGATCCCGGCGGCGCTGGCCGGCTGGTATCTGGCGGACCTCATGTCCGGTGCGATCCACATGTACATGGATTACAAGCCGTGCCGCACCGGCGTGGGGCTGGAGCGGCTGTATTTCTACGATGGCTCGCGCGAGTCCGCCGAATATCAGGCGCTGTTCCGCGCTTCGATGCGCCGGATCTCCCCGGTCGAGCGGCTGGTGTTCGACTTCAAGAACCACCACCCGCGCCCCCACGCGCTCGGCCGGCGCAATCTGTGGCGGCAGATCGGCTCCACCGTCATCATCGCCACTTTGCCCGCCTCGCTGATCCTCAACCTGCTCTGCGCGCTGCTGCCGCTGCCCGGCTGGTTCGTGGTGCTGGCCATCTGCTTCCTGATCGGCGGCACCTTCGCGCAATATTTCCACGGCACGCTGCACCGCGAGCGGAATCCGTGGTTCATCCACGCGATGCGCCGCTTTGGCCTGCTGATGACCCCGCAGGCGCACGAGATCCATCACGATACCCTGGCGCGCGATTTCAGCACCAATTGCGGCTGGTCAAACCCGGTGCTCAACCGGCTGTTCGCCGCGCTCCAGCGGCGCGGCCGGATGGACCGTGGGGGGCTGGAGCCGCGCTAGGCGCCGCCCACCTCAGCCCGCCCACCTCAGCCCGCCCGTTCCTCGCCGAAGCGCGCATCCTGCGCCCTGGTCCACCAGCTATGCACCGTCGCGCGCGGCGCACCCAGCCCCAGCCGGTCGGTCGCCGCCTTCCACCCGCCGGTGATCTCCACGATCCGCGCCGTAAGCGCGGTCGGCGGCAGTTCCACCGCCCAGCCGTCGATCG
>CAXTTS010000212.1:0-5420 GCA_964247265.1 uncultured Sphingomonadaceae bacterium
ATGAAGGCCGCGCGCACCATATAGCCGGATGCCTCCAGCAGCAGGATGAAGAAGAACAGGATCAGGATCTGCGGCAGGAACACGATCACCGCGCCCACCCCCTCGATGATGCCGCCCACCAGCAGCGATCGCAGCACGCCCGCCGGCAGTCGCGTCTCCACCAGACCGGCGAGCGCGCTCTTGGCGCCGTCGATCATGTCCATCGGCGCCTGCGCCCAGTTGAACACCGCCTGGAACATCAGGAACATGATCGTGGCGAGCAGGATCGGCCCGGCCACCGGGTGCAGCGCGATGCCGTCCGCCAGATGCGACCAGCGCCGCGCCACGCTCTCCTGCTTCGTCGCCGCCATCGCGATCGTGCGGGCGCGGCGCTGGAGCGCGACGATGTCATGCTCGGGCGGTTTGCCGCCGCGTATCACGGTCGCGCCGCTCGTGCCGACCATCGTCGCCAGCGCCTCGCGCAGTTCCTCGATCCCGCGCCGGCGCACCGCCACCGTCGGGATCACCGGCACGCCGAGCTCGCGGGAGAGCGCCTGCGGATCGATCGTCAGCCCGTCGCGCTCCGCCATGTCGATCATGTTCAGCGCCACCACCACGGGCAGGCCCAAAGCGACGAGCTGAAGCGTGAAGCGCAGATGATTGTCGAGGTTGGAAGCGTCCACCACCACCAGCAGGGCGGAGGGCAACCGCTCGCCCGCCTGCCGGCCGAACAGCACGTCGCGCGTCACCGCCTCGTCGGGGCTTGCGGGGTCGAGGCTGTAGGTGCCCGGCAGGTCGACCAGCTCCACCGGCCGGCCGTCGGCCAGCGCCATGCGCCCGGCCTTCCGCTCCACCGTGACGCCGGGATAATTGCCCACCTTCTGGCGTGCGCCGGTCAGCGCGTTGAACAGCGCGCTCTTGCCGGCATTGGGGTTGCCGACCAGGGCAACCAGCGGCGACAGGTTCACGCGGAGAGCGCCAGATCGACATGGATCGACGATGCCATCGCGCGGCGCAGCGCGATCGTCATCCGGCCGACGCGGCAGGCGATGGGATCGCGGCCGATCGGACCGACATGCAGCGCCTCGATCGCGACGCCCGAATCGAAGCCGAGTTCGCGCAGCCGGCGCGCCTCGCCGGGGCGCAATCGGTCCCAATCGATGTTGGCCACGGTGGCGGCGCGATGCAGCGGCAACTCATCCAGACGCAAGGCTAGGTTCCTCAAAAGGCTTGCGACTGATTATCAATAACTGGCGAGGATTACCAGTGGCGCGTCAGCTGGCCCTATAGCGCAGCCGGCCGAGCAGCCGCGCCGGGCTGAAGGTGCGATCGGCGTCGGGCCGCAGCCGCGCCTTCAGCGTCTCGATCCGCATGACGTCGCCGATTCGCCGGTCGAGGAAGGCGCGCGTATCGGCCAGCCCCTCGCTGTCGTCGCCGAGGAAAGCGAGGATCGTGGCGGAATAGACCGCCGCCAGCGTGACCCGCTTGGTATAATGGCTGAAATCGGTCGCCCGGTCGCCCGCCTGTCGCCACATCGCATCGGCCGCCCGCCAGCCCAGCTTCGTGGCGGTCGCCGCATTGGTCGGCAAGGCCAGCACCGCCAGCGCACGCCGCAACGCCTCGCGATCGGGCGCGGCCGCCGTGATTCGCGCCATCACCACGGCGGTGATCCGCTCGCGTATCCGCATCGCCGCCAGCCGCTCGGTCGGGAGCGCCGCCTGCGCCGCCTCGTCGATCGCGCCGAACCATGCCGCGATCATCGCGACCGGGCCGTCGGCAAAGGCCAGCCGGGCGACGCTTTCCGGCAGTCCGGCCTCGGCCGCCGCGGCGGCGAGCGCCACCTCGCCCCACCCGTCGAACGCGGCATGGTGCGGGATGATGCGGGCCAATGTCGCGCGGATCTCGGGCAGCGTAAGATCGGGCGCGGAGGGAAGGGGAACGGGCATGGTCATGCCGCCAGCATAAGCCCGCCGCCCGCCATCGCCAAGCTCAGCCCGTGGCCGGCCGCATCGGCCGGCGGACGAGCACCAGCGCCGCCGCCACCGCCACCGCGCCGATGCCGTCCGCCACCGTGAGCCGCTCGCCATAGGCGATCCAGCCGATCGCCGCCGCGATCACCGGCTGGGTGAGCAGGCCCAGCCCCACCACCACCGGCGGCAGATAGCCCATCGCATAGATCACCAGCCCCTGCCCGATCACCTGGCTGCCCAGCGCCAGCAGCAATAGCGGCGTCCAGTCGTGCGGCCAGAAACTGCCCTCGAAGGCGAGCGCCACGGGCAGCAGCGGCACCAGCGCGATCAGGGTGAACAGCGCCAGCGCCGACAGCGGGCGGACGGCGCCGCGCGCACGGTCCATCGCGATCAGGTACATCGTATAGAACAGCCCGGCCGCGATGCAGAGCGCATCGCCCAGCACGTTCTGGCGCGACAGCTCGAACGAGCGGCCGAGCAGCAAGGCGACGCCGAAGATGGCGAGCAGCAGCGCCGCGATCCTCGGCCCGTCCGGCCGGCGCCGCATCGCGACGAAGCCGTAGATCGCGAAGAAGATGCTCGCGCAATTGGCGAACAGCGTGGCGTTGGTCAGCCGCGTATGAAGAATGCCGATATGCCATGTCGCGAGATCGGCGGCGAAGGCGAGGCCGGCGACGACCAGCACCGGCCACAACGCACGCGGCAGGGCGAAGACGGGCTCGCGTGCCGCCCGCGCGACCAGCAGCAGCAAGGGTGCCGCCAGCGCCAGCCGCCAGAAGCCCGAGGATAAGGGCCCGACATCCGCGAGCCGCACCAGCCACGGCCCGCAGGCAAGGCAGATATTCGCCAGGATCAGCCCGGCCAGCGCCCGCCGCGCCAGCGCCGGTGAGGTCGGCAGGCCCTCGTCAGCCGGCGAAGCGGGCACGCAGCGCCATCATCGCCAGCGCCGCCCTGGCCGCCTCGCCGCCCTTGTCCTTCTCGGTCGGCTTGGCGCGGGTGAGCGCCTGCGCCTCATTCTCCACCGTCAGGATGCCGTTGCCGATGGCGATGCCGTCCAGCGTCAGCGCCATGATCGCGCGCGCGCTTTCGTTGGAGACGATCTCGAAATGATAGGTCTCGCCGCGGATCACCACGCCGATCGCGACGAACCCGTCATAGCGCCCGCTTTCGGCGGCCAGCGCGATCGCCGCCGGCACCTCCAGCGCGCCGGGCACGGTGACGATCTCGCACGCATGGCCGGCCGCCTCGATTGCCGCGCGCGCGCCTGCGATCAGCAGGTCGTTGAGGTGATCGTAAAAACGCGCCTCGACGATGAGCAGGTGCGCCATCAATTAGCCTCCAGCCGGATCGGCCGCTCGCCGACGATGTTCAGGCCGTAGCCGGCCAGCGCCACCAGCGTATGGTGGGCGTTCGTCAGCAGCACCATGTCGTGGATGCCGAGTTCGGCGAGGATCTGCGCGCCGATGCCATAATCGCGCAGCTCGCTCATGTCGTCCTCGCCGTCCGTACCGGCGGCCCGCGCGCGCATCACGGTGGACATCCACTTCGGCATGCTGCGGTTGATGAGCACCACCACGCCGGTGCCGGCCTCGCCGATCTCGCGCATGGCGCCTTCCAGCAGGCCGCTGCGCTCGCTCACCTCACCCAGCGAATCGGAGAACATGTTCAGCGTGTGCATCCGCACGAGGGTCGGCTCGTCGGGGTTGATCCGGCCCTTCACCAGCGCCAGCGTCTCGGTGCCCACCGCCTTGTTGTGATAGGTGATCGCCCGCCAGTCGCCGCCGTAGCGGCTGTGGAACACGGTCTCCGCCACCTTCTCGACATTATGATCGTGGCGCCGGCGATAGGCGATCAGGTCGCGGATCGTGCCGATCTTCAGATTGTGGCGCTGGGCGAAGGCGACGAGATCGTCGAGCCGCGCCATCGTGCCGTCATCCTTCATGATCTCGCAGATCACGCCGGACGGGTTGAGCCCGGCCAGCCGCGACACGTCGACCGCCGCCTCGGTATGGCCGGCGCGCACCAGCACGCCGCCCGGCTTGGCGACGAGCGGAAAGACGTGGCCGGGCGTGACGATATGCTCGGCGCCCTTCGATCCGTCGGTGGCGACGGAGATGGTGCGCGCCCGATCGGCGGCGGAGATGCCCGTCGTCACCCCGTCCCGCGCCTCGATCGACACGGTGAAGGCGGTTTCGTGGCGGGTGCCGTTCGCCCGGCTCATCAGCGTCAGGCCGAGCTGGTCGACCCGCTCCTTGGCCAGCGCGAGGCAGATCAGGCCGCGCCCGTGCGTCGCCATGAAGTTGATCGCGTCGGGCGTCGCCATCTGCGCGGGGATGACGAGATCGCCCTCATTCTCGCGATCCTCGTCGTCGACGAGGATGAACATGCGGCCGTTGCGCGCCTGATCGATGATCTCCTCCGGCGTGGAGAGGAAGCCGTGGCGCAGGCGTGCGGTCGGCAGCGCGCCGGTCGAGTCACTGGGTTGGGACATGGCGAAGCTGCTCCATGCGGCCGAGATAGCGGGCGAGCACGTCGATCTCGATATTCAGCGGGCGGCCCGTGGCCAGATCGGCGAAGGTCGTCACCTCGGCGGTGTGCGGGATGATGTTGACGGCGAAATGAACGGTGCCATCGGGCTGGTCGCTCACCTCGTTGACGGTGAGCGATATGCCGTCCAGCGTGATCGATCCCTTGGCGGCGAGATAGGGGGCGAGCGTGCCCGGCGCGGCGATGCCGACGCGCTGCGAATCGCCATCGGGGCACAGGCCGATCACCGTGCCGACGCCGTCGACATGGCCGGTGACGATGTGCCCGCCCAGTTCGTCGCCCACCTTCAGCGCGCGCTCCAGGTTCAGCCGGGCGCCCGCCTGCCACAAGGCGGCGGTGCGCGACAGGGTTTCGCCCGAGACATCGACGGCGAACCAGCCCGATCCCTTGTCCACCCCCTTGTCCACCACCGTCAGGCAGACACCCGAGCAGGCGATCGACGCGCCGAGATCCACCGTCGCCATGTCATAGCCGCTCGCGATCCGCACGCGCATGTCGCCGCGCGGCTCGATGGCCTCGATCGTGCCGATATCGGTGATGATCCCGGTGAACATGCGGTGCTTCGCCTTCAGCTTCGCCGGCGCTCGTAGACTTCGAGACGGTCGCTGCCAAGCGTCCGCGCGTCGATCGCCGCCCAGCGGCCATGCGCGGCGGGCAAAGCGGCGAGGCCGATGTCACCCAGCGCCGGCCGCCCGGCGCCGATCAGGATCGGCGCGCGGTACAGCAGCAGGCGATCGACCAGATCGGCGGCGAGGAAGGCGGCGGCGGCCCCCGCCCCGCCCTCCACCAGCACCGCCGAGGCATCGGTGTCCGCGATGGCGTGCGGATCGGGCAGCGCACGCCACCCGGCCGGCACCGGCCGGGTGGAAAGCACGGCGCGTTCCGGCGATCGGGCGGCAAGGCCCGGCAAACGCACGTCCAGCC
>CAXTTS010000213.1:0-4909 GCA_964247265.1 uncultured Sphingomonadaceae bacterium
AGCCACCGCCTCCGTAACCGCCGCCGCCGCCGAAGCTATCGTCGCCGCCGAAGCCCTTGCCCTTGTCGCCGCGCTGCCCGCGCCGTCCTCGATCGAAACTCATGCCGTATCAGTCTTTCCGCTTCGCCCACGTCGCATTCGGTGGGCCAACCAGGCGAGGCCGCTCCACCACCGGCGCAAAACCATAGCGCGCCGGTCAGTCCGCATAACCCAAAATCGGGGCCGTCGCGAGCGGTTTCGGTACAGGTTACAATAAGGCAAGGGGTGCGGACGCACCTGTGCCAGCCGCAACTTGAACTTAGCGGGGCGCATCTGCCACTGCAGCGGTCAAGCGAGGCATATGGCCGGTAAACGGTGGATTTTCGCCAAGTTGTGACGGTTCGGCTGCACAAACGGATCATGCCGGCAGTTCTGCCGGCCACCCGGCACGGTATGGTCGGGCTGATCGACGCAGCCTGAGTTGCGCCGGGAGGGTGGTATCGGCGCGACCTTCGTGGCCACTTCCCGGCGGTTTGCGGCGCCTTGGCGCGACTCGGCCTTCGCGATCGTGGCCGATCCATCCGAAACACGCATTGAGTGGACCGCCCGGCCCGACTATGCGGAGCGGATGAGCGTATATTTCCATGAAGAGGATCTGCCAGCCGGCGTCCTCGCCGCCGGGCCGGTCGCGGTCGACACCGAGACGATGGGCCTGCTGACCCCGCGCGATCGCCTGTGCGTCGTTCAGATCTCCGACGGCGGCAGCGACGAGCATCTCGTCCGCTTCGGGCCGGGCAGCGACTATGCCGCGCCCAATCTGCGCGCGGTGCTGGCCGATCCGGCGCGGCTGAAGCTCTATCATTTCGCGCGGTTCGATATCGCCGCTATCCGTCATTATATCGGCGTGGTTGCCGCCCCGGTCTATTGCACCAAGACGGCGTCGCGGCTGATCCGCACCTATACCGACCGCCACGGCCTGAAGGAGCTGGTGCGCGAGCTGCTGGGGCAGGATATCTCGAAGCAGCAGCAGACCTCCGACTGGGGCGCGCCCGAACTCAGCGACGCGCAGAAGGATTATGCCGCCTCCGACGTGCGCTTCCTCCACGGGCTGAAGGAGAAACTGGACGTGCGGCTGGCGCGCGAGGGGCGGACCGCGCTGGCGCAGGCCTGCTTCGATTTCCTGCCGCACCGCGCCGAGCTGGATCTGGCCGGCTGGCCCGAGGTCGATATATTCGCCCATGTATGAGGGGTTGTCTAACCGGCGTAGCGTAATGGCGGGCAGGCCGGCGCTTGGCTGAGGACGCCATCGCGGCGCGCGGGATGCGTCAGGCCTGGGCGGCGCCGGGCAGCGGCCATGACGCGCTGATCCGCGTGCTGCGGCTGGTGCTGCCGGTCGCCATTGTGGCGCTGGTGCTGCTGCTGGCGCTGGCGCCGCTGACGGTGGGCCGCGACATCTCGTTCGTGCTGTCCAAGGACCGCGTGGCCGTGGCGACCGAGCGGATGCGGGTGAGCGAGGCGATCTATCGCGGCGAGGACGGCAAGGGCCAGCCCTTCGCCATCCGCGCCGCCTCCGCCGTGCAGCAGAGTTCGGCCGATCCGGTGGTGCGGATGTCCGATCTGTCCGCGCGCATTGCGCTGCCGGAGGGGCCGGCGTCGATCGTGGCGAAGACCGGCCGCTACGATATGGCGGGCGAACGCGTGCTGATCGACGGGGCGGTGCGCCTCACCACGGCTGACGGTTATCGGCTCGACACGCGGGACGTGGGCGTGGACCTGAAGACGCGCACGGTGGCGAGCGGCGGCGCGGTGGACGGGAAGATGCAGCTCGGCACCTTCCGCGCCGACCATATGACCGCCGACCTGACGACCAAGGTGGTGGTGCTGCAGGGCCGCGCGCGCTTGCATATCGACCAGCGGCAAGGCAGAGGGCGGCGATGACGCGGGGGCTGCCATATTTCCTGTTGCTGGGCGCTGCGGCGATGGCCTCGTCCGTGGCATCGGCGCAGGCGGTGTCCGCGCTGAAGGGGCATGACAGCAACGCGCCGGTGGACGTGGAGGCCGACCGGATCGAGGTGCAGGACCGCGCCGACCGGGCGATCTTTTCCGGCAACGTGAACGCCAAGCAGACCGACCTGCGGCTGCAATCCTCGCGCCTGACGGTGGCCTATGCCAAGGATGGCGACACCACCCAGATCCAGCGGCTGGATGCGGCGGGCAACGTGATCGTCACCTCGCCGACCGAGCGGGCGACGGGCAATTTCGCGATCTACGATCTCAACAAGAAGCTCATCACGATGCTGGGCAACGTCAACCTGGTGCGCGGCGACAGCAATGTGCGCGGCGGCCGGCTGGTGATCGACCTGACCACCGGCCGCGCGACGGTGGACGGCAGCGCGGTAGGCGGCGCCGGCGTGAGCGAGGGCCGCGGCGGGCGCGTGACCGGGCGCTTCACGGTGCAGCAGAAGTCGAACTGAGGCGGCGCCGGCGCCCCCTGCGGGTGCAGCGGCGGATGTCACTTGCCCCGCCGGCCCGGCTGGGGCAGGCACATGGGCCAACCATGCACGAACCCTGCCAATCGCACGACGGTAACGCGGGATTAACTGCAGCCAAGCGAGCATGACCGACATGACGGACGCAACCCTCCTCGATTCCCCGGCGCCGCAGCGCGCGGCCTTCGTCGACGGGCTGGCGCGCGGGCTGTCGATCGTGTCGATCGCCAAATCCTATGACAAGCGGCAGGTGCTGTCCGACGTGTCGCTGGATGTCGGTCGGGGCGAGGTGGTGGGGCTGCTGGGGCCGAACGGCGCGGGCAAGACCACCTGCTTCTATTCGGTGATGGGGCTGGTGAAGCCCGATGCCGGCCGCATCCTTCTGGACGGGCAGGACATCACCAAGCTGCCCATGTACCGCCGCGCGATCCTGGGCCTGGGCTATCTGCCGCAGGAGACATCGATCTTCCGCGGGCTGACGGTGGCCAGGAACATCATGGCGGTGATCGAGATGGTGGAGCCCGACGCATCGGCCCGCGAGGCGCGACTCGACCAGCTGCTCGGCGAGTTCCACCTCGATCATCTGCGCGACGCGCCGGCGATGGCCTTGTCCGGCGGCGAGCGGCGGCGATGCGAGATCGCCCGCGCGCTGGCGGCCGACCCGTCGATCATGCTGCTGGACGAGCCGTTCGCCGGCATCGATCCGATCTCGATCAGCGATATTCGCGACCTGATCTGCCAGCTGAAGAAGCGCGACATCGGCGTGCTCATCACCGACCATAATGTGCGTGAGACGCTGGATATCGTCGACCGCGCCTGCATCATCTACGATGGCCGGGTGCTGTTCGCCGGCAGCCCGGAGGCGCTGGTCGCCGACGAGAAGGTGCGCCGGCTGTATCTGGGCGAGGGCTTCGCGCTGTGACGCCGCGTGGGTAGCGCCCGGTAGCCACGATGGCGATCGGCCCGCGCCTCGACCTCCGCCAGTCGCAATCGCTGGTGATGACGCCGCAGCTGCAGCAGGCGATCAAGCTGCTGGCGCTGAGCAACCTGGAGATCGAAGGCTTCATCGCCGAGGAGCTGGAACGCAACCCGCTGCTGGAGACGGGCGGCGCGGACGAAGGCGGCCCGCTGCCGGACGAGCGTGGCGATGCGGGCGATGCCTATGGCAACGCGGACGGCGAGCCCGGCGAACCGCCCACCGCGGACCAGCTGATCGCCAGCGGCGACGCGGTGGCCGATGCGCCGCTCGACGTGGATTATGCCGCCGAGACCTTTCACCATGACGGCCCGACCGACAGCATCGGCGACAGCATCGCCGATCGCGACGGGCCGGGGCTGGACGGCGGGCTGCGGCTGGACGGGGCCGGTGGCGGCGGATCGTTCGAGGAAGGCGCCGGCTTCGAGGCGATGCTGGCGAGCGAGCTTTCGCTGCACGACCATCTGATCGCGCAGGCGGGCGCGGTGCTGTCCGGCAGCGACCTCGCCATCGCCCACCAGCTGATCGACCAGATCGACGAGGCGGGCTATTTCGCCGGCGACTGCATGGACGTGGCGCAGCGGCTGCGCGTGGCGGTGGCGCAGGTGGAGCGGGTGCTCAGCGTGGTGCAGACGTTCGATCCCACCGGCGTGGGCGCGCGCGGGCTGGCCGAGTGCCTGACCTTGCAGGCGCGCGAGGCCGATCGCTGCGACCCGGCGATGGCGCGGCTGCTGGCGAACCTCGATCTGCTGGCGCGCGGCGCTTTGCCCCAGCTGCGCCGCCTGTGCGGGGTGGACGAGGAGGACATGGCCGACATGATCCGCGAGCTGCGCCATTATGATCCGAAGCCGGGCCTGCGCTTCGGCTCGGCGCGGGTGCAGGCGGTGACGCCCGACCTGTTCGTCGCGCGCACCCGCACCGGCTGGGCGATCGAGCTGAACGGCGCCACCCTGCCCCGCCTGCTGGTGAACCGCAGCTACCATGCCGAGCTGGCGGCCGGCGCGCAGACCAGGGAGAGCAAGGCGTGGCTTTCCGAATGCCTGACCAGCGCCAACTGGCTGGTGAAGGCGCTGGACCAGCGCGCCCGCACGATCATGAAGGTGGCGACCGAGATCGTCCGCCAGCAGGAGGGATTCTTCCTGCACGGCGTGGCGCAGCTGAAGCCGCTGACCCTGCGCACGGTGGCGGACGCGATCGGCATGCACGAATCGACGGTGAGCCGCGTCACCTCGAACAAATATCTCAGCTGCGCGCGCGGGCAGTTCGAGCTCAAATACTTCTTCACCAGCGCGATCCAGTCGGCGGACGGTGGCGAGGCGGTGTCGGCGCAGGCGGTGAAGAGCCACATCGCGCGGCTGATCGCAGCGGAAAGCGGGGGCGACATCCTGTCCGACGACAAGCTGGTCGAGCTGCTGCGCGACAAGGGCTTCGACATCGCGCGGCGCACCGTAGCGAAGTACCGCGA
>CAXTTS010000213.1:4919-5354 GCA_964247265.1 uncultured Sphingomonadaceae bacterium
GACGGTGAGCCGCGTCACCTCGAACAAATATCTGTCGTGCGAGCGGGGTTTCCACGAGCTGAAATACTTCTTCACCAGCGGCATCCAGAGCGCGGACGGCGGCGAGGCGGCATCGGCCGAAGCGGTGAAAAGCCACATCAAGGCGCTGATCGCGGCCGAGGGCGACGCGATCCTCTCCGACGACAAGCTGGTGGAGCTGCTGAACGCCAAGGGCTTCGACATCGCGCGGCGCACGGTGGCGAAATATCGCGAGGCGATCGGGCTGGGGAGTTCGGTGCAGCGGCGGCGGGCTAGGGTGTTGGGGCGGGCGGCTTAATCCAAGTCAAAATTACCCTGCTTATCGTCCGGCTTTATCGGCTTTTGATCTGACGATTTTGGGCGTGTTAGGTAAAGTCGCCATGCGTTTCGCAATGAGGCAATTCGCCGGATGAACTC
>CAXTTS010000214.1:0-5347 GCA_964247265.1 uncultured Sphingomonadaceae bacterium
GCGCGAGCAGGCCTCGGTCGGCTTCCAGGCGACGCTCCAGGTCAGGAACAAGCTGTTGTCCGCGTACAAGGATATCATGAGCATGCCGGTTTAAGATGGCGGATCTGATCGCCACCGCCGACGCTGCCGCCCCGGGCCGCGCGTTGATCCCCAGCCCGATCGCCGGCAACGGCGCCGGCGCCATCCTGTCGCGCGTCAAGGCGTTCGCCGCCCAGCCGGCGGTGGCGAAAAGCCTGCCGATGGTTGGGCTGATCGCGCTGCTCGGCATCGCCGCGCTCGCCTGGTTCCTGTTCAGCCAGCCGCCGCAGCGCGACCTGTTCCGCGGCCTGGCCGATGCGGACAAGGCAGCCGTGGCGGACTCGCTCGGCACCGCCGGGATCAAATATGCGATCGACCGCGAGAGCGGCACGCTGACCGTTTCCGATGCGGACTTCTACAAGGCCAAGATGCTGCTGGCACAGGCTGGACTGCCCAAGGCCGCGCCCGACGGCGACACGATGATCTCGTCCCTGCCGCTCGGCGCGAGCCGCGCGGTGGAGGGCGAGCGGCTGCGCGGCGCGCGGGAGATGGATCTTGCCCGCACGATCGAGCAGATCGACGCGGTGCAGAAGGCGCGCGTCCATCTGGCGATGGAGCAGCCGAGCGTGTTCCTGCGCGATCGGTCGCAGCCCGCCGCCTCGATCATGCTAACCCTGATGAGCGGCCGCACGCTGAGCGACGCGCAGGTGGCGTCGTCGGTGCCGGGCCTTTCGCCCGATGCGGTCTCGGTGGTCGACCAAACCGGGCGGCTGCTGTCGCGCGACAGCGGCGATCCGGCGAGCGACGCCTCCGAGCGGCAGATCGCGATCCAGGCGAAGATGGAGGCGCGCTATCAGGAGGGGTTGCAGAAGCTGCTGACCCCGCTGCTGGGCGAGGGCAATTTCACCGCCGAGGTGCATGCCGATCTCGATTTCGCCGAGGTGCAGGCGACGCGCGAAAGCTATCCGAAGGATGCCGCCGCCGTGCGTGCGGAAACCGGCGGCTGGACGAAGAATGGCGGCCCGGACGGCCCCGGCGCGGTGGGCGGTATCCCCGGCGCGCTCTCCAACCAGGCGCCGCCGGCCGCGCAGGTGGCCGCCGCTCCCAACGGCACGGTTACCCCGCAAACGCCCGGCGCCCCCGCCACTGCGAGCGGCGAGGCTGCCAAGACGACCGAACAGTATAACCGCACGTTCGAGCTGGGCCGCGAAGTCTCCGTCACGCGCAACCCGGTCGGCACGGTGCGCCGCCTGTCGGTCGCGGTGGCGCTGAAGGATCCTGCCAAGGGCAAGCGCACGCCGGCCGAGCTGGCGCAGCTGGATGCTCTCATCAAGGGTGCGGTCGGCTTCGATCAGGCACGTGGCGACGTTGTCGCGATCAGCGCGCGCAAGTTCGCCGATGTCGCGCCGGCGGATGCGGGCAAGTGGTGGGATGCGCCGTGGGTGAGCCTGCTCGCGCGCAACCTTTCCGCCTTGCTGATCGCCGCCCTGCTGGTGTTCGGCATCGGCCGCCCGCTGATGAAGCGCCGCGCCGCCGCCGCCGCCGCCAGGGTCGAGGCCGCCGCCGGTGCCCGCGCGGCGATGGGCAAGCAGATGGCCGGCGCGATCACCGATCAGGCGCGCGAAGGCGGCGCGGTGACGCTGGAGATGATCGAGGCGGCGCCCGGCTACACCGCCCGCGCCGAGCTGATCCGCAATTTCGTGCGGCAGGATCCGGCCCGCGCCGCCTTGGTGGTGCGTGACCTGATCCGCGCCGACGCCGCGCAGGGAGACGCCTGATGGCCGACACCGAAGCGCCGGCAGGCGCGGTGCCCGGCGGCCGCGAGGCGGCGGCGATCCTGCTGATGCTGCTGGCCGAGGAGGAGGCCGCCGACGTGCTGAGCCGGCTCGATCCCGAGGAGGTGCAGCAATTGGGCGGCGCGATGTTCGGCGTGGCCGACGTGAGCGAGGCGCAGGTGAACGGCGTGCTCGACCTGTTCGTCGATCGGGCCAAGGCGCGCACCACGATCGGCTTTGGCGCCGACGCCCACATTCGCGGCATGATGTCGCGCGCGTTGGGCGCGGACCGGGCGGACAACGTGCTCGCGCGGATCACCCCGCCGACGCGCACCGCCGCCCTCGATGCGCTGAAGTGGATGGACCCGCGCACCATCGCCAGCCTGATCGAGCACGAGCATCCGCAAATCGCGGCGCTGGTGCTCGCCCATCTCGATCCGCCGATCGCCGCCGACGTGCTGCAATTGCTCGACGAGGATGCGCAGGCCGACATCATCTACCGCGTCGCGACGCTCGGCCCCGTCACGTCCGAGGCGCTGGAGGATCTGGAGCGGGTGCTGCTGCGGCAGGTGACGCGCGCCTCCAGCGGCTCCACCAGCAGCCGAGGCGGCGCGAGCGAGGCCGCCAAAATCGTCAACAGCACGCGCCAGACGGCCGAGTTGCGGATCATCAAGTCGCTGAACAAGATCGACAAGACGCTGGCCCGCACGATCGAGGACGAGATGTTCGTCTTCGACAACCTCAACGATCTCGACGAGAAGGGCCTCGGCATGTTGCTGCGGACCGTGGACAACGACATCCTCGTCGTGGCGCTGAAGGGGGCGGAGGAGAAGCTGCGCAACCGGATGCTCGGCTGCATGTCCAGCCGCGCCGCGCAGTCGATCCAGGACGATATCGCCGCGCGCGGGCCGATGCGGCTGGCCGAGGTGCAGGACGCGCAGAAGGAGATGCTGGCCGTGGCACGCCGGCTGGCCGATGCCGGCACGATCATGCTGGGCGGCAAGGGCGACGATTATGTCTGACCTGTGGAACCACGCCAGCGCCGCCGCCGCCGCGCGCATCTGCGCCTTTTCCCACCGGGCCGAGGTAGCGCCGTTCACGCCTTGGTCGATCGGCTTTGCGCGTGACGAGGTCGAGGCCGAAGCGCCCGTGGCCGAGGCGATACCGGCGGCGGCGGTGATCGATCCCGCGCAGATCGAGGCGGAGGCCTTTGCGATGGGCTTCGAGGAGGGGCATCGCACCGCCGCGCTGGAGATGGCTGGCGAGCGCGACGAGATCATCCGCCTCGTCGAGGCGCTGGGCGTGTTGCAGCCGGAGGAGCCGGTGGCGCTCGGCGAATTGCTGGCCGAGACGGTCGATCGGCTGGTGCGGCAGATCGTCGGCGAAGTCTCGATAGACGGCACCCTGCTGGCCGATCGCGCCCACGCCGCCGCCGCGCTGATCGCCGACGAGACCGCGCCGAGCCGGATGCGGCTGCACCCCGACGATCATCGCCGCCTGGGCAACGCCGCCATCCCGGTCGACATGGTGGCCGACTCGACGCTCGCGCAGGGCACCGTGCTGCTGGAGAGCAGCGGCGGCTGGATCGAGGACGGGCCGGACGTGGGCCTCGAAAAGCTGCGCGCCGCGCTCGATCGGCTCGGCGTGCCGCGATGAGCGGGATGACGAAGCGCGCCGCCGCGATGCTGAACGGCATCGACATCGCGGCGCAGGGGCCGCGCCGGATCGGCAAGCTCGTGGCGTTCGACGGGCTGATGCTGGAGGCGACCGGCTTCAACCAGCCGATCGGCAGCGCCGCCCGCGTGATCGACGCGGAAGGCAAGGCGGCGCGCGCCGAGGTGGTGGGGTTTCGCGGCGATCGCACGCTGCTGATGGCGCTGGACCACGATGCCCCGCACACCGCCGGTGCTCGGGTGGAACCGGACGGTGCTGGCGGCTCCGTCGCGGTCGGGCCGGAGCTGCTCGGCCGGGTGATGGATGCGCTGGGCCACCCGCTCGACGGGTTGGGGCCGATCACCGCCGGGCATCGCTGGCCGCTCGCCGGGCGCATGAGTAATCCGCTCGATCGGGGGCGCGTGACCGCGCCGTTCGACATGGGCGTGCGCGCGGTGAATGCGCTGCTGACGGCGGGCGTGGGCCAGCGGATCGCGATCTGCGCCGGATCGGGCGTCGGCAAATCGGTGCTGATGGGGCAGATGATCGCCGGCGCCGAGGCCGACGTGATCGTCGTCGGGCTGGTCGGCGAGCGGAGCCGCGAGGTCACGGACTTCCTCGCCACCAAGCTGAACGGGCCGGTGCGCGCGAAAAGCGTGGTGGTGGCGGTGCCGGCCGATCATCCGCCGGTGCTGCGCCTGCGCGCGGCGATGCGCGCCACCGCCGTGGCCGAATATTTCCGCGAGGCGGGGCTGCGCGTGCTGCTGCTGATCGACAGCCTGACCCGCGTCGCCCATGCCCAGCGCGAAATCGGCCTGTCGCTGGGCGAGCCGCCGACGATGAAGGGCTATCCGCCCTCCGCGCTCGGCCTGATCCCGCGCCTGTGCGAGCGGGCGGGGGCGGATGGGCGCACCGGCGGATCGATCACCGCGCTCTACACCGTCTTGGCCGATGGCGACGACACCGACGATCCGATCGTCGATACCGCGCGGGCGATCGTCGACGGGCACATCATCCTGTCCCGATCGCTGGCGGAGCAGGGCGTGTTTCCGGCGATCGACGTGGGCAAATCGCTGAGCCGGGTGATGAGCGACATCGTCGCGCCCGATCACCTCGCCGCCGCCGCCAACCTGCGCAAGCTGTGGTCCGTCTATGAGGAGAATCGCGACCTGATCCTGATGGGCGCCTATCGCGAGGGCAGCGATCCGGTGATCGACGAAGCGATCCGCCGCCACGCCGAAGTGCTGGAATTCATCAAGCAGGGGCAAAAGGAACGCGTTGCCTTCCATGATTCCTCAACCATGTTGGCGCAAGGTTTCGGACGATGAAACAATTGCTCAAGCGCCGCGCGCGACTCGTCCGGGTCCGCAACGTCCAGCATCTCCAGGCCTCGGCCGCGGCGGCGCAGGCGGAGACGCGCGTGGCGACGCTGGAAAGCAACGCCGCGCGGCTGGTGAGCCTGCGCGGCAGCCTGACGCCGGAACCCGGCCCGGTGTTCGCCTCCGCTTTGTCGAACGCGGGTGAGCTTTCGATGCGGCTGGAGGCGGCACGCCACGGCATGAACGACGCGATCGTCAGCGCGAAAGCCTCGGCCGAGCGGCTAAGCGGGCTGCGGCTGGAGGCACGGGTGCGGCAGGAAAGCGCCGAGAAACTGGGCGAGCAGGCGCGGGCGGCCTATGCCGACTGGCGCGAGCGCCGTACCGCCACGCCGCACCGGCGCAAGCCGGGCACGGAGCCGGTCGCATGATCGCCGCCGCCACCGCCGCCCCCACGATCGTGCCTTCGACCATATTGACGGCGCTCGACCAGCCTCTGGCGGACGCCGCGCCGGGGCCGTTTGATGCGTTGCTTGCCTCGCTGACGATGCCCGATCCCGCGCCGGCCGCCCCGCCTGCGCTGCC
>CAXTTS010000215.1:0-5336 GCA_964247265.1 uncultured Sphingomonadaceae bacterium
GCGGGCGAGCCAGTTGCGCGGCTCATCGTCGACAAGCGTATCGACGCCGGCAAGCTGCCACCAGTCGAGCGCGCTCAGCATCTCGTTCGTGATATTCCCCGGCCCCACGCAATACGTTAGACTGCGATGTTGACGCGAGGGTCAATCGCCATACATCGGCGATGTGGCGGACTGGTATTTGGGTGCGACGACCGGTTGGCCCGCATGAGAATCGAGAGGAACTTATCGGCATGACGACCACGCGCGAATCGATGGAGTATGACGTCGTCATCGTCGGCGCTGGCCCTGCCGGACTGTCCGCGGCGATCCGGCTGAAGCAGCTGGCCGCTGCGAATGACGGCGAAATCTCGGTCTGCGTGCTGGAAAAGGGCTCGGAGGTCGGCGCGCATATCCTGTCCGGCGCGGTGATCGATCCGCGCGCGCTGGACGAGCTGATCCCGGACTGGCGCGAGCAGGATTGCCCGCTGACCGTGCCGGTGGTGGAGAACCACCACTGGGTGCTGAGCGACACCAGGAAGTATCCGCTGCCGCACATCATGATGCCGCGCTTCATGAACAATCACGGCACCTATACCGGCTCGCTCGGCAATCTGTGCCGCTGGCTGGGCGGACAGGCCGAGGCACTGGGCGTGGAGATCTTCCCCGGCTTCGCCGCCGCCGAGATCCTGTTCGACGAAGCGGGCGTGGTGAAGGGCGTGGCGACCGGCGACATGGGCGTGGCGCGCGATGGCACGCACAAGCCCGATTATCAGCCCGGCATGGAGCTGCACGCCAAATACACCTTTTTCGCCGAAGGGGTGCGCGGGCATTTGACCAAGGAGGCCAAGCGCATCTTCGACCTGGAGGCGGATTGCGAGCCGCAGGTCTATGCGATCGGCATCAAGGAATTGTGGGACATTCCGGCGGACAAGCATGTGCCGGGGCGGGTGATCCACACGCAGGGCTGGCCGCTGGACGATGCGGTGGGCGGCGGCTTCCTCTACCATCAGGCGAACAACCAGGTGGCGTTGGGCTTCGTCGTGGGGCTGGGCTACAAGAACCCGCACCTTTCGCCGTTCGAGGAGTTCCAGCGGTGGAAGCAGCATCCGGAGATTCGCGCGATCCTAGAGGGCGGCCGGCGGATCAGCTACGGCGCGCGGGCGATCAACGAGGGCGGCTGGCAGTCGGTGCCGAAGCTGACCTTCCCCGGCGGGGCGCTGATCGGCTGCTCGGCCGGGTTCGTCAACGTGCCGCGGATCAAGGGCAGCCACACCGCGATGAAATCGGGCATGCTGGCGGCGGAGGCGGCCTATGCGGCGGTGACGGGCGGCCGTGCCGGCGACGAGCTGACCAGCTATTCCGAGACGCTGCACGCCAGCTGGATCGCGACGGAGCTGAAGCTGGTGCGCAATGCCGAGCCGGCGCTCGCCAAGTTCGGCCCGACGGTGGGCACCCTGTGGGCCGGCGCCGACATGTGGATGCGCACGCTGAAGATCGGCCTGCCTTATACCTTCCACCACCATCGCGACAGCGAGCAGCTGTACCGCAAGGACATGGTGAAGCCGATCCGCTATCCGAAGCCCGACGGCGTCATCAGCTTCGACCGGCTTTCGTCCGTGTTCCTGTCGAACACCAACCACGAGGAGGATCAGCCGATCCACCTGACGCTCAAGGATGCGTCGGTGCCGATCGACGTGAACCTCAAGCTCTATGACAGCCCGGAATCACGCTATTGCCCGGCCGGCGTGTACGAGATCGTGGGGCAGGAGACGAACGAACCCAGGCTCCAGATCAACGCGCAGAATTGCGTCCACTGCAAGACGTGCGACATCAAGGATCCCACCCAGAACATCAACTGGGTGGTGCCGGAGGGCGGCGGCGGACCGAATTATCCGAACATGTAGCTGGCAGGCGTGCGGCCGCCCGCTTATCGTCACGCGCGAAGACCGGAGTGTGTGACGATGCGGGCCTGTGCCATTGGTGTGATCGCGGCGATGTTCCTGGCCACGAGCGGCGGCGCGGCGGTGCGTGGCGAGACCGGATCGCCTTTCTCGCGCTACATGCGCGCGCGGGCTGCCGATGCGGCCGGGCGCACCGAGGTGGCGGCGCGCGGCTATGCCGCCGTGCTGGCGGAATCGCCTGACGATACGGTGCTGGCGCTCCGCACCTTCCGTCAGGCGATCGCGGCCGGGGATCGCCCGCTCGCCACGCGCACCGCGCAGATGCTGGACGCGCGCAAGATGCTGCCCGCCGACGGCCGGCTGCTGCTGCTCGCCAATGCGGTGCTGGCATCCGACTGGAAGGCCGCCACCGCCGCCACCGACCGGATCGAGGCGGAGGGCGTGTTTGCCTTTGCCGTGCCGGTGTTTCGCGGCTGGATCGCCTTTGGCAGCCGGCAGGGCGACCCGATGGCGGCGCTGGACGCGGCGCGCGCCGGCGGGGCGATAGCGATCGCTTATGCCGGCGAACATCGCGCGCTGCTGGCGCTGGCGATGGGCCGCACCGCCGAGGGCGTTGCCGCGATCCAGACGCAGGCCGGTGGCGTGGGCGGGCGGGCGCTGCGCCTCCGCCTGGCCGCCGCGGCGATCGTGGCGCGGAAAGGCGACAAAGCGGGTGCGCTGGCGCTGCTCAGCGGTAATGACGCCACCCTGGCGGCGGCGCGCCGGATGGTGAGCGATGGCCGCACCTTGCCCGGCGGGGTGGACGATGCGGCGGGCGGTATCGCCGAGCTGCTGGCGCGCACCGCGATCGACATCAATCGCGAGCGGGTGACGCCGGTGTCGCTCACGCTGGCGCGGCTCTCCACCTTCCTTGCGCCCGCCAATGCCGAGACCTGGCTGGTGACGAGCGAGATATTGAGCGCGGCGGAGCAATATGATGCGGCGCTGGCCGCCGTGGCCGAGGTGAAGCCCGACGATCCCTTTGCCGACGCGGCCCGCTTCGCCCGCGTGCAGCTGCTGATCCGGCGCGGCGAGACCGAGAAGGCACTCGCCGAGGCGGCCGCCACGGCCAGGGCGCCCGGCGCGACGGCCGACGACTGGGTGCGCGTCGGCCAGATCCAGACCGAGCTCAACCATCACGCCGAGGCGGCCGACGCCTTCGGCCGCGCGCTGGCGATCAGCGATGCGGCGGGCGATCGCGCGGGGCGCTGGTCGCTGCTGCTCCAGCGCGGCGGCGCGCTCGACCGGGCGGGGCAATGGCCGCAGGCCAGGGCCCTGCTGGAGGAGGCGGTGCGGATCGCGCCGGATCAGGCATCCGCGCTCAACTATCTTGGCTATGCGCAGCTCGAAAGGCGGATCAACCTGCCGGTGGCCGAGAAGCTGATCGAGCAGGCGAGCCGGCTGCGCCCCGACGATGCGGCGATCACCGATTCGCTCGGCTGGACCTATTATCTGCGCGGCGACGTGCCCAGGGCGATCGCCACGCTGGAGGCGGCGGTGACCAACGAGCCCTCCGAACCGACGATCAACGAGCATCTGGGCGATGCCTATTGGACGATCGGCCGCCGGCTGGAGGCGCGCTACGCCTGGCGCGCGGCTTTGGTGTTCGCCGAGGAGAAGGACGCGCCGCGCATCCGCGCGAAGATCGACACCGGATGGTCGCCGGCGGTGGCGGCGCCCTGATGCGCGATGACGCCGCCGTGCTGAAAGAGACGGCCCACGCCAAGATCAACCTCGCGCTGCATGTCAGGCACAAGCGGGTGGACGGCTATCATGCGCTGGAAACGCTGTTCGCCTTTGCCGAGGATGGCGATCGGCTAAGCGCGACCGCCGCCGACGCGCTTTCGCTGGAGGTGTGCGGGCCGTTTGCCGGGGCGCTGTCGGGTGACGATCCGGCCGACAATCTGGTGCTGCGTGCGGCGGCGGCATTGCGCGCCGCGTTCGGAGTGACGGCGGGCGCGGCGCTGCGGCTGGAGAAGCGCCTGCCGGTCGCGTCCGGCATCGGCGGCGGATCGGCCGACGCGGCGGCGACGCTGCGCCTGCTCGCGCGCTTGTGGCGCCTGCCTGTCGAGGATGCGCGCGTGGACAGGATCGCGCGCGATCTGGGGGCGGACGTGCCCGCCTGCCTCGCCTCGATCGCGGTGCGCGGGGAGGCGCGGGGGGACAGGCTGGTACCGATCGATGCCGCCGCGATCGGCCGCCTGCCGCTGCTGCTGGTCAATCCGGGCGTCGCGCTCTCTACCGCCAGTGTCTTCGCCGCGTGGGACGGGCAGGATCTCGGTGCGCTCTCGCCAGGCGATCCGCTGGGGGCCGCCGCTGCCGGGCGCAACGATCTGGAGCCGGCGGCGCGGCGGCTGGTGCCGGCTATCGCCGCGCTGCTCGCCCGGCTGAACGCGGCGTCCGGCGTGCGGCTTGCCCGCATGTCGGGGTCGGGAGCGACCTGTTTCGCGCTGTTCGACGATCCGGCGACGCGTGATGCCGCCATGCAGGCTATCGCCGCGACGTGGCCCGATCACTGGCAGCTGGCGACACGCCTGCGTGCCACCGATCAGCCGCCATTGGCGACGAGATCGACCGCGCTGCCGCTTCCGGCCGGCGTGACCGTGACATAATAAGCGGCGTCGCCCCTGGTGCCGCCCAGCACCGCCTTGCCCTGATCGGCCAGCCGTTCGTATGAATAGCCCGCTTTGGTGACATGGGCGCGATAATAAGCGATCACCGTTTCAGCGGGTGCGGCACTCGTGAAGCTGACGATCCGGCGGCGGCACCCGACCGCATCGCTGCCGGCGGCTTCGGCTACCCGGCCGCCCGGATAGACCGGGAGTTCGGGCGGAAGCTTGCCAGCCCAGGCGGCGTCGTAGCGGAAATCGCATTTGGCACCCGGCGGGCTTGCCGAAGCGCCACGCTGCACCGTCGCGGACGGGTTGTTCGCCGGGAGGCGCCTGCCGGTCTTGGCAGGGTCCACCACGATCCGCTTGCCGAGCGCGCCGGCCAGCGCCGGATCGGCCGTGTTGCCGGCTGTGCCGTGGGCGGCTTCATCCGGCGCATCGTGGTTTGGGGCCTTCTGGCAGGCCGACAGGGCCGTGAGGAGGATAAGCGCGGACGTGGCGGTGACGGTCGAGTATCTGGACATGGTGTATGGCCCTCCTCGCGACCTTGTAACCCGAAGCCGCTAACGAAGCGTTAGGCACGACCGGGCGGATCGGAAAACCTCATCCAGCGTTATTTTTCGCTTGCCAGCCGATGATTCGGCCCGTAGAAGCAGGTCATCGAGACGGACACCGGCTTCAAGCCGCTGAGTTCGCTTGGTTCTCCGGAGCAAAAACTCTCAACCAGTAGGTTGGGAGGGTCTTTGCTCCGCCGCTCTTTGACATAGTTGATGAGATGAAGGGACATGTGGGCGGCGGCTCCGGTTCT
>CAXTTS010000216.1:0-5280 GCA_964247265.1 uncultured Sphingomonadaceae bacterium
GTGCGCGCCTGCGCGCCGAGCGGGCGGGGCAGGGCCTTGCGATAGCCGTCGAACGCCGCCGTCGCGGTGGGCGTGCCGCTGCCGACCGTCAGGTCCAGCGCGATCTCGGCCTGCTCGGGCACGCAGATCTCGGTCGTGCAGGCGAGCCAGCGAGCCTTGCCGCGCAACGGCAGCTTCGTGCCGGGGGCGAGGCCGGCGGGTACGTCGAGCGCGATCAGCTGGGCGTAATCCGCCTCATACACATAATTCATCAGGCCGGAGATCAGCAGCGGATGCGGCACCGGATAAAGCAGCGGGCCGGTCTTCAGCCCCGGCGGCAGCCGCCATTCGATGCTGGTGGCCACGCCGGAATCGCCGGGATTCTGCCAATAGCCGTGCCAGCCCTTCGCCGGCTTCATCACCAGCGCGATCGTGGCGGTGCGGCCGGGAGCCGGCGTGGCGCTTTCCGCGACGAGGCTGTGGGTGATGTGCGGTGCGGCCTGGGCAGAAGCGGGGGCGGCGGCGACCGCCCACAGCAGGGCCAGAGCGGAGAGAAAGCGTGCGATCATGGCAGCCGGTATAGCAGCACATCGCCCGGCGGCGAGGGACTAAGCCGCGCCGCGCCGTTCCGCCCGGAGACCATCCCAATAAGCCAGCCGCTCGGCGATCTTCGCCTCGAAACCGCGCGGGGCGGGGGTGTAGAAGGTTTGCGGCGCCATCTCCTCCGGCCAGTAATCATTGCCGGAAAAGGCATCGGGCGCATCGTGATCGTAGGCATAGCCGCTACCGTAGCCGATATCCTTCATCAGCTTGGTATGCGCGTTGAGGATGGCGGGCGGCGGCATCAGCGAGCCGGTATCCTTCGCCGTCTTCCACGCGGCCTTCTGCGCCTTGTAGGCGGCGTTCGATTTGGGCGCGGTGGCGAGATAGAGGCAGGCCTGCACGATCGCCAGTTCGCCTTCGGGCGAGCCGAGGAAATCATAGGCGTCCTTGGCGGCGAGGCATTGCACCAGCGCCTGCGGATCGGCGAGGCCGATATCCTCCGAGGCGAAACGCACCAGCCGGCGCAGCACGTAGAGCGGCTGTTCGCCCGCGACCAGCATCCGCGCCATATAATATAAGGCCGCCTGCGGATCGGAGCCGCGCAGCGATTTGTGGAGCGCGGAGATCAGGTTGTAATGCCCCTCGCGATCCTTGTCGTACACCGCGACGCGGCGGTGGAGCAACGCCGCCAGCCCGGCGGGATCGAGCGGGGCGGGCAGCTCGATCGAGAACAGCGTCTCCGCCTGGTTGAGCAGGAAGCGGCCGTCGCCATCGGCCGACGCGACCAGCGCCTCGCGCGCGGCGGGCTCCAGCGGCAGCGGGCGATTCTCCGCCGCCTCGGCGCGGGCGAGCAGGGTATCGAGCGCAGCCGCGTCGAGCCGGCTGAGGATCAGCACCTGCGCGCGGCTGAGCAGGGCGGCGTTGAGTTCGAACGAGGGGTTTTCGGTCGTCGCGCCGACGAGGATAACGGTGCCATCCTCGACATAGGGCAGGAAGCCATCCTGCTGGGCGCGATTGAAGCGGTGGATCTCGTCGACGAACAGCAAAGTGCGTTGGCCGAGCCGGGCATGGTCGCGCGCCTCAGCGAACATCTTCTTGAGATCGGCGACGCCCGAGAACACCGCCGAGATGGCGGCGTAGCGCAGGCCGACGGCATCGGCGAGCAGGCGGGCGATCGTCGTCTTGCCGGTGCCGGGCGGCCCCCACAAAATCATCGAGGAGAGCCGGCCCGCCGCCACCATCCGCCCGATCGCGCCGGCGGGGCCGGTGAGATGATCCTGGCCGATCACCTCACCGAGCGTGCGCGGGCGCAGGCGATCGGCGAGCGGCGCGGCTTCCGCGATGGTTGCGACTTCGGACGGGGCGGGAGCGAAGAGATCGGCCATGCGCCGGATATAGGGGTGCGTGAGAAAAATCGTCAGGGCCGGATCGATCGGCTCTTGCAGTTCTGAATATCAAAGATATATCGCAGACATATTCAAACATCAGAAAGACAGAACGACCATGCGTTTTTCGCATCATCATCATCATCATCATCATCATCAGCGCCGCTGTGGCCCCCGCGACGGCGAGGGCGGCGGCGAAGGCTTTTTCGGGCGGCGTGGCTTTCGCGGCGGCGGGCCGGACGGGCCGCGCGGCGGCGGGCGGCGGCGTGTGTTCGATTCGGGCGAGCTGCGGCTCGTGCTGCTGCGCCTGATCGCGGACCAGCCGCGCCACGGCTACGACCTGATCCGCGCGATCGAGGCGCGCACCGGCGGCGCCTATGCGCCAAGCCCGGGCGTGATCTATCCGACCATCACCATGTTGCAGGACATGGGCCATATCGACGAGGTGAAGGCCGAGGGCGCGCGCAAAGCCTTCGCGATCACCGAAGACGGCAGCGCGCATCTGGCCGAGCGGCAGGACGAGGCGGAGGCGCTGCTCGCCCGGCTCGACCAGCTCGGCACCGTCGCGCGCAAGACGGATGGCGGCCCGGTGCGGCGCGCGATGATGAACCTGCGGACCGTGCTGCACCAGCGGCTGGGCGAGGAGGGCGTGGAGACCGGGACGCTGCACGACGTGGCGGAGATCCTCGACGAAGCGGCGCGCAAGATCGAGCGGCTGAGCGGAGGTGCCGCGCAATGACGACGCTGACCGCGACCGTGCCGACGATGAGCGGCAGCCGCTACCTCCAGCAGCTCTGCAAGCATTGGAGCCACAAGTTCGCCGTCGATTTCACCCCCGAGCAGGGCAGCGTGACCCTGCCGTTCGGCGAGCTGGCGATGCTGGCGACGGCGGCGACGCTGGACGTGCGGATCACGCTCGCCGACGAGGACATGGCGGAACGGGCGAAGGAGGTGGTGGCCAACCACCTCGACCGCTTCGCCTTCCGCGAGGCGCCGCTGCCGTTCGACTGGACCGTGACGGCGTGAGGCGTTGATTTACGGGTTCGGCCCCATGCGCGGGGCATGGCCGCCCAGCGCGCGCTGGCGGGCGATGCGGAGATAGGTATCGACCAGCTCCTGGTTGACCCGATCCCAGCCATAGCGCGCGCTGGCGATGCGCCCGGCCTCGCCGGCGGCGCGGCGGGCGTTACCATCCTCGCAATAGATTTGCAGCGCATCGGCGAAGGCCGCGACGCCGCCGGGCCGGATCAGCCGCCCGGTCACGCCGTCGATCACCAGGCTCTGGCTGCCGGTGGCGCGCGCGGCGACCACGGGGACCCCCACCGCCATCGCCTCCAGCGTGACGTTGCCGAACGTCTCGGTGACGGAGGGGTTGAACAGCATGTCGATCGAGGCGGTGGCGCGGCCGAGATCCTCGCCCTTCTGGAAGCCGGCGAACACCGCATGGGGCAGGCGCCGCTCCAGCCAGCCGCGCGCCGGCCCCTCGCCGACGATCAGCACGCGGTGGCGCACGCCGCGCCGGGCGAGCTGATCGACGCCGTCCGAAAAGACGTCCAGCCCCTTTTCCATCACCAGCCGGCCGACGAAGCCGATGACGACCTCCTCGTCGGCGATGCCGATGCTGCGGCGCCAGACCATGCTGCGGCGATCAGGGTTGAAGATCTCCTCGTCGACGCCGCGGGTCCAGATGCCGACATCGAAGCTCATCCGCTGTTCGCGCAGCAGCTGCGCCATCGATTCGGACGGCGCGACGATGGCATCGCAGCGTCGGTAGAAGCGGCGCAGCGCGGCTGTGACCACCGGCTCCAGAAAGGCGAGGCCGTAATAGCGCGGATAGGTCTCGAAGCGGGTATGCACCGACGCCACGACCGGCCGGCCGCGACGGCGGGCGAGCGAGATCGCGCGGTGGCCGAGTATCTCCGGACTGGCGACGTGGAAGATCGTGGGATCGAAGGCGGCGATGTCGCGCTTCACCCGCGGCGGCAGCCAGATCGGCGCGCGATATTCGCCACGACCGGGCAGCGGGATCGCCGGCACGCCGACGACCTTGCCGACCGAGGCGAAGGCCGGCGTATCGGTGCGCGGCGAATAGATGCGGACGGCGGCACCCTGGCGCAGCAGATAGCCGACCAGCCGGTTCAGCGCCTGGTTGGCACCATCCCGAACATAATTGTAATTGCCCGTGAACAGGGCAACGCGAAGCTCGGTAACGTCCATCGCGCGCTCTCTAGACGCGCCTTCACCAAAGCGCCACTTGGAACGCCGCCACAGGCCACGGGTTCTGTTCGCCTCTATGGGAGGACGGATGATGGCGAACAGCTTCAAGGTGGGCCAGGCGGTGTCGTGGCAATGGTCCGGCATCAAGGCCGAGGGCAAGGTGGCCGAGCGGTTCGATCGCAAGGTGCAGCGCACGATCAAGGGATCGAAGATCGTGCGCAACGGATCGAAGGACGATCCGGCCTATCTGGTCGAGCAGGAGGATGGCGGCAAGGCGCTGAAGCTCGGATCGGAACTCAGCGCCGACTAGTCGCGCCCGTCCGGGCCTTCCGGCGGCGTATCGGGTTTCGGCGGCAGGCGGCGGATGCGGCGCAGGCCGGCATACATCGGCAGCAGCAGCACCGCGAGCAGCAGCAGCGCGAAGAAGCCCTTGTTCATGGCAGCATCCCCAAAATGAAACGCCGCCGGCCCTGTGCGGGGCCGGCGGCGCTGTCATGTCACCGCAAGGCGGATCAGCTGTTCAGATAATCGCCCGCATCGGCATCGGTGCCGTGCGTTTCGCCGACGACATCGCCCAGCGGATCGTTGCCGGTATCGTCCTCGACCGGACGGCGCAGCTCGGCATCATGCTCCTCCTCGGCGGAGACCGGCGCGGCGATCGCCGCCGCGAACGAACGCTGCGAAGCGCGCAGCGCCGCATCGCGGCTGGTGGCGGTGACGCGCAGGCGGTTCATGCCCGCGCCGGTGCCCGCCGGGATGAGCCGGCCGACGATCACATTCTCCTTGAGGCCGTTGAGGTTATCCACCTTGCCCTGCACCGAAGCCTCGGTGAGCACGCGGGTGGTCTCCTGGAACGACGCGGCCGAGATGAAGCTGCGGGTCTGCAGCGACGCCTTGGTGATCCCGAGCAGGATCGGCTTGCCCTGTGCGGGAGCCCGGTTCTCCTCGACCATCTTGGCGTTCATCTCGTCCATCTCCTCGCGATCGAGCTGTTCGCCGACGAGCAGGGTGGTGTCCCCGCTCTCGGTGATCTCGACCTTCTGGAGCATCTGACGGACGATCGTCTCGATATGCTTGTCGTTGATCTTCACGCCCTGGAGACGATAGACCTCCTGGATTTCCGACACGAGATATTCCGCCAGCGGCTCGATGCCGA
>CAXTTS010000217.1:0-5223 GCA_964247265.1 uncultured Sphingomonadaceae bacterium
GCGCCACCTTGCGCGCCAGCGACGTATCGATGTCGCGCGGCCCGCGCTGGAACGTCGCCAGCGCGGCCAGCCCGATCGAGAGGAGGATAAACGCGGTCGCCAGGATCGTGGTCGCCCGCGTCAGGAAATCGGCCGCGCCGCGCGCGCTCATCAGGCCGGAGGGGCTGCCCCCCATGCCGAGCCCGCCACCTTCGGACCGCTGCATCAGGATCACGGCGACAAGCGATGCCGAAATGATCGCATGGACGACGAGCAGGAAGGTGAACATGGCGTCTCTTTTCTGAAGTCCGGCCAACCGGCCACACCCCGCCACGCACGCGCGGCCGGGCTTTGGCCAGCGCCCTTACAGGGTTGGCGGCCGGGGTTCAACAGACGGGTTCAGGCGCGCCTGACCGTCAGCGAAAAGGCCTAGCGCAGATCGCCCGGCAGGGTCGGCTCGGAGATCACCCGCTCCATCCGCCCCCACCGCGCCGCCGCATCCGGCCCGGCCGCCTCGACATAGGCGCGCACCATGTCCAGTCCGAGGCCGTAGTTGATGACATAGCTGCGATACGTGTCGTCGAACCGTATCCCCTGCTCCGCCTTCGCGCGGGAGACGAGGCCGTATCGCTGGGTCAGCGCCACCGCCGCCGCGCGGTCGATCGTTCCGTCCAGATACATTTGCGCGATCGTCATCCGCGCGCCGGCCAGCGCCTTCGTCGCACGGCGCAGCGCGTCATAGGCCGGCGCCGTCGCCGGATCGAGCCCGGCCAGCGGATACAGCGTCCGCGCCTCGAACGCCTCCGCCTCGCCACCCGGAAAGGCCAGGTCGATGCCGTAATTGGCCGATCCTTCCGCGATCAGCGATTGCGGGCTGAACAGCGGGTACACGGTGAACTCCACCCACCCCTTGCCCCTGGCCAGATCGCGCTCCAGCAGCATGTTCAGCGCGTGGTGGCCGGGATAGCCCTCATGGCAGCCCAGATCGATCGCGCGGCCGATCGGGATCGGCAGATCGGTGTTGATCTGGATCAGGCTCGTCGCATCGCCCTCATACCAGTTGTAACCGCTCCACGGCTTGTCCTTCACCAGCTCCAGCCGGAACGTCTCGTTGGCGGGCAGCGCGATGTGGCGCAGTGTGCGCGCGCGGCATTCGGCGATCGCGGCGCGCATCACCGGCTCGATCCGGTCGGCGGGGATCGTGTAGCGCGCGTTGAACGCATCCACCCGCGCGGCCAGCGGTCCGTCGCCCGGCACGATCTTCGCGATCTCGGCGAGCACCGGATCGTAATCGGCAAGCGGCTTCAGCTCCGGCCGCACCGCGAACAGCGCCTGCGCCTCGTCCTGGAACTTCGGCTTCGCCCCGCCGGCCATCGCCAGCCGCGTGCGCGCGGCCGTCAGCTGCGCCGCGAGGAAAGCCGCCCGCCGCCGCTCGATCGGCGACAGCGTCGCCCGATCCACCCGGCCGAGCCGGACGGAAAGCGCCGCCGCGTCCGCCGCCAGCTTTGCCGTGTCGCGCGGCTTCGCCCTGGCCGCCGCCGCCCAGGCCTTCGGCCCGTAATAGGCGTCGACATAGCCCGGCTCGCGCTCGCCGGCTTCCAGCGTCAGGTGGACATAATCCTCGGCGATGCGATCGAGCGTGGTGAGCGGCCGCGCGGGCGGCGGCACTTCGGCCGCCGCCGGCACCGCCAACGCCAGCGCGATCGCCGCCAGCACCGTCTTCATGCCGCCGCCGCGCCCGCGATGATCGGCACGAACAAAGCCGCCGTCAGGCTCGCGCCGCCTACCAGCGCGCCGTCCACATCGGCCACCGCCATCAGTTCGGCGGCATTGTCCGGCTTCACCGATCCGCCATACAGGATGCGCACCGTCGCGCCCTCCGCCCCCAGCAGCTCGCCCAGCTTCGCGCGGATGGCGGCGTGCATCTCCGCCACGTCCGCCGTGGAAGGCGTGCGGCCGGTGCCGATCGCCCACACCGGCTCATAGGCGATCACCAGCATCGCGCCGGTGCCGCCGGGCGGCACCGATCCGTCGAGCTGCCCGGCCACCACCGCCACGGCCCGCCCCGAATCGCGCTCTGCCTCGGTCTCGCCGACGCAGACGATCGCGGTCAGCCCGGCGGCGATCGCCGCCTCGGCCTTGGCGCGCACCTCGGCATCGGTCTCGTGATTGTCCGCCCGCCGCTCGCTATGGCCGACGATGGCGAGCCTCGCCCCCGCCTCCACCAGCATCGCGGCGGAGATGCAGCCGGTATGCGCGCCCTTGGCCGCCATGTGGACATCCTGCGCGCCGATGGCGAGGCCGGGCGCCGCCTGCACCGCCGGCGCGATCAGCGTGAAGGGCGGGCAGATCGCCACGTCCAGCCCGGCATGGGCCTCGGCCGCCGCCCTGATCGCAGCCAGTTCGGCCAGCGCCGCCAGCGATCCGTTCATCTTCCAATTGCCCGCCACCAGCTTGCGCAATGCCATGCCCGCTCGTCCCCGTCGCCTGTTGCCCGAATAGGCCCGCGCCCTAGCAAGCCCCGCGCGGCTTGTCGCCTCGGCCCGGCCTCTCTATGGCGGCGGCGTTCCTTCTGCACGGATGGCCGATGATCACTTTCTTCCGCAAGGCGCTGTCCTCCTGGCTGGTGTTGGGGCTGCTCGGCCTTATCACGATCGCCTTCATCATTACCGGCGTCGCCGGTCCGCGCGGCATGGGCGCGGCACCGTCCGGCGGCGGCGACAGCATCGCCAAGGTGGGTGGCGAGGCGATCGGCGCGGGCGACATCCGCCGCCGTGCGCAGAACGGCCTCGCGCAGGCGCGCCAGCAGGACCAGACGCTCGACATGACCCGCTTCGTCAACGAAGGCGGGCTGGAGCAGACGATCGGCCAGTTCGTCTCCGCCCGTGCAATGGAATTGTGGGGCCGCGCCCAGGGTCTCGCCGCCAGCACCAAGCTGGTGGATGGCGAGATCGCCAGCATCGGCGCGTTCAATGGCCCCACCGGCAAGTTCGATCCGGCCGTGATGCGCCAGATCCTCAACCAGCAGCGCATGACCGAGCCGATGCTCCGCGCCGAACTCGCCGGCGATGCCATCCGCAAGCAGTTGCTGATCCCGGTCGCAGGCGCCGCACGCGTGCCCGTCGGCATCGTCACGCCTTATGCCTCGCTGCTGCTGGAGGCGCGCGCCGGCAGCATCGGCGTGGTGCCGAGCGAGGCGCTGCCCGCCGGCCCGCCGCCCGGCGATGCGGAGATCAACGCCTTCTACACGAAGAACGCCGCCCGCTTCACCATCCCCCAGCGGCGGGTGATCCGCTATGCCCTGTTCGGCAAGGATGGCCTCACCACCGCCGCGCCGACCGAGGCAGAGATCGCCGCTTTCTACAAGGCCAATGCCGCCACCTATGGCGCGCGCGAAACCCGCACGCTCCAGCAGATCATCCTGCCCGATCAGGCCGCCGCCAACGCGTTCGTCGCCAAGGTGAAGGCCGGCACCAGCTTCACCGCCGCCGCGCAGACCGCCGGCTTCGCCCCCGCCGACACCGCGCTCGGCGACGTCTCCCGCGACAAGCTGGCGACGCAGGCCTCGCCCGCCGTCGCCGCCGCCGCCTTCGCCGCGCCTGTGGGACAGGTGAGCGCGCCGGTGAAGGCCGCGCTCGGCTGGTATGTGGTGAAGGTGGATGCGGTGAAGCCCGTCGCCGCCCGCTCGCTCGAATCGGCCCATGCCGAGATCGCCGCCAGCCTCGCCCGGCAGAAGGCGGACGAGGCGCTCGCCGCCCGGGTCGCCGCGATCGAGGATGCCGTTTCGGGCGGCGCCAGCTTCGACGATGTGGTGAAATCGGAGAAGCTCACCGCCGCCGCCACCCCGCCGGTGCTGCCCAGCGGCGAGGCGCCCGGCGTCGCCAACTGGCAGGCCCCGCCCGAGCTTGCCCTGATCCTGCGCCAGTCGGCCGATGCGACGGCCGACGACGATCCCGTCGTCGAGACGATCGGCAAGGGGGAGCGTTACGCGCTGGTCAAGATCGGCCAGGTCGTGGCGCCCACCCCGGCGCCGCTCGCCACCGTCCGGCCGATCATCGCCGCTGAACTCACCAGGATGCGCGCCGCCACCCGCGCCCGCGCCATCGCCGAGGCGATCGTCGCCAAGGTGAAGGCCGGCACGCCGATGGCCGCCGCCTTCGCCTCGGCCGGGGTGAAGCTGCCCGCGCCGCAGCCCGCCTCCGCCCGCCAGATCGATCTCGCCCAGCAGAACCGTCAGGTGCCGCCGCCGCTCGCCCTGCTGTTCGGCATGCGGCCCGGCGACACCAAAGTGCTGGCCGCGCCGCAAAATGCCGGCTGGTTCGTCGTCCACCTCGCCAGCGTGACGCCGGGAGACGCCAAGACCCAGCCGGGCCTGGTCGAATCGACCCGCACCCAGTTCAACCGCGTGCTGGGCGAGGAATATATCGAACAGTTCGCCAATGCCGCCGCCAAGCAGATCGGCGTCACCCGCGACGACAAGGCGATCGCCCGGCTGCGCGCCGAGTTGCTCGGCGGCGGCACCGCCAGCGATCAGTGACGGCTCTCGGGTGACGCCGGAGCATGACGAGGCCGCGCGCGATCGCCTGCGCGCCGGCGAACCCGCGCTGATATGGCGGCGGCAGATCGCTGACGTGGACACGCCGGTCGGCGCCGCCCTGCGCCTGATCGAGCCGGGACGCGGCGACTTCCTGCTCGAATCGGTCGAAGGCGGCGCGCAGCGTGGCCGCTACACCCTGCTCGGCCTCGCCCCCGATCTCGTTTTCCGCGCCGAGGGGCGCACCGCCGCGATCAACCGCGACTGGCTCTCCGACCGCGATGCCTTCGTACCGTGCGAGCAGGCTACGCTGGCCGCGATGCGCACGTTGGTGGAGGCGTGCCGCATCGCCGTGCCGGAGGGGCTTCCGCCCGCGCTTGCCTGCCTCGTCGGCTACTTCGCCTATGAAACGGTCGGTTTGGTCGAGGCGCTGCCCCGCGCGGCGCCCAATCCGCTCGCCTTGCCGGACATGCTGTTCGTCCGCCCGACCCTGATCCTCGTCTTCGATCGGCTGGCCGACGAGCTGTTCCTCGTCGCGCCCCTGTGGGAGGCGGGCGACGCCGATGCCGCGATCGCCGGCGCGATCGAGCGGATCGAGGCGACCGCCGCCCGCCTCGCCGGGCCGATCCCGGCCCGCGCCGCACCGCTCGGCGCGCTCGATCCGCCGGTGGCGCAGCCGGCTTTGCCGCGCGGCCGCTACCGCGAGATGG
>CAXTTS010000218.1:0-5213 GCA_964247265.1 uncultured Sphingomonadaceae bacterium
CGACATAGTTCATCAGCCCGGTGACGAGCGGCATCGCCACGAAGAAGATCATGATGACGCCATGCGCGGTGAAGATCTGGTCGAAATGGTGCGCGTTCAGATAGCCTTCGGACCCGCCGAACGCCATCACCTGCTGCAACCGCATCATGATCGCATCGGCAAAGCCGCGCAGCAGCATGACGAGGCCGAGGATCACGTACATGATGCCGATCCGCTTGTGATCGACAGTGGTGAACCACTCCTTCCAGAGATAGGTCCACAGCTTGAAGTAGGTGATCGCGGCCAGCAGCGCGATGCCGCCCAGCGCCACCACGCCGAACGTCGCCACGACGATCGGCTCGTGCAGCGGCAGGGATTCCAGCGTGAAGCGGCCGATCAGGGGGCTGACGGTAAGCGGAGAGGGGATCATGTCTGGCTGCCGATCAGAAGGCGTTGGACTGGGTGGGCGAGGCATTGCTGCGCTGCTGCACGTCGGTGGGCTTGCCCGGCGGCGCCTTGCCGGCGCTGCCGCCGGTCAGCGGCTCCTCCGGCTTCTTCGGCGCGGGCGTGCCCTTGCCGGCCTCGTGCGCCATGCCGGCGGTGTCGCCGCCATGCTGCATCATCATGTCCGTCATGCAGGCGGTGCCGGGCTTCACGCACTGGCCGACGATCGCATCGAACAGCCCGGGCTCGACAGCGGCGAAGCGCATCACCGGCGCCTTCTCGCTGGGCTTCTCCAGAGCGAGATAGCGCGCCCGCGTCAGCGCGCCGCCGGCCGCCTTGTTGCGCGCCACCCAGCCGGCGAAATCGCCGTCGCTCATCCCGTGAAAGCGGAAGCGCATCCCCGAGAAACCGGCGCCGCTATAATTGGCGGAGATGCCGGCATAGTCGCCCGGCCGGTTGATGACGGCGTGGAGCTTCGTCTCCATCGATGGCATCGTATAGATCATGCCGGCCAGCGTCGGCACGTAGAAGGCGTTCATCACCGATGACGAGGTGAGCCGGAAGGCAATCGGGCGATCCACCGGGGCGGCCAGCTCGTTCACCGTGGCGAAGCCATATTCGGGGTAGATGAACAGCCACTTCCAGTCGAGCGACACCACCTGCACCTCAAGCGGCTTCGTTCCCGGCGCAATCGGCTTGCCCGGCGCGGTCCGCTCGATCGGGCGATAGGGATCGAGCAGGTGCGCGCCCGTCCACGTCACCGCGCCCAGGCAAATGATGATGAGCAGCGGCGCGGACCAGATCACCAGCTCCAGCTGGGTCGAATGGTCCCAGTCCGGCTCGTAGCGCGCGGCCTCGTTGGAGGCGCGGTAGCGCCAGGCGAACAGCGCCACCAGCGCCAGCACCGGCACCACGATCAGCAGCATCAGCACCGTCGCGATCAGCACGAGATTCTTCTGCTGGACCGCGACATCGCCCATCGGGTTCATCACGACCATGTTGCAGCCGCCGAGCAGCGCGAGCGCGCCGGCGGCGATAGCGGTGCGAAGGATGAGGATGGGCTTTGGCATGATCGCGCCTTACGCCTGTGGAGGGGCTCGCGACATTGGACATTTTGTCCAATCCCCATCGCCGCGCAAAAGGCGCATAGGAAACCTCACGCGCGCCGTGGCTGCCAGGAAGACGATCGAATGACCGCCCACATTGCCCCCAATTCCGGCACGGCCGAACGCGATGCGCGGGCGATCAACGCGCGCCACGGCGATATCGCGCCGGGCGAGATCGCGATCGGCGTCATTATCGGGCGCACATCCGAATTCTTCGATTTCTTCGTCTATGCGATCGCATCGGTGCTGGTGTTCCCCAGCCTGATCTTCCCCTATCTCGATCGGCTGACGGGCACGCTCTGGTCGTTCGCGATCTTCGCCTTGGCGTTCGTCGCGCGGCCGGTCGGCTCGCTGATCTTCCTCTGGGTGGACGAGACGTTCGGGCGCGGCACCAAGCTGACCATCGCGCTGTTCCTGCTCGGCGGCTCCACCGCCGCGATCGCCTTCCTGCCCGGCTACGACACGATCGGCGGCTGGGCCGCGATACTGCTCTGCCTGTTCCGCCTCGGCCAGGGCGTCGCGCTCGGCGGCGCGTGGGACGGGCTCGCCTCGCTGCTGGCGCTGAATGCGCCGAAGGACCAGCGCGGCTGGTATGCGATGATCCCGCAGCTCGGCGCGCCGTTCGGGCTGATGATGGCCAGCGCGCTGTTCGCCTTCTTCGTCGTCACCCTGTCGCCGGCCGACTTTCTCGACTGGGGCTGGCGCTACCCCTTCTTCGTCGCCTTCGCGATCAACGTGGTGGCGCTGTTCTCCCGGCTGCGCATCGTCTCCACGCCGGATTATGCCGCCCTGTTCGAAAGCCGCGAGCTGCAGCCGTCGGGCGTGATCGATACGCTGCGCAGCGACTGGAGGAACATCGTGATCGGCGCCTTCGCCCCGCTCGCCAGCTTCGCCTTGTTCCACATGGTCACGGTGTTCCCGCTCTCCTACGTGTTCCTGTTCACGCAGCAGAACCCTGCGCGCTTCCTGGTGATCGAGATCATCTCCGCAGCGGTCGGCACGATCGCGGTGGTCGCCTCGGGCATCATCGCCGATCGCGTCGGCCGGCGCACCCTGCTCGGCGCGTCGGCGGCCGGCATCGCCGTGTTCAGCGGCTTCGCACCGCAATTGCTCAACGGCGGCGATCTCGGCGAGCTGGCCTTCATGATCGTCGGCTTCATCCTGCTCGGCATCGCGTTCGGCCAGTCGTCCGGCACCGTCTCCAGCAACTTCGCGACCGCCCGGCGCTATACGGGTTCGGCGCTGACGTCCGATCTCGCCTGGCTGGTCGGCGCCGGCTTCGCGCCGTTCGTCGCGCTGGCGCTGGCGAGCCGGTTCGGCCTGGTCGCCGCCGGCGGCTATCTGCTGTCGGGCGCACTCGCCACGCTGGCCGCGCTGTTCATCAACAAGGAACTCGCGCGGAAGTGAGGCGCCGGCGCGCGCCGCGGATCGATCAGCCGGAGAAGCGATAGCGGGCGATCTCCTCCCACGGGCCATCGCGGTAATAATGCGCGGCCAGGCCGGTGATCGCCAGCGGCCGGGCCGAAAAGCCATCCGCCAGCATCGCGTGCAGCGCCTTGGCGTCCGCCGGCGCCACCTTGTTCTGGATCGTCACGTGCGGCCGCCAGCCGGCACGGTCCTGCGGGGTCAGGCTCATCGCGAACGCTTCGGCCAGATCGGCGCGCAGCATCGCCAAGGCCTCGCTCCTGACCCGCAACGCCACGCCGCGCCCTAACGACATCACGCCATCGATCGCCGCAGGCGGCGGCGGAATGCGGTGCGTGGCGGCGCGCAGGCGCGTGTCCAGCTCGTCGCCGATGCTGGGCGGCAGATGGTGGAACATCGTCAGATGCGCCGCGATCAGGTTGCGCTCGGGCGGGAAATGCGCCCGCCGCAAGCCATCGAGCCACGCGAAATCGGCCGGAGCGAAGGTTGCCGCGACGATGATGGGGACCAAATCGTTCATCCCCGCGCCATAGCCGAACGGCGCCGCCAGATCGACTGGAACGATAGCGCGGGCGATGAACGCGGCGCGCGCGAGCGGCCTTTGCGATCGGCCCAGTGCCGGGAAAAGGCAACCAGCCTGACAATGAATTTCGCAGACACTTGTCATTTAGGTTGTTTTACGATTTATATACGGACGATTATCTGTAGCGTAAGTGTTATCGGGTTACGCTATATTGACTGAAGTAGGTGGTTACTCTTGGTTTAACTACGAATGCGCTGCATCTGTTCGGAACTACACTGGCCCATCTCGGTTATGTCTCCGGTTTCAAAGGAGACTATGACATGAACCGCAAATATGTAGCTGCAAGCATTGCTTTCGCGATCGTCTCGGCGGGTTCGGCCGCTCACGCGCAAAGCGCCGGCAACCTGCTCGGCGCGCCGATCACCGCCGTCGGCAACGCCGTCACCGGTGTCGGCGTCGCCCATGCCGGCATCGCGCCTACCGTCAACAACGTGTCGCCGACGGTGGAACCGGCGACGGACGGCGTCACCAACGCCATCGTGGCCGCCGGCACCGGCATATCGGGCACCGGCCAGCAGGCCTCCGCTTCGGGCCTGCGCGTCGGCACCACGGCGAGCGGCCGGCCGCTCGTCAGCGTCGGCACCACCAACCCGAACCAGCAAGGCTCCGTGGCCGCGGTGCTCAACGCCCATCCCTGACGCCCCGCCGCCCATGCCGCTGCCGCCGGCGGCATGGGCAAGCGCGCGCCGTCGCCTCACGATCGATCACGATGTCCCGGCGCTTCGCGGCTTGTGGTCGTCTTGCTGTCCGAAAGGGCAAGATCATGCACCCGCGACCTGTTACGTCCGCCGTTCTGCCCCACGCAGCGGCATGCGCCCTGCTGCTGCTGACCGGCGCGTGCGCGACCGGCTCCTCGCCATCCTTCACAATGGCGCCGATCTTCTTTTCCGAAACGGTCGAGGCACCCGGCGACCTGCCGGGCGGTTCGGCCGAGCCATCGGCGTCCGCACCGGTCTATGCCGACAATAACAGCACGAGCGGTGCGCGCTTCCTGCTGGCCGGCGGCAATGCACTGCTGCCGACGGGCGCCAATCCGGGTGAGCCGATCCGGCTGACAGCGACGCTGCCCACCCAGTCGCTGCTGGGCGCGCAGCCCGGTCTCGTTCTCGCCTCGCTGGGGCCGGCGACTGTCGCTGCCGCGATTGCGCCGGGCAGCACAGGCGCCGGCGTGGCGATCGGCGGCGCTTCGGCCGGCGCAGGGATAGACGCGCCTGTCGGCGCAGTGGTAGAGACCGGCGTCACCGCCGTCACGGCGATCGCGACGCCGGGGGTCGCTCCCGTCACGGGCGCCGTCGCGGCGGTCGTTCCCTCGGTCGTCGGCACGTTGACGGCGCCGGCCGCCGCGATCGTCGCACCAGTCACCGCCGCCATCCCCGCCCTCGCCGCGCCGGTGACGACGGCTGCCGCACCGATCGTCGCACCAGTCACCGCCGCGATCCCAGCTCTCGCCGCGCCGGTCGCGACGGCTGCCGCACCGATCGTCGCGCCAGTGACCACCGCCATTCCCGCCTTAACCGCGCCGGTGACGACGGCCGTCGCGATGATCGCGGCGCCGGTGATCGCACCCGTCGTGGCGCCGGCTCCGACCGTCGTGTCGGCACTCGTCGCTCCGGTGGCCGCGCCGGTCGCAGCCATCGCAGCGCCGGTGGTGGCCGCATTGCCGACCGCCGGGCAGC
>CAXTTS010000219.1:0-5203 GCA_964247265.1 uncultured Sphingomonadaceae bacterium
GCACCGATCCGCGCAGGCCGCTATCGCCAGCGAAACGCTGCACCAGATCGAGCCGCGCCTCGATCGCCCCGCGGTCCATCAGCGGCGCCGCGATATCGCCCGCCAGCATCCGCGCACCGGCGCCCGTCACCGTGCGATCCACCGCATCCAGCAGGCTGCCCTTGCGCCCGCCGCCACTGGCGCAGGTCAGCTCCAGGCTGTCCCGCGTCGCCGCGTCGATCAGCATATGATCGGCCGCCGCCCGCGCTACCGGCGGCCGGAGCAGCGGGAGCGCCCCTTGTCCCGCCCGATCGAGATAGGCGAGCAGACCGCCCGCCGCCGCCAGCCCGATCCGGTCGAAGCCGCCATAGCCGTCCAGCGTGGCGACGCCGAACAGCGCCTTCAGCCGCGCTTCCGCCGCGATGCCGTCGAACGCGCGTGGTGAAAACGGGATCGCGCCCGCCGGCGCCATCTCCAGCGTGTCGGGCACGACGATCTCCGCCGGGCCGAGCCGGGCGAGTTCGGCATCCAGCCCGGCGCGCGGCACGGTCGCGATCTCGAAGCCGCCGGTCGATATGTCGGCCGCCGCCACGCCCACCGTGCCGCCCGCCTCGGCGATCGCCACCAGCCAGTTGGCGCTGCGCGCATCCAGCAGCGCCTCCTCGGTCAGCGTGCCGGCCGTCACCACACGCACGATCGCGCGCCGCACCAGCGCCTTCGATCCGTCGCGCTTCCGCGCCTCGGCCGGGCTCTCCACCTGCTCGGCGATGGCGACGCGGTGGCCGGCCTTGATGAGCCGCGCCAGATAGCCCTCGGCGGCATGCACCGGCACGCCGCACATCGGCACCTCGCCCCGCGCGGTCAGCGCGATATCCAGGCAGGCGGCGGCGGCGCGGGCATCGTCGAAGAACAGCTCGAAGAAGTCGCCCATGCGGTAGAACAGCAGGCAATCGGCGCTCTGCGCCTTCAGCCCATGATATTGCGCCATCATCGGCGTGGCGGCGGCGGGAGCCCCGGTTTCTTTGGTCGCTGCGGCCATATCCGGGCTGATAGCGGCTTGTCGCCCAAGCGGCCATGCCCCACAAGACGGGCGAACGCGCTGGGAGGCCATGAGATGAGCGAAGGCAGCAACGTCCAGTTTTCGGAGCGCGAGGCGCTGCTGTTCCACTCGCACGGCCGCCCGGGCAAGATCCAGATCGTCGCGACCAAGCCGATGGCGACGCAGCGCGACCTATCGCTGGCCTATTCGCCCGGCGTCGCGGTCCCGGTGCGCGCGATCGCGGCCGATCCCGACACGGCCTATGATTATACCGCCAAGGGCAATCTCGTCGCGGTCATCTCAAACGGCACCGCGATCCTCGGTCTCGGCGATCTCGGCGCGCTCGCCTCCAAGCCGGTGATGGAAGGCAAGGCGGTGCTGTTCAAACGCTTCGCCGACGTCGATTCGATCGATATCGAGCTGAACACGAAGGACGCGCAGCGCTTCATCGAGGCGGTGGAGCTGATGGAGCCCACCTTCGGCGGCATCAACCTGGAGGATATCGCCGCCCCCGACTGCTTCATCATCGAGCAGACGCTGCGCGAGAAAATGAACATCCCGATCATGCACGACGATCAGCACGGCACCGCGATCATCACCGCCGCCGGGCTCATCAACGCCTGCCACCTGACCGGCCGCGACCTGAAGGACATCAAGGTGGTGGTGAACGGCGCCGGCGCCGCCGCGATCGCCTGCACCGCGCTCATCAAGTCGATGGGTGTGCGGAACGACAATGTGCTAATGTGCGATCGCTCCGGCGTGATCTATCCGGGCCGCGCCAATGTCGATCAGTGGAAATCGGCGCACGCCACGCCCACTGATCGCCGCACGCTGGCCGAGGCGCTGGAGGGGGCGGACGTGTTCCTGGGCCTTTCCGCCGCCGGCGCGCTGAAGCCGGAGATGGTGATGAAGATGGCGCCGCAGCCGATCATCTTCGCGATGGCCAATCCCGATCCGGAGATCACGCCACCGGAGGCGAAGGCCGCCCGGCCGGATGCGATCATCGCCACCGGCCGTTCCGATTACCCCAATCAGGTCAACAACGTCCTCGGCTTCCCGTTCATCTTCCGCGGCGCGCTCGATGTCCGCGCCACCGCGATCAACGAGGAGATGAAGATCGCCGCCGCCGAGGCGCTCGCCGCGCTGGCGCGCGAGCAGGTGCCGGAGGAGGTGGCGCAGGCCTATGGCGGGCAGGCTCCGCGCTTCGGGCGCGATTACGTGATCCCCGCGCCGTTCGATCCGCGCCTGATGGAGGTGGTGCCCGCCGCCGTCGCCAAGGCGGCGATGGACTCGGGCGTCGCGCGCAGGCCGATCCTCGACATGGCGGCCTATCGCGAATCGCTGAAGGCCCGGCTCAATCCCACCACGTCGGTGCTGACGCTGGCCTATGAGGCGGCGCGCGCCCACCCCAAGCGCGTGGTGTTCGCCGAGGCGGAGGAGGAGGTGGTGCTGCGCGCCGCCATCCAGTTCCGCGACGGCGGCTACGGCACGCCGGTGCTCGTCGGGCGTGACGAGGTGCCGGACAAGCTGCGCGCGCTGGGCGTCGACGATCCCGACAGCTTCGAGCTGCACAACAGCCGCAATTCGCCGTTGATCGAGCGAATGGTCGATTTCCTCTACGAGCGGCTCCAGCGACGCGGCTATCTGAAGCGCGACGTGCAGTTCCTCGTCAATCAGGATCGCAACGTGTTCGGCGCGCTGCTGGTGGCGATGGGCGAGGCCGATGTGATGATAACCGGCGTCACCCGCACCTATGCGCAGACCCTCCGGCAGATCCGCCGCGTGCTCGATCCGACCGAGGGGACCATTCCCTTCGGCATCCACGTCCTCGTCGGGCAGAGCCATACGGTCTTCATGGCCGATACCACGGTGAACGAGCGCCCCACCGCGCTGCAACTCGCCGACATCGCCGAGCAGACCGCCGCCGTCGCCCGCAAGATGGGCCATGAGCCGCGCGTCGCCTTCCTGTCTTACTCCACCTTCGGCAATCCTTCCGGCAACTGGCTGGACAGCATCCGCGCGGCGGTGGCGATCCTCGATTCGCGCGGCGTCAGCTTCGAATATGAGGGCGAGATGGCGCCCGACGTGGCGCTGAACCCGAAATTGCAGGCGAACTATCCGTTCATGCGCCTGTCCGGCCCGGCCAACGTGCTGGTGATGCCGGGCCTGCAATCGGCCAACCTCTCGGCCAAGCTGCTGCGCGAACTCGGCGGCGATTCGGTGATCGGGCCGATGCTGGTGGGCATGCAGAAGCCGGTGCAGATCGCCACCATGTCGGCCACCGCGTCCGAACTCGTCACGCTGGCGGTGCTCGCGGCGTCGGGGATCGCCAGCTGACGCCTGATCTATTGGGCAGCTGTGCGCTCGCGGTCTCCACGCCCTAGCATCTCCGGCGTCGCGGGTCGCGCACCCGCCCCGAACGAGGATCATCGATGGATGCCGCCGACACCCTGCTCGCGATCGAGCAGATCAAGCAGCTGAAGGGCCGCTACTTCCGCTTCATGGATACCAAGGACTGGGCCGGGCTCCGCACGGTCTTCTGCGATGACGCCACCTTCGATGCGCGCGCCTCGCTGAGTCTGGACGGGGCGGGAGAGGGGGGCCGCGCCGCCGAGAGCAACGATTGGGTCTATGTCGGCGGGGACACCATCGCCGCTTTCGTCGAGGGCGCGATCGGCGCCGCGCGCACCTGCCATCACGGCCATTGCCACGAGATCGAGATCCTCTCCGCGACCGAGGCCGAGGGCGTCATCGCGATGGAGGACCAGATCTTCGACGAAAGCGACACCGCGCTGACCCTGCACGGCATTGGCCATTATCATGAAACCTACCGCAAGGTGAACGGGCGCTGGCGCATCCACACCTCGCGCATCACCCGACTGCATGTGGCGCTGGGCTAGAGCCGCCGCGCGGTGAACGTCAGAAGACGAGCCGCGTCACATGCCCCATCTTGCGCCCGGCCCGCGCCTCGCGCTTGCCGTACAGGTGCAGGTGCGCCTCCGGATCGGCAAGGATGGCTGGCCAGTCGCCGGCCTCCTCGCCGATCAGGTTGCGCATCTCCACCGAGCGGGCGGCGCGGGTGGTGGCGCCCAGCGGCAGGCCGCAGATCGCGCGGATATGGTTCTCGAACTGGCTCGTCACCGCGCCCTCGATCGTCCAGTGGCCGCTATTGTGGACGCGCGGCGCCATCTCGTTGAACACCGGCCCCGCCTCGGTGGCAAAGAACTCCAGCGTCAGCACGCCGACATAATCGAGCGCATCCGCCACCCTGCGCGCCAGCGCCGCCGCTTTCGCCGCCTGCGCCGCGATCAGCCCGCCCGCCGGCACCGAGGATGTCGCCAGGATGCCGCCGACATGCACATTGTCCGGCGCGTCCCACGTCGCGAAGCCGCCATCCGCGCCGCGCACCACAATGACCGAAAACTCCCGGTCGAAGCGGACGAAGCCTTCCAGGATCGCCGACGCCCCGCCGATCGTCGCCCAGGCCGCCTCGCAATCGCCGGCCGAGGCGATCCGCGCCTGCCCCTTGCCGTCATAGCCGAAGCGCCGCGTCTTCAGCACCGCCGGCGCGCCGATCGCCGCCACCGCCGCGTTCAGCTCCGCCAGCGTATCCACCGCGCGGAACGCGGCGGGCGTGCCGCCCAGCTTCGCCACGAACGTCTTTTCCGCCAGTCGATCCTGCGCCACCGCCAATGCCGCCGGGTTCGGGTGGACCGGGGCATGGTCCGCCAGCCGGGCGAGCGGCTCGGCCGGGATATTCTCGAACTCGAACGTCACCACGTCGACGGCAGCGGCGAAGCGGGCCAGCGCCGCGCCGTCGTCATAGCGCCCGCGCGTCCACTCGGCGGAAACCTCGGTCGCCGGGCCGCTCCCCTCGGGCGAATAGATGTGCGCGCGGTAGCCGAGCTGCGCCGCCGCCATCGCCAGCATCCGGCCGAGTTGCCCGCCGCCGAGGATGCCGATCGTCGCGCCGGGTGCGAGAGCCGTCATTCGGGGCTCTCGGCGACGTCCGCCGTCTGCTTCGCACGCCACGCATCCAGCCGTTCGGCCAGCGCCGCATCCTCGTTCGCCAGCATCGCCGCCGCCAGCAGCGCCGCATTCACAGCACCGGCACGGCCGATCGCCAGCGTGCCGACCGGGATGCCGGCGGGCATCTGGACGATCGACAGCAGGCTGTCCATGCCG
>CAXTTS010000220.1:0-1670 GCA_964247265.1 uncultured Sphingomonadaceae bacterium
GTTATCGCTGCTTCGTTGGCAACGATCCCGACCGGGCCGAGGCATCGTGCGCCGATCAGGGCGTGCTCGGCGCGCTCACCGGCGTGGTCGGCAGCCTCGCCGCGCTGGAGGCGCTGCGCGCGGTCGTGCCGTTCGGGGAAAGCAGTGCCGGCAAGCTGCTGCTGGTCGACGCGCTCTCGCTGCGCTTCCGCACGCTCAGGCTGCCCAAGGAACCGGGCTGCGGCTGCGCGGCGTGAGAGGCCTGACCATCATCCTCGCGGAGGCGGCGCCCGAACGCTTCCGCACCGCGCTGTCGATCGCGGCGGCGCACGCGGCGCTCGGCGGCGGCGCCCGGCTGTTCCTGCAAGCCGAGGCGGTGGCGCTGCTCGCCCCGATGGCCGCACCGGGCGATGCCGCTCATGCCGCCGTCGGCCTGCCGACGCTGGCTACGCTGCTCGACGAGTCGCTCGGCCTGGGCGTCGCGATCGTCGCCTGCCAGTCCGGCCTGCACCTGACCGGCGTCGCCGCCGATGCGCTCGATCCGCGCGTTCAGTTCGGCGGTCTGGTCAGCGTGATGCAGGATCTCGGCGACGATCGCCTGCTCTGCGTCTGAGACGCGCTACCGGACGAATGCGCCGACCAGCTCGACATGGGTCGACCAGCGGAACTGCCCCACCGGCAGGATGCGCTCCAGCCGGTAGCCGCCGTCCGCCAGCGTCTTCGCATCGCGTGCGAAAGTCGCGGGATTGCAGGAGACATAGGCGATGCGCGGCACGGTCGATTGCGCCAGCAGCTCCACCTGCTCGCGCGCGCCGGCACGCGGCGGATCGAGCACCACCGCGTCGAACCGGCCGAGTTCCTTGCTGTCCAGCGGCCGGCGGAACAGGTCGCGATGCTCCACCAGCAGCGGTCGCTGCACCCGCGCGGCGGCCACCTTCAGCGACAGCGCCGGACCGCGCGCGCCCTCCACCGCCAGCACCTTGGCGCCGGCCGAAAGCGGCAGCGCGAACGTGCCCAGCCCGGCGAACAGATCGGCCACCGCGCCGGCATCGCCTACGATCTCGCGCACCGCCGCCAGCAAGACCGCCTCGCCGTCCGCCGTCGCCTGCAGGAAACCACCCGGCGGCAGCGCCACCGCCACCCCACCGAAGGTCGCCGTCAGCGGGCGCGGTTCCCACCGGGTCTGCGGGCCATAGCCGTCGTCGATCGTCAGGCGGGCAAGATCGTGCGTCGTGGCAAAGGCGGTCAGCGCCTCGTCGGCCGCCAGCCCCTCCACCGTCACCTTGTCCAGCGCCACATCGATGCCCTGATCGGCCAGCGTCATCTGCACGCCCGCCGCCCGCCGCTCGCGCAGCAGCGTGCCGAGCAGCGCGCGGAGTGGCGCCACCAGCGCGAACAGCTCCGGCGCGATGACATGGCATTCCAGCATGTCGACGATCTTGTGGCTGGCCTCCTCGTTGAAGCCGATCACCACGCGCCGGTTCAGTTTCTCCGCCCGCAGCGATGCCCGGCGGCGGGTGCGCGGCGCGGAAAGATGCGGGCGGGCCATGTCGGGCAGGGCCACCCCCTGCGCGCGCAGGGCGCCCGCGATGCGATCGACGATGAAGTCGCGATAGGCGTCATCATCGACCTGCTGGACCTGGCAGCCGCCGCAACGGGGAAAGTGCCGGCACGGCGGATCGCGATAATGC
>CAXTTS010000220.1:1680-5196 GCA_964247265.1 uncultured Sphingomonadaceae bacterium
GATAGTGCGGACCGCGGGCGATCACGCCATAATCGTCGATGGTGTCGCCGGGCGCGGTCAGCGGGATGTGCCGCCCGTCTTCCGTCACCCCGTCGCCGCGCCCGGCCAGCCGCACGATCGGGGTCACAGGCACATCTCCAGCGCACGGGGAAGATGCCGAATTAGATCGTCGGCGATCAGGCCCGGGCCGGCGCGGCGTGCCGCCTCGCCATGCAGCCACAGCCCGGCGCAGGCCGCCTCGAACGGCGGATGGCGCGGCATCAGCGCGGCGACGATGCCGGCCAGCACGTCACCAGTGCCGGCGCTGGCCAGCCAGGCCGGTGCCGGCGGCGCGATCGCGGCGCGGCCATCGGGATGCGCCACCACGCTGTCCGCCCCCTTCAGCACCACCACGGCATTGGCGCGCACGGCGGCGGCGCGCACCCGCTCCACCTTGCCGCCGGGCAGCGGCCCAAACAAAGCGACGAACTCGCCTTCGTGCGGCGTCAGCACCGGGATATGCGCGAGCGCGCGCAACCGCTCGGGCGCACCGAGCAGCATCAGCGCATCGGCATCCACCAGCAGCGGATGGCCCGACCGCAGCGCCTCGTCCAGCCGCGCCGCCGCCGCCTCGTCGCGGCCCAGACCCGGCCCGATCACCACCGCGCCGATCCGCGCGTCGTCCAGCCCGTCGCGATGCACCAGCGCCATCGCGCCGCCGGCATGGTCGCCGCTCAACGTGACATAGCCCGCCAGCCGCTGCGCCGCGCTTGCCGAGAGCAGGCCCGCCCCCGCCATCTTCCCGCCGACGACCGCCACCAGCCCGCGCGTATATTTGTGATCGTCCGGCCCCGGCGCGGGCAGATGCGGGCGGCCGATCTCGTGCAGGTCGGCCGCGATCTCGCCCAGCCCGATATCGGCCACCGCCACCCGCCCGCAGTGCCGCGCCGCCGGTTGCAGGCGGTGCGCCGGCTTCAGCGCACCCAGCGCCACGGTCAGGTCGAAGTCCGGCACCGGCGAGAGCAAGGCGCCGTCGTCGCCGGCAATGCCGCTCGGCAGATCGACCGCGATGCGCAGACGCGCCGCGGCGGCCAGCGCCATCAGCCGCTCGGCCTCGGCGTCCTCCAGCCCACGCCGCAGCCCGGTGCCATAGAGGCAGTCGATCAGCAGCGGTGCGGGCCTTGCCCCGCTCAGCGTTTCCACCGGCCCGCGCCATCCCTCGCGCGCCACCCGCGCCGCCTCGGTGCGCGGCTCGTCGGACGCCGCGACCCGCACCGACACGCCGCGCGCCGCCAGATGCCGGGCGGCGACATAGCCGTCGCCGCCATTATTGCCCGGCCCGCACAGAATCAGCGTCGGCGGGGTTCCGGCAAAGCGCCACGCCGCCTCCGCCACCGCCGCCCCGGCCCGCTCCATCAGCACATGCACGGACGTGCCGGTGGCCATCACCGCCTCCTCGGCGGCACGCATCGCCGCACCCGTCAGGATCGGGCGAAAGCTCACCGCACGGCCGATGGCTTGACGGTCGCGGGGAGGCGATAGGCATCGCCGCCGACGGCTACGAGGATGCCACCGGCGCCCTCCACCGAGACCCGCGCCGGCTCGGCCCCATCGGCCGCCACCACGCCCCGCCCGTCGGTCGTCACGAGCAGGCGGCGAAAGCCACCGTCCGGATGGCGGATCGTCAGCACCAGCCCCTCCGGCCCGCTCGTCCGCTCGACGATGCAGCCGTCATCGAACGCCGTCGCCGCGCCGATCCGGCACGCGATCCGCTCCGCATCCGTCGCGCCGAACGGATCGGCCGGCTTCGTGCCGCATCCCGTCAGCAGCCCCAGCGCCAGCAGCGCCAGCAGGCGCGGATCAGATATCGGCATACATATGCGTCTCCGCCGCGCCGCCCGGATGCGTCACCGCGCCGCGCCACGCCGGGCCGACATTCTGCGCATAGCGCCACAGCGCGCCGGACTGATAATCCGTCCGCCGCGCCACCCACTTCGCCCGGCGCTCCGCCAGCACATCGTCCGCTACGTCGAGGTCGATCGTTCCCGCCTCGGCATCGATCGCGATGATGTCGCCCTCCTCCACCAGCGCGATCGGCCCGCCTTCGGCCGCCTCCGGCCCGACATGGCCGATGCAGAAGCCGCGTGTCGCGCCCGAAAAACGGCCGTCGGTTATCAGCGCGACCTTCTCCCCCATGCCCTGACCGTACAATGCGGCGGTGGTGGAGAGCATCTCGCGCATCCCCGGCCCGCCCTTCGGCCCTTCATAGCGGATCACGATCACCGATCCCTCGGCGACGTCGCGCGCTTCAACGGCGGCGAACGTATCCTCCTCGCAGTCGAACACGCGGGCGGGGCCGGTGAATTGCAGCCGGTGCATGCCAGCCACCTTCACGATCGCGCCATCGGGCGCCAGCGATCCGCGCAGGCCGACGACGCCGCCGGTCGGGCTGATCGGCGTCCTTGCGTCGTAGATCACCTTCTGGTCGGGGTTCCACGTCACCTCGTCGATATTCTCAGCCAACGTCTTCCCCGTCACCGTCAGGCAGTCGCCGAACAGCAGCCCTTCGGCCATCAGCGTCTTCATCAGCATGTACACGCCGCCCGCCTCGTGCATGTCCTTGGCGACATATTTGCCGCCGGGCTTCAGGTCGGCGATGTACGGCGTCGACTTGAACGCCTCGGCCACGTCGAACAGGTCGAAGTCGATGCCCGCCTCATGCGCCATTGCCGGCAGGTGCAGCGCGCCGTTGGTCGATCCGCCGGTCGCCGCCACGATCCGCGCGGCGTTGATGAATGCCTCGCGCGTGCAGATATCGCGCGGGCGGATGTTCCTGGCGATCAGCTCCATCACCTGCACGCCCGCCGCATGGGCAATCTGATCGCGGGTGGTATAGGGTGCCGGCACCATGTTGCTGTTCGGCAGCGACAGCCCGATCGCCTCGCCCACGCACGCCATCGTGTTGGCGGTAAACTGGCCGCCGCACGCACCGTGGCCGGGGCAGGCCACCTTCTCCATCGCATGCACTTCGCTGATCGGGCAGGCGCCAGCGGCATATTTGCCGACCACCTCGAACACGTCCACCACCGTGATGTCGCGATCGTGGAAGCGGCCGGGCAGGATCGATCCACCATAGACGAAGATCGACGGCACGTTCAGCCGCAGCATCGCCATCATCATGCCCGGCAGCGACTTGTCGCACCCGGCGAAGCCGACGAGCGCGTCATAACAATGGCCGCGCACCGAAAGTTCGACCGAGTCGGCGATCACCTCGCGGCTGACTAACGAGGATTTCATCCCCTGATGGCCCATCGCGATCCCGTCCGTCACGGTGATCGTGTTGAACCGGCGTGGCATCCCGCCGCCGGCATTCACGCCCGCGCGGCAGATGTCGGCCTGCGCGTCCAGCGTGGTGTTGCACGGCGCGCTGTCGTTGCCGGCCGAGGCGATGCCGACGAAAGGACGGGCGATCTCCTCCTCGGTCAGCCCCATCGCATAATAATAGCTGCGGTGCGGCGCGCGCTCGGGGCCGACCGA
>CAXTTS010000221.1:0-2024 GCA_964247265.1 uncultured Sphingomonadaceae bacterium
CAATATGGCAAGCAGGGCATCCGCTCGAACATCCTGGTGATCGGCATGATCTTAACGGAAGCGGCGGAAACCGGCTTTCCACCTGAAATGAAGCAGATCATGGCCAATCACCACCTCACCCCGTTCTTCGGCCGCACCGACGACGTGGCCCATGCCGCGCTCTATCTCGTGTCGGACGAGGCGCGCTTCGTCACGGGGCAGCAGTTCGTAATCGATGGCGGCCTTACCAGCCACGCCGCCGCCTTCGCCGACGGACGCGCGCTGTCATCATGAGCCTCAAGCGGTTCATGGACGGCGATTGAGCCGGGTGCTAGGTTATTGGCAGCCGGCACGTAGAATGATGCGCGGCAACAGGGGATGGACATGGTTGCCGCGTCGTCGCTCGATCTTTCGCTGACGTCCGATATCGCCTTCAAGATCAAGGCCGGGCCGAGCCTGATCACGGATGGCTACGAGCTGCGCGTCCATTCCTCATCTTGTCCACGAGAGGGCGAAGGTATCTTTCGGCCGCACATGCATTTCATCGAAACGACATTGTCACCCGCCCAACCGGTCTGGAGTTCCTACGCTCGCCAAGAGTCCGAGCCGGGCTTTCGCGTTGGCAAGACGATGTTCGTGCCGATCGGTGAAACAGTACGCTGTCATTTTACCGCCGGCGTTCGTCGCACGGTATCCTGCTTGTTCGATCTCGCCGCGCTGGGGCGGCCGGATGCGACGGCATGGTCTTGGGATATGATGGATCCCGCCAAAGCCTTCGATATCCGCAGCCCGTTCGTCCAGATGGCGCTGCAGCGCCTCGGCGAGGAGGCGATGGCGCCCAATTTCGAGAGCAGCTTTCAGATCGAGAGCACCCTGCTTTTCCTGGCCGGTGAGCTGCGCCGCTATTTCCGCCCCGATGCAGGCCGAATATCGCCGGATCAGGGCGGGCTGCTGCCGAAACACCTGGCGCTCGTCCGGGAGCGGGTGGAGGATACAACCGGCAAGATGCCGTCGCTCGGCGATCTGGCGAACCTCACCGGACTGGGTCCGCAATCGCTGTCGGCGCGATTTCAGAAGAGCACCGGCAAGACGCTCCGCAGCTATCTTGCGGCAACCAAGTTGGAGCGCGCCAAACGGCTTGTCCTCGGCGAGGAGCTGCTACTGAAACAGATCGCGTACCTCAGCGGCTTCGGCAGCGCCGCGACGTTCTGCCTCGCGTTCCGGCGATCGACTGGCATGACACCGGGCGAGTTCCGCGAAAAGATGACGGGCCGGCCATGATGCACAGCCCTAGCCAACGCGGGACGAACCCTTGGTCCTGAATCACCGCCCGATGCCACCCGGAAGGTAGGGGCGCACCGACGATGATGCGCTAGCGCAGCGGCTCACATTCGGAGGCTCCCGATGCTTACACTCTATGCTTGGCCGACGCCGAACGGACAGAAGCTCCTGATCATGCTGGAGGAGCTTGGCCAGCCCTACGAGACGCGGTTCGTCAACCTCGGCAAGAATGAACAGTTCGATCCCGAATTCCTCAGGATCGCGCCGAACAACAAGATCCCGGCGCTGGTCGATTCCGCGGCCGAAGGCGGCCCTCTCGCACTGTTTGAAAGCGGCGCGATCCTCAGTTATCTTGCTGATAAATATGGCCGCTTTCTGGCGCCGGCGGGCCATGCCCGCTGGCACGCGATCCAGTGGCTGCACTGGCAGGTGGGCGGGTTTGGGCCGATGCTGGGCCAGCTCGGCTATTTCGGCCTTCGCGCCGAGGAAAAGGTGCCGCAGGCCATCGACCGCTTTACCGAGGAGGCCCGCCGCCTGATCGGGGTTCTCGACAAACGGCTGGGCGAGGCACGCCATCTCGCCGGCGAGGCATATGGCATCGCCGACATCGCGACCTACCCCTGGGCCAAAAGCGCCACCTCCTTCTTCGCCCCGCTGCTGGGCGAGACGATCGATCAGGCAACGAACCTCGCGCGCTGGCTGGGCGAGATCGCTTCGCGCCCGGCGGTAGTGCGCGCAATGGCAATCAAGCCACCAGCCTGAAC
>CAXTTS010000221.1:2034-5177 GCA_964247265.1 uncultured Sphingomonadaceae bacterium
GAACTCCGCGAACGGCCGCGACACCGAAGATGGAAGGGATGACATGCTTGCTTATGCCACGCTCGGTTCCAACCGCCTTGACGAGGCGAAGACCTTCTATGATGTGCTGATGCCCGTGCTGGGCTTCGCGCCGATGATGGAGCATGGATCAGGCGGCCGGATCTACACCGGCAAAAATACGATGTTCGCCATCGTTGGGCCGTTCAACGGCCAGCCGGCGACGGTCGGCAACGGCACGATGGTGGGCTTCCTCGCCGACAGCCGCGAGCAGGTCGATCGCTTCCACACGACAGTGCTGGATCTGGGCGGCAGTGACGAAGGCGCACCGGGGCCGCGCGGCCCGGAAGAGGCGAAGACCTACATGGCCTATGGCCGCGATCTGGACGGCAACAAGATCTGCGCGTTCTTCTTTGGCTAAGCAGTCCGGCGACGAGGCCGGCCGGCTGGATGATCGGAGGTTAGCCTGTCGTCACCGGAGCGCTGTACCCGCGGCATTTTCGGCGATCCGCCTTGGGTCAGGCAACATGTGTCGGTAGGCCGATTTGGAATGCATCCACGCCGACGACAGGCGGCGCGTCGGTCAACAACATGATGCCGGGCTTCGCTGCAATTGCGTAGGGTATGGCGCGAACCGCATGCATCGCGGTCGCCATGCATGCATCGTCGGTCGGCATGATGCTGTGCGAGCCGATCTCGATATGCGTGCTGATCGTGGGTTCGCCTTCGAGGTCGATGATCCAGCCATGCCCCCGCGGCCATTCGTCCGCGAAATAACTGATCTAACCTCAGCGGTATCGCAGTAACTTAGATGCAGATGGCAAACAAGTCTGCGCCGCCACGCCAGACGAGAGTGGCAATCCGTTTTAGCCGGCGGGGAACCCAATGGCTTTTATTTCGGTAAATTCGTTATACCCCTCCTCGCCCCACTCGCGTCCAAGGCCCGAGCGCTTATAGCCGCCGAACGGCATGTCAGGGTGGAACCCGCCTGGGCCACCGTTGATTTGTATCTGGCCAGTGCGCATCTTGAGCGCCATTTCAAACGCCGTCGCCTTGTCCCGCGAGATGATCGCTCCGCCAAGGCCGTAATCGCTTTGATTGGCGAGCCGGATCGCCTGCGCGTCGTCATCGAACCCAATCACCGCCGCGATCGGACCAAACACTTCGCGCTGACCTAGATGGCTGTCGTTGCGCACGTCGTCGAAGATCGTCACATCGAAGAAATAGCCCTTGTCCAGCCCGGGCGTGCGGCCACCGCCCACCACCAGCCGCGCACCGTCTGCAAGCGCGCGCTTGCAGAAATCCTGCGTGCGGCTAATCGCGGCCTCGCGGATCAACGGTCCCATGAAGGTAGCGGGATCGTAGGGATCGCCGACCTTAATCTGCCTGGCGGCGGCGCCGAGAGCCTCCACGAAAGCGGGTCGCACCCGGTTATCGACCAGCATTCTGGTGGTCAGCGAGCAACCCTGCCCAGCCTGAAACATCGAGCCGAACAGCGCGACCGAAACCGCCATTTCCATATCTGCATCCTGGCGGATCACGATCGGCGATTTGCCGCCTAGTTCCAGCTGGACCTTCTTCAGGGTCGGAGAAGCCTGCGCCATCACGGCCGATCCGACCGCATCGGATCCGGTGAAGCTGACCATGTCGATGCGCGGATCGCTACTCATTAGTTGGCCGACGTCGGTCCCGCCGGTTACGATGTTGAACACGCCAGGCGGCAAATCAATTTGCGCCACCAAATCGGCAATCAGCATCGTCTGGAGGGGCGTGAACGGCGATGGCTTGAGTACTACCGTGTTACCGGCTGCCATGGCGGGAAACGCTTTGATCAGACCAAGCAGGAAGCCCGAATTATAAGGCGTGATCGCGGAGACGACACCGACCGGATCGCGTGTCACGACACCGCCGCCAAATGCGCGGCCACCACCGCCAAGGCGATCGGAAATGATCACCGGGAGCGACTTGATCGGATCCTTGCGTGCGATCTCTATGGTGCGCTCGAGTTGGCTGAACAGCAGGCCCAACTGCATCTCGCAGTTCAGCCGGGTGAAGCCCATTTCCAGCTGCATCAGCCCGATCGCCTCGTCCGTCCTGGAGCGCACGAGATCGAATAAACGGCTCATCCGATCCGCGCGGACATTCCGATCTTCGTCGCTCCAGCTGCCGTCGTCGAAGGCACGGCGCGCGGCGGTGATAGCCAGTCCACCATCGGCGGCTGAGCCAACGGGCGCGCTGCCGACAACTTCCTCGGTCGCCGGGTTGATCACCTCTTCCGTGCCAGCGCCCGGCGCAACCCAGGCACCGTCGATGAAGAGCTTGTCGTAGGCCACCCGGAGCGATTTTGCTTGCTGGTTCAATTCCGTTCTCCAGGCATTTTGTACAGCCATGCTCCCGCAACACGAAGATGGACCTATCGACGGTCGGGCGCGCAAGAACGCGTGGTCGATTACGCCTCAAGTGCGCCGCCGAAACGACTATACGGCGGATCGTAATGGTACGAACGCGCCTAAATTGCGAAAGCACTCCCTTGAGTTATTGCGGCCGAGCCGTAAGCGCCGCGCTACCTGTAGAACCTATAGGGCTCCGTCTGGGAGACACCTGCATGACGACGGCAACACGTAAGTGTCATCCGGGCAAATCGCTTCAATACCAAGATGCGGGAGCCCGGATGCACGCGCATAATGGTACCGCAGATCAGCCAGCGCCGCCTCGGGGATCGCGACGGTGAAAGGCTGGAAAAATATTGTAGTTGCTGCTTGCCTCGTTCACCCGAGTCTGAACGGTTCGGCGATCGTATTCGCCAATTCCTGCCAGAATCCTTTCATGCCCGGCAGTTCAGTCCGGCATCGCGTCCGCGTAATTGGGATAGCGCAACCGCGCGCCGGCGCCGCCATCCACCACGATGCTGGCCCCAGTGATGAACGAGGCGGCGGGCGAGACGAGGAACCGCACCGCCTCCGCCACCTCGCCATAGCGGCCGACCCGCCCGAGCATCGTCGTCTGCGCGATCGCCATGTCGAGCTGGGCCGTGTCGAAGCCGTCCGGCAATGTGGACACGTCGCCGGCGGCGGGACGGATCGTGCCGATCGTCAGCGTGTTGCAGCGTATGCCGTCCGCGCCATAGTCTTCCGCCACCTGCCGAC
>CAXTTS010000222.1:0-4420 GCA_964247265.1 uncultured Sphingomonadaceae bacterium
GGATCGGGGTGCGGCCATGCATGAAGCGCGTATTGTCCAGCATCAGCACGTCGCCCGCCTGCCACGCCACGGCCGCGCTGAGCGTGTCGCCCGCCGCCCTGATCGCGTGCAGCCACGGATCGGGCACGGGGTGGCCATCGTCGAGCACCGGAAAGCCGATGCGCTGGTTGTTGAACCGGGCGAACAGCAGAAAATTGCCGAATGCCGGCCCGTCCGCGAACATCGGCCGGTGCAGCGCGGGGCGCGAGAAATAGCGCACCACCTCATCCTCGATCCGGCGGAACCGGTAGGGGCACCAGGCGGGCGGCGCGGCAAGTTGCGCATCGCTGGGATCGGCCGTGCCGAGCCAGAAGGCGAGCAGTTCGGGCCAGGTGCCCTTGATATACAGCAGCCGCCGCCGCTCCAGCCCGCGCCGCACCGCCTCCGGCATCGCGCGGACCAGCGCCACGCCGTCGCAGATCGTCGTCTCGCCGCCCCGGCTCGGCGGAGAGAAGCAGGCGAAGAAGGCGGTGTCCGGCTTCCACGGCTCGCGCGACAATTCGGGATGGAGCGAAAAGGCGCCGGTGCCGCCGTCGACCGTGTGGATGTTGCCGGCCGGATCTATCGGCCGCCGTCCGGGGCTCTCGTTCACCACCGAAGTCGGGCAGAAGCTGCGGGCGAAGCCACGGAACTGATCGATGTCGGCGGGAAAGCCGCGCAGCAGCAGCGCGCCATGCGCCTTGTAGAGCGCCAGCACCTGCGCCGCGTCCACATCGCGCAAGCCGCCCTCGCCGGCACGCTCGATCAGCACATAAGGGCGGCCCGGCGCGGGCAGATGGATATTCGGCATGGCGGGCAGAGGGATAGCGGGGCGCGCGCCGCCGCGCTATCCCCGCGCGATGGCCCTGACGCTCGACGACCTGTTCACCTCGCCGGATCATTATCTCCATTCGTTCGAGGGCGATGACGCGCTGTTCGTGCCGATGGACCGCGCCGCCTATCACCGATCGATCTTCCTCGACGGGCGGATCGCGCCCGCTGCCGAAGGATCGATGCGGCTGCCGATCGCCACGTTGGCGCGCGGCGTGCGCCCGCCTGCGCCGACCGGCTGGATATTCCATGTCGCCCATTGCGGATCGACCCTGCTGGCGCGCGCGCTCGATCGGGTGGCGGGCAATCTCGTGCTGCGCGAGCCGCTGGCGCTGCGCCAGCTGGCGATACGGCCGGACGCCGCCCGGCTGAGGATCGTCGCGGCGATGCTGGGCAAAGGCTATCGCACGGACGCCCGCACGATCGTGAAGGCCAATGTGCCGGTGAACTTCCTGCTGCCCGATCTGCTGGCGGCGACGCCGGGCGCGCGGGCGATCTTCCTGCATTGTTCGTTGCGCGACTATCTGCTCGCGATCCTCCGCGACGACGACCATCGCGGCTGGCTGCGGCGGGTGACGGGCCAGCTTGCCGCCTATCTCGGCGATACGTCGCGACTGAACGATGCGGAGCTGGCGGCGGCGTTGTGGCTGGCGCAGATGCGCGCCTTCACCGCCGCGCTCGACGAAATGCCGCACGGACGGACGCTGGACGCCGAGACCTTCTTCAACCAGCCGCGTGAGATGGTGACGGCGGCCGCCCGCCACCTCGACGTGGCGCTATCCGATGCGGAGATCGCGGAGATTGTGGCCGGCCCGCTGTTCGCCACCTATTCCAAGAACCCCGATGTTGCGTTCGACAATGCCGCGCGGCTGTCGCGACGCGCGGCATTGGAGGCCACGCTCGCCGGCGAGCTGGCGCAGGCGCAGGCGTGGATCGAGCGGACGACGGGGGAGAGCAGCCCCGGCGCGGCGAGGATCAGGGCAGCCGCGCTCAGCTAAGCGCATGGCGAAGGCCATTGCCTCAATCCGCCACGCCGACGGCGGTCTCCCGCCCGTGGCCGCCGGCGTCGGACACGTCGTAGAAGCGGCGCAGCAAGCCCCGCTCGGTCTCGGTGATGTAGGGGTTCCACACGTCGAAGATCAGGATCGCGCGCACGGCATCCGAGCGGTTCCACGCTTCATGCTCGATCGTGTCGTCGAATGCCCAGGCCTCGCCCTCCCCCCATTCCCGCGTCTCGCCGCCGACGCGGAAGGTGCAGCCGGGCGGCACGATCAGCGGCAAGTGGATGATCGTCCGCGCGTTGCTGACGCCGGTGTGCGGTGGCAGATGCGCGCCGGGCCGCAGCAGCGAGAAGAAGATCGTCGGCGTGCGCCCCGGCAGATCGGACAAGGGCAGCGCCTCGATCGCGGCTGCGGTGCGCGGCGCGCGCGCGCAGGCGGCATCGTCGCGGCGGCCATCCTTCCACAGGTGCAGCGCGCCCCAGTCGAGCGAGCCGTCCAGCGGCGACCATTTGTTCGCCGGCGTGCCCGGCGCCATCGCGACATAGGGGCGGATGCTGGCGGCATCCTCGGCGAGGATCGTCTGCAATTCGGCGCGGATCGCATCCGTCTGCGCCTCGATCTGCGCCAGCCACGGGAAATGCTCGCGCCCGAAGAACTCCTCGGCGGGCAGGAACGGGAAGTGCAGCCCGGCGCAGCGATTGGCATAGATCTGCCGCCGGCCGAGAACGTGATCGAGGCACGCCTCGAACCGCCGCCGGTCACGCGCCAGCACCTCGGCGCGCATGGCGGCCAGCCCCTCGTCGAGTGTGGCGGCGAAACCGGCCCGGTGGCGCGCGACCTGATCGCGGGCATGTTCCAGCATCAGCTCCAGCGCCGGCGGCCGGTCCTCGATCTGGCCGGCCATCGTCAGCACGCCGGTCCAGCGTTCGGCCGCCCGCGTCGCCTCGCCGGTACGCTCGAACAGTTCGGCCTGCCGCACCACCGCCATGAAGTGCCGCTGATCGATCGCCAGCGCCCCTTCGAGCGCCGCCAGTTCGCCGGCATCGTCGCCCTGCTCACGGTGCGCCTTGGCCAGGTTCATCCAGAGATCGGGCGCGTGCGGATCGGCGGCGATCGCGCGGCGAAAGTAAGCGGCAGCGGCGGGATGGTCACCCTGCCCCAGCGCATCCATGCCGAGCGCGTTCAGGGCAAGCGGATGCTCGCCCGCCTGCGCGATCGCCTGATGGAACAGCCGCATCGCCTCCGCCCGTCGGCCCGCGCGCCGCTCGGCGGTCGCCGTGGCGAGAAGCTGATCGATCGCGGCCTGTTGCATCGCCCGTTCATATCCCACTTCCCCCCGCCCGCAAGCGCCGGCGCGGCACCGATTGACAAGGCGGCGCGGCGGACGGAAGCGGGTGCGGCGGCGGCAAGGGCGGATGGATGAGCACGGACTATAAGGCGATCGGCGAGGCGGGCGTCGCGGCATTGCGCCGGGGGGACGGCATCGCCGCGCGCGATGCGTTCGTCCGGATCGAGGCGGCGGGGCGCGGCACGCACCAGCTGCGCCTGTTGCTGGCGCAGGCCAGCGTGCTGGCCGGCGACGCCGCGACCGCCCACGCCGCGCTGGACCAGGTGATCGCGCAGGAGCCGGCCAACCTCTACGCCCTCATCATGCGCGGCGACCTGCTGGCCGGCGCGGGCGACGATCGCGCGGCGGTCAGCTGGTATGAGGCGGCGTTGAAGCAGGCGCCGCGCGCCGGCGTGCTGCCGCCGGACCTGCTCGCCTCGTTGAAGCGGGTGGAGGGTGCCGTGGCACAGGCGGCCGCCGCTTTCGACGCCCATCTCGACGCCAGCCTGCGCGCGGCGGACGTCTCCGTGGCGAGCGCCCATCCCCGCTTCGCCGAGGCGCTCGACCTGATCGCCGGGCGGGCGCAGGTGCAGTTGCAACAGCCGACCAGCTTCTACTACCCGCAGCTGCCGCAGCGCCCCTTTTTCCAGCGCGACGAGTTCGCCTGGACGGAGCGGCTGGAGGCGGTCGCCCCCGCGATCCGCGCCGAACTGACGGCGGTGCTGGCCGACGAGGCGGGGCTGGAGCCGTATGTGACTGCCGAGCCGGATCGCCCGGCAAAACGGCACGCCCTGCTCGACGATCCGAAATGGAGCGCCTATCACCTCTGGCGCAGCGGCGCCCCAGTGGCGGAGAATGCGGCGCGCTGCCCGGCGACGATGGCGGCGCTCGCCGAGCTGCCGATCCCTCGCATCGCCGGCCGGTCGCCGATGGCGATGTTCTCCGTGCTGCGCGGCGGCACCCACATCCCGCCGCACCACGGCATGCTGAACACGCGCCTGATCTGCCACTTGCCGCTGATCGTTCCGCCCGCCTGCCGCCTGCGCGTGGGCAACCAGACGCGCGCCGTCGAGCAGGATCGCCTGATGATCTTCGACGACACGATCGAGCATGAGGCGTGGAACGACAGCGCGGAGACGCGGGTGGTTCTGCTGTTCGAGATCTGGCGCCCGGAGCTGGACGCCGGTGAGCGCCACGCGCTGACCACGCTGTTCGCGGCGATCAACGCCTATGCGCCGGTGCG
>CAXTTS010000222.1:4430-5107 GCA_964247265.1 uncultured Sphingomonadaceae bacterium
CGCCTGAATGGCGGCCGACCTTCGATCAGATGGCGCAGCGGCCGGTTTGCGCCACATTGCCGCAGCCCGCCGAAATGCCGGGGGTGCGGATCGCATCGCGCTCGCGCTGCCAATCCGCCTTGGACTTGCAGGTGCGATAGCCGCGCACGAGCGATCCGGTCTCGATGAAACGCTTGCAGATGATCTTGTCCGCCGAATCCGCCGCTTTCTCCCCCACTTCACGTTTCGGAGCGGCCACCGCGCCGCTACCGGTGGCAGCCAGAGCCAGCATCAGAAGCGAGAGCAGGAGGCGTGACATAAGCGATTCCTGTGGCAGGAGCCGATCTGACCGCGCAAGCCTATCAAAGTGGAGGGAGGCTCGTCAAACATGGCCAACCGCGTGACGAAACCGGCTCGCAGGAACTCGGCGCCCGCGTTGGCGCGGCTGCGGCGCATCGAACAGGCGCTGGCGGACAACGATGTCGCCGGCGCGGCTGCCCTGGCGGAACGGGCGCTGGCGGCTGGCGATGCCGATCCGATGATCCTCAACCTGTGCGCATGGCGCCGGGAGGAAGCGGGCGATTATGCCGGGGCGCACCGGATGCTGGCCCGCGCGCTGGCGCTGGCGCCCGGCGATATGCTGGTGCTCGGCGCGATCGGCGCGGTGCTGCGCAAGGAGCGGCGTTTCGACGAGGCGC
>CAXTTS010000223.1:0-5043 GCA_964247265.1 uncultured Sphingomonadaceae bacterium
CAACCTTGCCAAGGTTGGGGTCGAGGGTTCGAATCCCTTCGCCCGCTCCAGCGACTTCCAACTCGCTGAAGTCCGTTGACGCGCCGATCTTGCAGCAGGATCGTATGCGTGGGCATGTTGCGGCCGATTGTCGATAACGATGACATCAGATCGGCGGCCATTTGTCTCAGCGTGGAAGGCGGTGCCGCATCACACCCCCACCACCTCAATCAACGCCCGGGGCGGCCGACCCAATTTGTGGCCGGCGCCGCCGGGCGTCGTAGCGGGGTCAGTCGCCGGTCAGCGGCCGCGCAGCGTGTTCAGCACCGCCATTGCGGCGATGCCGGCGAAGGCTGCGCTGGTCCAGGGGCGGGCCTTGGCGAAGTTCGTCGCCTTCGCGGTGAGCGGGGCATCGCCGGAGAAGTGATCGCGGAACGCGTCGGTCAGGCCGGTCTTGCGGTTGCTCGTCGGGGTGGTGGTCGCATCGGTCATGGCAAACTCCATCAAGGCGCGGGATTGCGCTTGTTCGGGCCATCAACGCACCGGACGCGGAGTCGGTCCGGGGAAGATGGGGCCATCATTGCGCCGGCTTTGCCAGCATCGCCGCCAGCGTGAGCCCCGCCGCGATCTGGAGAATACCATAAGCGCGGCGGCGGCCCGGCCTGCCCGCGAACGGCCGAACGAGGGCATCCAGCGCGTCCGTCTCCGATCGCCACAGGTCGACATGGCGACCGGGCTGCGTCGCGCCGAGCAGCCCGTCGCCGATCATGAACACCGCCGCCATTTCCAGCGCCCGCTTGGTCGCAACCGACATCATGCTCTCCGTGGTGTTCCGAGGCTCTAACGCTCGACCTCGCCCGTTCGACGCCGGCGGCGATGAGCCGGGGGGAGAGGCTCGGCCGCTCCCCCCGTCCCGCTCTTAGCCGAATTCCGCGGCGCGGCGGCCGATCAGCGTCACCTCGACCCGGCGATTGAGCTGGCGACCCTGCGGCGTGGCGTTGCTGGCGCGGGGCGTCGTCTCGCCGTGGCCCGCGAGACGGAAGCGCGCACCATCGACGCCCATCTGCTCCAGCGCGTCGGCGACCGAGGCGGCGCGGGCGCGCGAGAGCTGGAGGTTGCTCTCGGCCGAACCGACCGAATCGGTGTTCCCGTCGATCGCGACGCGAACGCCCCGGTTGGCGCGCAGGAAACCGGCGAGCGGTTGCAGCTTCGCCGCGGCGCCGGGCCGCAACTCGGCCGAGCCGGTGCGGAACAGGATGTCCGAAATGTCGAACGTCGCGCCCTCGCGGCCCTGCCGGAAGTGGTAGCCGCGCATGCCGGCGCGATCCCAGCCGCCCGGCCCGCGATCGGCCGGCACAACCACCACCGCCGCGCCGCGCGGCGCATCCCAATCGTAGCGGCGGCCGGGGCCGGCGATGCCGTCGAACGCGCGGTTGGCGGCGATCGCCTCGCGCGGGGTGATGAAGCCGTCATGCTGCATGTCGAAGTTGCGGATCACGAATGCCCGGCCACGGCGATTGTCGCGCAGTTCCGGGTACAGCATCCGGACCCCCGGCCCCTCCAGATCCCAGTTGCGGGAGGCGGGGCCGCCATCGAAATCCCAGCGGGGTCGGGACTGGGCCTGCGCCGCCTGCGCGAGGGTGCCGAGCGAGAGGATGCAGGCGAGCGCGGCGGTGATCGGACGGACGTTGGACATGGCTGTTTCTCCCGGGTTCGTTGCACGCCGAATGGCAGCGCATGCTTGAACGCCGCATGAGAGCGATGGAAAGCCGCCGTTCAGGCAGGTGGTACGCGTGTAGCGGCGGTGCGGCTCACCAGCGGGCAGCTTGGCAGCCGGTCGCGGCGCACCCATCTACTGCCGATGAACGATACCATCCTGCACCTCGGCCTGCTCGACGACGACGCCATCACGCTCGATGCCGCCGCGCTGGAGATCGCATCGCTCGATCATCCCGACGCGCAGATCGACGCCTATACCGATCTGCTGGCCGCGATCGCCGAGCGGCTGGCCGATCTGGGCGGGGCGGCGGAGACGGCGGTCGCCCGTGCCAAGATGCTGGCGCGGGTGATCGGCGCGGAGTTCGGCTTTTCGGGCGACCGCGAGACCTACGACCATCCGGACAATGCCGACATGATCCGCGTGATCGACCGGCGGCGCGGATTGCCGGTGAGCCTGGCGATCCTCTACGTCGCGGCGGCGCGGCGGATCGGCTGGGCAGCGGACGCGCTCAACACGCCGGGGCATGTGCTGGTGCGGATCGGGCACGAGACGGCGCCAGTGCTGATCGATCCGTTCGGCGGCGGCGGGATCGTCGGCCAGGACAAATTGGCGGCCCTGCTCGCGCAGGTGCTGGGGCCGGACGAGACGCTGGCGAGCCGGCATCTCGCCGGTATGACCAACGGCGAGGTGCTGGTGCGCCTGCTGATGAACCAGGCGACCCGCGCCGAGGCAGCCGGGGACATGGCGCGGGCGCTCGTCGTCTACGGCCGCATGACCGACATCGCCCCCGCCACCGGCCACGCCTGGTGGGAACGCGCCCGGCTGGAGCTGCGCCAGGGTGACGTGGCCGCCGCGCGGCGCAGCCTGAGCGCGATGCTGGAGATGACGCGCGACCCGCAGCAGCGCGCCCGGATCAGCGCCACGCTGGAGACGCTCGCCGGTTCGGAACGCTGACGTATCGGCGCCTTACGGCAGGCATCGTCGACGATGCGGGGTCTGCCGCAAAAGCGGTGGTGTAGCGCTAGAGCGGGGTGGCCGTGCCGCTGCGCCGTGCGCGGACACCATAATGGTGCCATGCCAGGATCGCCATCGCGCCCCGATGCGGACGCCAGCGTTCGGCCAAGGCGCGGAGCGCCGGTTCGGTCGGGCGCCTGTCGAGCCCCAGCATGTCGGCGACCGCTACCTGCACCGCGAGGTCTCCGGCCGGCCAGATGTCCGCGCGCCCTTCCGAAAACAACAGGTAGATCTCGGCCGACCAGCGGCCGATGCCCTTGACGCGGACCAGCTCGGCGATGGCGGCTTCGTCATCTTCCGGCAGACGCGTGAGATCGAGCGTGTCGCCGACGATGGCCTGCGCGAGGCTGCGGGCGTAGCCGGCCTTCTGGCGGGACAGGCCGGCCGCGCGCAAGATCTCGTCGGAGGCGGCGAGCAGGCGGTGGGGATCGTCGATGTCGCCGAGTGCCGCCCGGAGGCGCACGATCACGGCATCGGCCGACGCGACGCTGACCTGCTGCCCGGCGATCGTGCGGAGCAGGGTGGCATAGCCGCGCGCGGAGATGCGCGGCGCCGGATGGCCGACAGCGGACAGCGCGCGCGCCACCGCCGGCTCGGCGGCAGCGAGCTGCGCAAGCGCATCCCGCAGCTGTTCGAGGGAGAGTCCCATTCAGGCGGTCCGACTTACCGGTATGTGCCGCGCCGGCGTGTCGGTGCAGCGATGGCGGCGCCAAGTGTGTGAGGAGATCGCGAATTCCCGATCACTGCCGGCGCGGACAGCGGGGTGGTGCAGGGTGGGGGTGGCCGGCGGAATGCCCCGTCACGCAGGAGAGCCGGACTCGACCGCCACAGGCGGCAGCAGGCGGGGGCGATGGGCGCCGTCCAGCGCGACGAAGGTGAAGAGGCCGCTCGTCACCTTCTGCTCGATGCGTCCGCGGTCGCGGCTGGCGATCACCTCCACCCGGACGGCGAGCGAGGTGCGGCCGCGCCGCTCGACGGCGGCATAGACCGAGATCAGATCGCCCAGCAGGATCGGCGTGATGAACTCCATCGCCTCGATCGCGACGGTGGCGACCGGACCCTGCGCCTCCCGCCCGGCGACGATGCCGCCGGCAATGTCCATCTGCGCCAGCACCCACCCGCCGAAGATATGGCCGTTGGCGTTGATATCGGCGGGGAAGGGGACGACGCGCAGGATCGGCTCACGCCGCGACGCTTCAGTCATGCCAGTCCTCCGGGTTTGACGCGACATCCTCGTCATGCCCGCTGCCCGAGCTGAGAAAGGCGGCCATCATCAGTGCGGCGGCGAGCAGCACGGTGAAGCCGACGCCCGCGACGGTCGCGATGACCATGTGGATCGTCACCAGCCCGCCGTCATAATGCAGCCAGGTGAGCGCGACCGCGACGGCCAAGATCGCCACGACGAGCATCCACCGCATCATCCGGCGATAGCGTGCCCAGGCGACGGCGGCGGTCGCCGGATCGGACAGGCCAGGTTTCGATTGCGTCATGGGTTCCATTTGGCCCGCATGCGTGGGATCATCAAGCGGCGTCGCCCCGAGCCCGAGCGACGAAACAGAATGAAGGAGGCGGATATGACGATCGCGTCTATCATCAGCAGCCAGGATCGCGCGGTCATCACCGTGAGCGCGGATGCGCGCGTCGCGGATGTCGTGGCCCTGCTCGCGCAGAAGCGGATCGGCGCGGTGCCGGTGGTGCGGGACGGCGCGGTGGAGGGGATCATCTCCGAGCGAGATATTCTCTACCGGCTGGCGAGCGACAGCGCGGCGATCCTCGATCTAACGGCAGCCGACGTAATGACGACGCCGGCGATCACGGTGACGAGCGATCTGCCGATCATGACCGCGCTCGGGCTGATGACCAAGCGCCGGATCCGCCACCTGCCGGTCGTGGACGGCGGCACCCTGACGGGCTTCGTATCGATCGGCGATCTGGTGAAGATGCGGATCGACCGGATCGAGGCGGATGCGATGGCGATGCGCGACTATATCCAGAACGCCTGAACCAAGCGAGTCGTCCGGCGATTCGGTGCGCCGGGACGATTCCTGCCGGCTTCAGCGTGGGTTCGTTTGCCAATGGCGGCGACGAAAGCCCGGAATTGCTGGGTTTCGGGCGTTCGTGACAGTGTGGTGAAAAAGGCTGTTGACGCAAAAGCGTCATGTCCATAGAAGCCACGTCACCGGCAGCGGTGACCTGGTTTTCCCGGTTCGCTTCTGCACCCCTTCTGATCGCTAGACGATCGCCCCGACATCAAAATCGGGAGGGAAGGGTATCGGCTCTTTGACATAGTTGATGAGATGAAGGGACATGTGGGCGGCGGCTCCGGTTCT
>CAXTTS010000224.1:0-4997 GCA_964247265.1 uncultured Sphingomonadaceae bacterium
TCGGTGCTGAAATCGATCACGCCGGGCCAGCAGGTCGTCAAGATCGTCAACGACGCGCTGACCGAGATGCTTGGGTCCGAGGCGGCCGATCTCGAACTGGACGTCACGCCGCCGGCGGTGGTGATGATGGTCGGCCTGCAAGGCTCCGGCAAGACCACGACGACCGCGAAGATCGCCAAGCGGCTGACCGAGAAGGGTCGCAAGAAGGTGCTGATGGCGTCGCTCGACGTCAATCGCCCGGCCGCGCAGGAGCAGCTGGCGACGCTCGGCACGCAGACGAATGTCGCGACGCTGCCGATCGTGGTGGGGCAGACGCCGGTGGATATCGCCCGGCGAGCTTTGCAGGCGGCCAAGCTGCAAGGCTATGACGTGCTGATGCTTGACACGGCGGGGCGCCTGCATGTCGATCAGGCGCTGATGGAGGAGATGAAGGCGGTCGCCGACATCTCCGCGCCGCACGAGATATTGCTCGTGGTGGATGCACTCACCGGGCAGGACGCGGTGAACGTCGCAACCAACTTCTCCACGCAGGTGGCGCTGACCGGCGTGGTGCTGACGCGGATGGACGGCGATGCGCGCGGCGGCGCGGCGCTTTCGATGCGCGCCGTGACGGGTAAGCCGATCAAGTTCGTCGGCACCGGCGAGAAGCTGGATGGGCTGGAGCTGTTCCAGCCCGGCCGCGTCGCCGGCCGGATATTGGGCATGGGCGATGTCGTCAGCCTGGTGGAGCGGGCGGCCGAGACGATCCAGGTGGAGGAGGCCGAGGCGCTCGCCGCCAAGATGGCCAAGGGCCAGTTCGACATGAACGACCTGCGCGCGCAGTTCGCCCAGATGAAGCGGATGGGTGGACTGGGCGCGCTGGCGGGGATGCTACCGGGCGTGAAGCAGGTGAAGCAGGCGATGGCCAATGGCGCTGGCGACGACAAGATGCTCGTCCACCTCGACGCGATCATAGGATCGATGACGCCCAAGGAGCGGACCAAGCCGGAGCTGCTGAACGCCAAGCGCAAGATCCGTATCGCCAAGGGCAGCGGCACCACGGTGCAGGAGGTGAACAAGCTCCTGAAGATGCACCAGGAGATGGCCAACGCCATGAAGAAGATCCGCAAGATGGGCGGCCTGAAGGGGCTCGGCGCGATGCTGGGCGCCAAGGGTGGCCTGGGCGGCATGTTCGGCGGCGGCGGGATGGGTGGCGGCGGGATGCCGCAGATGCCGTCCGGCGGCGGACTGCCGGGGCTGCCCGGCCTGCCGGGCAAGGGCGGCGGCCCGGGCGGATTGCCGCCGGGATTCGACAAGTTCCTGAAGAAATAACCAACCTGACTACATATACAGTGAAGGGAATATCACATGGCAGTTTCGATCCGTCTTGCCCGTGGCGGCGCCAAGAAGCGCCCATATTACCGCATCATCGTGACGGATGCGCGCAACTCGCGCGATGGCCGCTTCATCGAGAAGATCGGCACCTACAACCCGCTGCTCGCCAAGGATGACGAGAAGCGCGTGGTGCTGGATACCGAGCGCGCGAAGCATTGGCTGAGCGTGGGCGCGCAGCCGTCCGATCGCGTCGCCCGTTTCTTCGATGCGGCCGGCGTGAAGGAGCGCGCCGCGCGCGCGAACCCGAACAAGGGCAAGCCGGGCGAGAAGGCCGTGGAGCGCGCCGAGGAGCGTGAGAAGAAGGCTGCCGCCGCCGCCGAGGCGGCCGCCGCACCGGCACCCGCCGCCGAAACGGCCGAAGCCGAAGCGTGAGGCACAGGCGGGTGGCTGAGGCGTTCATGCTGCATCGATCCACCGAGGAGATGCATGATGTCGACCAATGCCACCCAGCCCGATCAGGCCGAAGGCGAACGCGAGGATGAGCCCGCCGGAACCAAAGGAGGCGGGCAGGGCGTCTCCTCCACCGACCCGGCCGAAGGCGCCGACGACAGCCCGGCCGGCGGCAGCGACTCCGCCGCCGGCTGAGGCCGGCGTGACGCTGGCGGCGATCATCGGCGCGCATGGCGTGGGCGGCGAGGTGCGGCTGAAGCTGTTCACCGACGATTCCGCCAACCTGCGCGCTTATGATGGCTTTGCGGCGGGCGGGCTGCGGCTGACGCTGAAGAGCATTCGACCCGGCCCGAACGGCGCCGTCGCCCGCTTCGCCGAGATCGCCGACCGCAGCGCCGCCGAGGCGCTGCGCGGCGTGACGCTGACGGTGCCGCGCGAGGCACTGCCGCCGCTGGCGGACGGCGAATATTATCATGCCGACCTGATCGGGCTGCCCTGCGTCGATACCGCAGGCGCCGCGCTTGGCGACGTGGTGGCGGTGGAGAATTTCGGCGCGGGCGACGTGATCGAGATCGTGCGGCCCGATGGCAAGCGCTTCATGGTGCCGATGAACCCGGAGGCGGTGCCCGAATGGGATGCGACGCGGCTGGTGGTGGAGCCAGGCTTCATCGTCTGACCTGCGGCGCCGACGGAAGTGAGTGACCGATAACGCCTGTTACCATGCGGAGCCGCGATGCGCCTTGCCGTCCTCTCCGATATCCACGGCAATCTGCCGGCGCTGGAGGCGGTGATCGCCGATGCGCGGGATCGCGGGGCCGACGCGTTCGTCAATCTGGGCGACGTGGTTTCCGGGCCGCTCTGGCCGTGCGAGACGGCGGACCTGCTGATGACGCTGGACTGGCCGACGCTGGCGGGCAATCAGGAGCGGCAACTGCTGCACGGCAACCCCGACCAGATGGGTGCCTCGGATCGTTTCGCGCGGGAGCGGCTGACCAAGCGGCAATTGCGCTGGCTCGCCGGCCTGCCGGGCACGCTGGCTTATGCGCCCAACATCTTCCTATGCCACGGCACCCCGGCCAGCGACGCGACCTATCTGCTGGAGGATGTCGGCGAGGATGGCGCCTATCCGTCGGCGCCCGGCGCGGTGGCGGCGCGGCTGGCGGGCCGGTTCGAGCGGCTGACCTTGTGCGGGCACAGCCACAAGGCGCGGCTGCTGTGGCTGGCGGATGGCCGGATCGTCGCCAATCCCGGTAGTGTCGGCCTGCCGGCCTATGCCGATCCGCTGCCGCACTGGCACGCGATGGAGGCCGGCTCGCCGCGCGCCTGTTACGCGATGGTCGAAAATGCTGCGGTCGATCTGATCGAGGTCGACTATGATTTCGCCGCCGCCGCCGCGAAGGCGCGCGCCGAGGGGCGGGACGACTGGGCGTTCGCGCTGGCGACCGGACGGGCGCGATGAGCTTTGCCGCGACGATCCTGACGCTCTATCCCGAGATGTTTCCGGGGCCGCTGGGGCATAGCCTCGCCGGGCGCGCGCTGGCGGAGGGGAGATGGCAATGCGATCCGGTGCAGATTCGCGATTTCACTACCGACCGCCATCGCAGCGTCGACGATACCCCCGCCGGCGGCGGCGCCGGGATGGTGATGCGGGCGGACATATTGGCGCGCGCGGTGGACGATGCCGCCACGCGCCGCCCGGGCGTGCCGATGCTGGCGATGAGCCCGCGTGGCACCCCACTGACCCAGGCGCGCGTGCGGGCGCTGGCGGACGGGGCGGGTGTGACGATCCTGTGCGGCCGGTTCGAGGGCATAGACGAGCGGCTGTTCGAGGCGCGGGCGATCGAGCCGGTCTCGATCGGGGACTATATCCTCTCCGGCGGCGAGATGGCGGCGCTGACCGTGCTCGACGCTTGCATCCGGCTGCTGCCCGGCGTAATGGGCGCGGCGCATAGCGGGGATGACGAGAGCTTCGAAACGGGGCTGCTCGAATATCCCCATTATACCAGACCGCGAGAGTGGGAAGGGCGCACGATCCCCGAAGTGCTGCGATCGGGGGATCATGCGGCGATCCAGGCCTGGCGAAAAGCCCGGGCGGAGGATGATACACGGCTAAGGCGGCCGGATCTTTGGGAGCGCCACGACGGCGCTCGGGTCCAGTCGCCCTCTGGTGCGCGGCGACAGAAGGAGTGATGGGATGAACCTCATCCAGACGCTCGAGGCCGAGGCCATCGAGAAGTTCAAGGCGAACAAGACCATTCCTGAGTTCCGTCCGGGCGATACGCTGAAGGTCGGCGTGCGCGTCGTCGAGGGCGAGCGGACGCGCGTGCAGAATTATGAGGGCGTGTGCATCGCCCGTGCCAATAAGGGCATGGGTTCGTCGTTCACCGTTCGCAAGATCTCGTTCGGCGAGGGTGTGGAGCGCGTGTTCCCGCTTTACTCGCCCAACATCGACTCGGTCGAGGTGGTGCGTCGCGGCGTCGTGCGTCGTGCGAAGCTCTATTATCTGCGTGGCCGCACCGGCAAATCGGCGCGTATCGCGGAGCGCCGCGATCCTCGCCCGGCCGCCGAGGCCAAGGAAGCCTGATCCGGGCTTTCCGATAAAGATCCTCGCAGGCGGCCGGCTCCCCAGGGAGACCGGCCGTTTGCTTGTCTGTGGCAAGTAAAGGAATAATGATGGGCTATCGTGTCGTCGTCGCAGGAGCCACCGGAAATGTGGGCCGCGAGATGCTGAACATCCTGGCGGAGCGGGAATTTCCGATCGATGAGCTGGCGGTGCTGGCGTCCAGCCGCAGCCAGGGCGACGAGGTGGACTTCGGCGAGACCGGCAAGAAGTACAAGATCAGGAACATCGAGCATTTCGACCCGGCCGGCTGGGACATCGCGCTGTTCGCGATCGGATCGGAAGCGACGAAGGTGTATGCGCCCAAGTTCGCCGCCGCCGGCTGCACGGTGATCGACAATTCGTCGCTTTACCGGATGGACCCGGACGTGCCGTTGATCGTGCCGGAGGTGAACCCCGAGGCGATCGACGGCTACCGCAAGCGCAACATCATCGCCAACCCGAACTGCTCGACCGCGCAGATGGTGGTGGCGCTGAAGCCGCTGCACGATGCCGGCAAGATCACGCGCGTGGTCGTATCGACATACCAGTCGGTGTCCGGCGCGGGCAAGGCGGGGATGGACGAACTGTTCGAGCAGAGCCGCAACATCTTCGTCGGCGATCCGGCCGAGCC
>CAXTTS010000225.1:0-4938 GCA_964247265.1 uncultured Sphingomonadaceae bacterium
GTGGAAGGCTATGGCCTGTCTGAGGCCGCGCCGATCGTCGCGAGCAACCCGATCGAGGGGCTGGTGAAGGAGAATAGCGCCGGCCCCGCCTTCCCCGGCACGATCCTGGAGATACGCGACCCGGACCGGCCCGAACGCATCCTGCCTGTCGGCGAACGCGGCGAGGTGTGCGTGCGCGGTCCGCAGGTGATGAAGGGCTATTGGCGCAATCCGGAGGCGACCGAGGCCGTGTTCATCGATGGCGCGCTGCGCACCGGCGACATCGGCTATCTCGATGCGGACGGCTATCTGTTCCTCGTCGATCGCATCAAGGACGTGATCCTGGCCGGCGGCTTCAACGTCTATCCCCGCGTGATCGAGGAGGCGCTGTACGAGCATCCGGCGGTGGCCGAGGCCGTCGTCATCGGGGTGGACGATCCCTATCGCGGGCAGGCACCCAAGGCGTTCGTCACGTTGGCGGCGGGCCACGAGACCACCCCCGACGCGCTGATCGATTTCCTGGGCGAACGGATCAGCAAGATCGAACTGCCCCGCGAGATCGAGATCCGCGAGACCCTGCCCAAGACCCTGATCGGCAAGCTTTCCAAAAAGGAACTGGTCGAGGAGGAGCGCGCGAAGGCCGCCGCTGCCGTTTCCGCCTGATGGAGGGCTGACGCATGGTGCTGGGGACGGAAAAGGCGGACCGGGCGGATGCCGCCGGCGACGGGCTGCGCAGCATCCAGCAGGTCGCCTCGGAACTGGAGGTCAGTCATCGCACGCTCCGCTTCTACGAGGATAAGGGCCTGGTCGAGCCGCTGCGCGTCGGCAGCACGCGGGTCTATACGCGGCGTGCCTTCGCCCGCCTCCAGCTGATCCTGCGCGGCAAGAGCCTCGGTTTCTCGTTGCGCGAGATCGGCGAGTTCCTCGACCTGTACGATGCCGATCCATCCCACCACGAACAGCTGCGCCGCCTGCTCGGCCGCGTGCGGGAACGGCTGACCGAGCTGGAGAAGCAGCGCCTGGCGCTCGACCAGACCATCGCCGAACTGAACCAGATCGAACGCGACACGCTCGCCCGGCTCTAGCCCTCCGCAATGCGCCGGCTTTCGACACAGCGCCGCCACCATTCGCCACCTCGCTTGTTATGAAGGATCAAGCCCATGAGGATGCGCGATACATGCCGAAGCCAAGCCCGACCCGCGACGAACGTCATAGTCTGCTGGAGGCGAACCGTACCCTGAAGATGGCGCGATCCGCCCACGCTTATGTGCGGGGGAATACCGCAAAATTCTACGAATGGCTGGATGGATCGCCTGCCGCGCGGCGCGTGCCGGAGGGGCCTTCGATCTGGATCTGCGGCGATTGCCACCTCGGCAATCTCGGGCCGATCTCCAATGGCGACGGCCGGGTCGAGATCCAGATACGCGATCTCGATCAGGCGGTGATCGGCAACCCGGCGCATGATCTGATCCGCCTCGGCCTTTCGCTTGCCACCGCGGCGCGCGGCTCGGACCTGCCCGGCGTCACCACCGCCCGTATGATCGAGGCGATGGTCGAGGGCTATGGCAAGGCGATGGACGATCCGACCAGCGGCGACAGCGGGCCGGAGCCGGAGGTCGTCACCAGCATCCGCCGCCGCGCGCTCGGCCGGCGCTGGCGCCACCTCGCGCGCGAGCGGCTGGAGGCGATCGAGCCCACCATCCGCCTCGGCCGCAAATTCTGGGCGATCGACGAGGCGGAACGCGCCGCGCTCGATGCGATCTTTGCCGACAATGCGGTGGCCAGCCTGATCCTCTCGCTCGACCACAAGGATGCGGATCGCTCGGTGCGCCTGATCGATGCGGCCTACTGGATGAAGGGGTGCAGTTCGCTCGGCCTGCTCCGCTTCGCCGCGATCACCGGGCTGAAGAACGCCAAGGGCCGGTCGGACTATGCGCTCGTCGATCTGAAGGAGGCGGTCGCGCCCGTCGCGCCCGCGGCTTCGGGGGCGAACATGCCGGTGGACAATGCCGAGCGCGTCGTCGCCGCCGCCCGCGCGCTTTCGCCGCATCTCGGCGCCAGGATGATCCCGGTGACGATGCTGGGCCGCTCACTCTTCATTCGCGAGCTGTCCCCGCAGGATCTGAAGCTGGAGGTCGATCAGTTCAGCCACGGCGAGGCGGTGCGCGCCGCGCGCTATCTCGCCTTCGTCGTCGGTCGCGCGCACGCCCGCCAGCTTGACGACGCCACCCGGCGCGAATGGTCGGCAAGGCTGGATGCCGATCGGCGCGGCGCGATCGATGCGCCGAGCTGGCTATGGGAGAGCGTCGTGTCGCTCGCCGGCGCGCATGAGGCGGGGTATCTCGAACATTGCCGACGCTACGCTCTGGCGGCGTAGCCCGGCATGGCGCCGTGCTCGCGCCTCAGGCGCGCGCGGCCACGGCGTCGATCGCGGCGGATACCTGATCCGGCACCGCATAATGGAACAGATGTCCCTGCCCGGGCACCACCGTCAGCACGCTCTGCGGCACGTCGGCGGCCAGCTTGCGCGCATGTCGATCGACATGGGCGATGAGGTCGCCCTCGCCTGCCATGATCGTCACCGGCAGGGTGAGTTCGCCGTAGCGTCGGCTCAGGCCGACCGCGCCCGGGATCATCAGGGCCGTGTCTGCCGCCGTCGCCCGGATCTGGCCCGGCCGCAAGGCGAGCGACAAGGGCACGGCCGCCATCTTCGGGGAAACCGGCGCCGGCGCAAAGCTGGCCTTGATCGCGATCGGCCCCATCAGCGCGCCGGACAGCGGCGACACGGTATGCGCCATCACATCGCCCACGATCGGCACCGCCGGCAGCGATCCGGGGATCGCATCGGGGCGCGCCGTGCCGTAATAATAGCCGGACAGCAGCACCAGTCCGCTCACACTGGCGGGATGGTCCAGTGCCATCGCCAGCGCCGCCATCGTGCCCCAGCTATGCCCGACGATCACCGCCTGCGCCACGCCAAGCTTGTGCATCGCCTTGACCAGCAGCGCGGCCTGCGCCGCCGGCGTCCACACGGTCGATCGCGGACGATCGGTATAGCCGAAGCCCGGTCGGTCGAAGGCGATCACCCGGTGGCCGGCGGCAACCAGGTCGAACACGCCGCTGGCCGTATAATCCTGCAAGGTCACGCCGTTGCCGTGGAGCAGCACGACAGGGGAGCCCGTTCCGCGCTCGATATAATGGACGCTCACCCCGTCCACCTCGATGAAGGCGCCGGCCGGCGGGTTGTTCGCCTCCGCGCGTCTGGCCGCCGCATTGTTGAAGATCGCGCTGGCCGCCAGCGCGCCGACCGCGCCGATGCCGAGCAGCGCCTTGTGGTCGGATGCCCATGCTCTCCAGCCCGGCGTCGGCGCGGGCGGGGCTACGGGAGCGGGGCGGGCTTTGCGGTTGGGCTTCTGTGTCATGCCCGCTCAAACATTGTGCAGCGCACAAAGTTTCCCGACGGCACCCAGCAAGCCAGACAAACGCCCTAACCCACATCAAGCAAACTCAGATTAAGAACGTGGATTGTTCCCCGCGCCGCGCAAAATAAACTCCTCGTTACATGAAGTTGGTCGTGACAAACTGGCGTGGAGCAAGAGGAAACCATCATTATGGCACGCAAGACGACCACGGGTGACTCTGGCAAGCTGAAAGGCCAGTCGCCGCAAAAAGTCCCCCCGCTCCCGGCCGGCGCCGATCTGCCTACCCATTACGCCGAGCAGCAGGGTGCAGGCGGCGAGACCCACCAGTCGACCAGCGATGCCGCGCTGACGATGACGACGCAGCAGGGCGTTCCCATCGCGGACGGCCAGAACAGCCTGAAGATCGGCGCGCGCGGCCCCACGCTGCTCGAAGATTTCATCCTGCGCGAAAAGATCTTCCACTTCGATCATGAGCGTATCCCCGAGCGGGTCGTCCACGCGCGCGGCTATGGCGCCCACGGCGTGTTTGAACTCACCGATTCGCTGGCCGACTATACCCGCGCCGACGTGCTCTCCACGGTCGGCCAGCAGACGGAGGTGTTCGTCCGCTTCTCCACCGTCGCCGGCAACAAGGGGTCGTTCGATCTCGCCCGCGACGTGCGCGGCTTTGCCGTGAAGTTCTACACCCGCGAGGGCAATTGGGACATCGTCGGCAACAACATCCCGGTCTTCTTCATCCAGGATGCGATCAAGTTCCCCGATCTCATCCACGCCGTTAAGCAGGAGCCGGATCGCGCCTTCCCGCAGGCGCAGTCGGCGCATGACAATTTCTGGGATTTCGCCAGCCTTTCGCCCGAAGCCTGGCACATGATAATGTGGCAGATGTCCGATCGCACGATCCCGCGCTCGTTCCGCACGATCGAGGGCTTTGGCGTCCACAGCTTCCGGCTGGTCAATGCGGAGGGCAAGTCCACCTTCGTCAAGTTCCACTGGAAGCCGCGCCAGGGTCTCCAGTCGGTGCTGTGGAACGAGGCGGTGAAAATCAACGGCGCCGATCCCGATTTCCACCGGCGCGATCTGTGGGAAGCGATCGAGGGCGGCGACTTCCCGCAATGGGATCTCGGCGTCCAGCTGTTCGATCAGGCGACGGCGGACAGCCTGCCGTTCGATCATCTCGACTCGACCAAGCTCATCCCCGAGGAGGATGTGCCGGTCCGCATCGTCGGCACGCTGACGCTCAACCGCAATGTCGACAATTTCTTCGCCAATACCGAGCAGGTCGCCTTCTGCACGCAGAACGTGCCGCCGGGGGTGGATTTCAGCGACGATCCGCTGCTGCACGGCCGCAACTTCTCCTACCTCGATACGCAGCTGAAGCGGCTGGGCAGCCCGAACTTCACCCACATCCCGGTGAATGCGCCGCGCTGCCCGGTGTCGAACTTCCAGCAGGATGGCCACATGGCGATGCGCAACCCCAAGGGGCGCGCCAACTATGAGCCGAACAGCTGGGGCCCCGATGAGCGTGGACCACGGGAGA
>CAXTTS010000226.1:0-3323 GCA_964247265.1 uncultured Sphingomonadaceae bacterium
CCGTTCGCCGACGAGGCGCGGCCGCAGGCCGATGCGCTCGTCACCGATCGGCCGGGGTTGCTGCTCGGCATCCTCACCGCCGATTGCGTGCCGGTGCTGTTCGCCGATACCGCCGCCGGCGTGGTCGGCGCGGCGCATGCCGGGTGGAAGGGCGCGCTCGGCGGCGTCACCGATGCCACCGTCGCCGCGATGGAGGCGCTGGGCGCGCGGGCCGATCGCATCGCCGCCACGATCGGCCCGTGCATCGCCCGCGCCTCCTACGAGGTGGACGATGCCTTCCTCGCCCGCTTCTGCGCGGCCGACCCCGCCAACGAACGCTTCTTCGCGGACGGCACGCGGCCCGGCCACCACCAGTTCGATATCGAGGCCTATGTGATCGCCCGTCTCGCCCAGCGCGGCGTGCGGACGATCGTGGCGCTCGGCCTCGATACCTATGCCGATCCGGCGCGCTTCTTCAGCTACCGCCGCGCCACCCACCAAGGCGAGGCGGGCTACGGCCGCCAGATCTCGCTGATCGGGCTATGAAAACCCCGCGCCGCTATCCGCGCAGATAGCCGCGGATCGCCTCCGCCAGCGGCGCGGCCAGCGCCTGCCGGTTCGCCGCGGCCTGCGCCCCCGATACGATCAGCCGGTCCACGGCGGGATGGGTGATGAACTCGATCTCCGCCAGCGCCGCCACCGCAGGCGTCGCCCGCCCGGCATTGCCCAGCGCGCGGTCGTTCAGCACGCCGATCCCGCCCGGTCCGGATTGCGTATCGGGCTTGGTGCCGCGATCCTTTGCCGCCGGATCGATCGCCCGCATCCCCGCCAGCAGCCCGCCCTGCACCGCGCGGGCGAAGGCGATGTCGTGCACGGGGTTCACATTGCCCTTCTCCGCCGCGCGGTAGAAGGTCTCCGTGCCGCGCGTCGCCGCATCGCCCGCGCCGTTGAAATGCAGGCTCAGGAAGGCGCGCGCGCCGAGCCGGCCGGTCAGCCCCGCCCGCTCCGCCACGGCCACGTTCACGTCCATCTCGCGGGTCAGCGCCACGGCGATCCGCTCACCCGCTCTGGCCGCCTGCGCCACCAGCGCATCGCGCAGCACGAAGCCGAAATCGAGCGTCAGCACCTTTTCCGCCACGCCCGTCACGCTCGTCGCATTGTTGGGGGAGCTGCCGCCCAGCCGCCGCGTGCCGCCATGCCCCGGATCCAGCACGATCGTTCCCAGATCAACGACCTCCGCCCTGCCCGCGCCTGCCGCCACGCCGCCCGCCAGCAGCGCCGCCGCCTCCGGCACCAGCGCCAGCACCTTCTCGGCATAGCCGGCGGACGGCGTGTAGATCGGCGCGACGAAGCGGATGAACCCCGCCGCCGTCGCCGCATGGCGCTCCCACCCGGCATAAGGCGCGCGCGCCAGGAACGCCCAATAGCCGGCGATAAACGCCTCCACCGTGGCGAAGGCGCAGTAATCCGCCGCGCCGTCATGCGCGCCGTAAGCCACCGCCTTGGCGAACGGCGCCATCTCCGTCCGCCATTTCAGCCCGGCGAAGTTGCGGTGGTCGCGCGCCAGCGCCGATGTGCCGCGCCCGCTTTCCAGCAGCCACTGCGCCAGCGTGACCGCGCGCAGGTGCGGATGCGGCAGCGGCCAGGCGCGATACGCCGCCACCAGTTGCGCCAGATTGTCGTCCATCGATCGTCCCCCGGATGTTCGCGAAGGACAGCCCAGTTATCAGGCCCGCGCCCGGTAGGAAAATCGCGCGGCTGGCGCACCGCCGCCAAAGGGGCCAGACTGCCGCCATATACGGGAGAGACAGCATGACCGACGAAACCCCGGACAGCACCGAAGCCGACCTGACCGGCGCCACCCCCCGCCGCCGCCCGCGCGCGCAGCCGCTGGAGGTGGGCGGCCGCCGCCTCGCCCCCGAAACGCTGATGATGGGCCACGGCTATGATCCGATGCTGTCGGAAGGCGCGCTGAAGCCGCCGATCTTCCTGACGAGCACCTTCGTGTTCGAAAGCGCCGCCGCCGGCAAACGCCATTTCGAGGGCGTCACCGGCAAGCGCCCGGGCGGCGCGGAGGGCCTCGTCTACTCCCGCTTCAACGGCCCCAATCAGGAGATATTGGAGGATCGCCTCGGCATCTGGGAGGATGCGGAGGATGCGCTCGTCTTCTCCTCCGGCATGGCCGCGATCGCCACGGTGATGCTGGCCAGCGTGCGGCCGGGCGACACCATCGTCCACTCCGCCCCGCTCTATGCCGCCACCGAAACGCTGATCGGCAAGATCCTCGGCCGCTTCGGCATCCACTGGCTCGATTTTCCGGCCGGCGCCAGCCGGGCAGAGATCGATGCGGTGATGGCCCGCGCCGCCGCCGGCCGCGTCGCGATGATCTATCTCGAAAGCCCGGCCAACCCCACCAACGCGCTGGTGGATGTGGAGGCGGTCGCCGCCAGCCGCGACGCGATCTTCGCCAATGCCGCCGAAAAGCCGCCGATCGTCATCGACAACACGTTCCTCGGCCCGCTGTGGCAGCAGCCGCTGCGCCACGGTGCCGATCTGGTGATCTATTCGCTCACCAAATATGCCGGCGGCCACAGCGATCTGGTGGCGGGCGGCGCTGTCGGATCAAAGGCGGCGATTGATCCGATCCGGGCGATGCGCAACACCATCGGCACGATCACCGATCCCCATTCCGCCTGGATGCTGCTCCGCTCGCTGGAGACGCTCGAACTCCGCATGAGCCGCGCGGGCGAGAATGCCGCAAGGGTCTGCGCCGCGCTGCGCGATCATCCCAAGGTGGAGCGGGTCGGCTATCTCGGCTTCCTGGCCGACGCGGCGGACACCGGCCCCGGCAGCCAGGCCGACATCTACCACCGCCACTGCACCGGCGCCGGCAGCACCTTTTCGCTCTACCTGAAAGGCGGCGAGGCGGAGAGCTTCGCCTTCCTCGACGCGCTGAAGATAGCCAAGCTCGCCGTCTCGCTGGGCGGCACCGAAACGCTGGCGAGCCACCCGGCCGGCATGACGCATTTGTCCGTGCCGGACGCACGCAAGGCGGCGCTGGGCATCACCGACAATCTGGTGCGTATCTCGGTAGGCGTGGAGAATGCCGACGATCTGATCGCGGACTTCGATCAGGCGCTGGGGATGGTGTGAGCGGGATGGCCGAGGTGATGGAAAGCGGTGATGTGGCCTGTTAACATCCTCCATATGGGCGTGGACGTTTTAGTCAGGTGGGCACGTTGGATCGTTGCGAGCCTGCTTGCTTTGCAGGTCGGGCTATTCTGGTTAAGCATCAGTGATTTAAACGAAATCAGCATTTTTTGCACGGGCTCAGCACCGATGGC
>CAXTTS010000226.1:3333-4924 GCA_964247265.1 uncultured Sphingomonadaceae bacterium
ATATCCTTCTTTGACCTCGTGCATGTGACCTTCGCGGCATTACTCCTACTTGGAACTACATCTCTTGTCTGGTCTAAATGGCGTCTACTTTATGTAATCGCCCTGTTACGACTCTCACTGCCTTACCGACTCAATTTTGGCTTGTTCACAACCACTATCTTACATGCGATCTACTCTAATCAGGCTGTATCCGAGCAGAAATAAGTCCCGCCTGCCGCAGCCCGGTACCAGTCAGGCACCCCACTCCACCACCGGCCACCCCCTCACCCCAGCCATCTCCCGCAAGTCCCTGCTCGGGTTCGCCGCCACCGCCACGTCGCTCCATTCGAACACCGGCGCGTCGCTGGCATGGTCGCTGTAGAACCAGACGCGGCAATCCTCGCGCCGCAGCCCCGCCGTCGCCATCCACGCCAGGATCATGCGCAGCTTGGCCGGGCCGTAGCTGTTCTCGCCATCGATCCGGGCGCGGATGCGGCCGTCCAGCCCGGCCACGCTGTTGGTGGCGATCACGTCGTCGAAGCCCAGCCGCTCGGCTATAGCCGCGGCATAGAGGCGGTAGGATGCGGTCGCCATCACCAGCCGCCGCCCCGCCGCCTTGTCCGCCGCGATCTGGGCCAGCGCGCCGGGCAGGATGTTGGTCCGTAGCGTCTCGTCGGCGAAGCTGCCGGCCACCAGCGCCAGCTCCTCCGGCCGGTTGTGGCGGCCCAGCAGCAGCGCGTGGTTGATCTCCTTCAGCCGCCCGCGATCGACCAGCCGGCAGGCGTAAGCCAGCATCGACAGCAGCACCAGCGGCAGCAGCACCAGCCGCCACGGCGCCCGCCGCCGCACCGAATGGAGCAGGAACGGCGTGTAGGTGGCGCGCCGCGTGATCGTGCGGTCCATGTCGTAGATGGCGAGTTCGGTCATGCCCGCCGCCTTATACGCCTGCCCGGGCCGGTGGAACCACCTGTCACCGGCCATCGCGGCTGGCGGCTTCACCCTTTCGCCGCCGGTCCTTGCCGTATCCGCCGGTTTGCCCCACAAAGGCGGCGCATGAGCGCAGTGGCCGACTTCACCCTGGACGAGAAAGGCGATGGTCGCGTCCTCCGTTTCTCGGGGTCGCTCACCCTCGCCCGGCTGCGCGATCTGCCGCAGCGGCTGGAAGGCGTCAGCGCCACCGGCATCGATCTGACCGGGGTCGATCGCATGGATACGGTCGGCGCCTGGATCGTCCACCGCGCCGCGCGGGACAAGGACGCGAAGATCACCGGCGCCGACGATGCCCAGATCCGCCTGCTCGAACAGGTGTCCGGGGCGGACCAGCCGGTCAAGATGCGGCCGGATACGCGCACCCCGTTCCTGCGCGTGCTCGGCCAGATCGGCGATGCCACGATCAAGGCCGGGCATACCTTTACCGGGCTACTCGGTTTCTTCGGCGCGGTGGTGATCGGCTTCGCCAGCGTGATCCGCCACCCCGCCCGCTTCCGCTTCAACGCCGTCGCCCGCCAGTTCGAGGTCGTCGGGGTGGAGGCGCTGGCGATCGTCGGGCTGATGAGCTTCCTGATCGGCATCGTCATCGCCCAGCAGGGCGCGATCCAGCTGCGCCAGTTCG
>CAXTTS010000227.1:0-4871 GCA_964247265.1 uncultured Sphingomonadaceae bacterium
GGGCTATGCGCTGCTCGCCCCGCTGCTCGGCCTGCCGATCGAGGCGGCGATGGCGCTGGCGCTGGCCAAGCGCGCGCGCGACGTGGCGATCGCGCTGCCGACGCTGATCCTGTGGCAACTGGCCGAGGCGCGGGCGGTGACGCGCGCCGCCCGCCGGGCCTGAGCGGCAGCCCGGCGCGAATATCGCTGCCGAGGGGTTGGTGGCGGGCGGCTGCATCCCCATCCTTGCCCAGAACAAAGGAGGCCATGACGATGCAGATGCGCAAGCTGGGCGGCGAAGGGCTGGAGGTCGGTGCGATCGGCCTCGGCTGCATGGGGATGAGCCAGTCCTACGGGCAGGCGGACGAAAGCGAATCGATCGCGACGATCCACCGCGCGATCGATCTGGGCGTAACCCTGTTCGACACGGCCGAGGTCTATGGCCCGTTCACCAACGAGGAACTGCTGGGTCGCGCCCTGAAGGACCGGCGGGATGCGGTGACGATCGCCACCAAGTTCGGTTTCGACATCAGGGATGGCGAGCGGGTGGGCGGCACCGACAGCCGGCCCGAGCATATCCGCGACGTGGTGGAGGCATCGCTGAAGCGGCTGGGCACCGACCATATCGACCTGCTCTACCAGCATCGGGTGGACCCGGCCGTGCCGATCGAGGATGTGGCGGGCGCCGTGCGCGATCTGATCGCGGCCGGCAAGGTGCGCTATTTCGGCCTGTCCGAAGCCGGCGCGGCGAACATCCGCAAGGCCCATGCGGTGCAGCCGTTGAGCGCGCTGCAAAGCGAATATTCGCTGTGGGAGCGCAATCTGGAGGCGGACATCATCCCGCTGCTGCGCGAGCTGAACATCGGGCTGGTGCCGTTCAGTCCGCTGGGCCGGGGTTTCCTGACCGGATCGACCAAGCCCGCCGAGGACTATCCGGCCGACGATTTCCGCCGCAACGATCCGCGCTTTCAGGGCGAGGCGTTCGCCGCCAACATGAAGGCGGCGGCGGTCGTGCAGGACATCGCGGCCGAGCTGGGCGCGCTGCCCGGCCAGATCGCGCTGGCGTGGCTGCTGGCCAAGGGCGCGGACATCGTGCCGATCCCCGGCACCAAGCGGCGCACCTATCTGGAGCAGAATGTCGGCGCGGCGGCGATCACGCTTGAGGCTGCGGCGTTGGCGCGGCTGGACGCGGCGCTGCGCCCGGAGGCGATCGCGGGCGAACGCTATGGCGAGCGGATGATGGCGATGGTCGATCGCTGACATCGCGGCGATGACGCCGGCCGGGCGGCGTGGCACGGCGGTGGATACGATCGTGGTTGCGCCGGGCGCGGGCGCGGCTAAGGACGGCGGACCGTGGAAACCGACGATCCGAACCTGAACGCCGATGCGGTGCCCGATGCGCCGCCGGGCGATGCGCCGCCGCCGCCGATACCGATCGATCCGTTCGGTTTCGTGCCCGGCCATATCAGCCGCGTCGCGGGGCTGGGCGGCGATCTGCCGGGGCCGTTCGAAAGCTATGTGTTCCACACCCCTTATGCCACGCTGGGCGAAGGGCATCTCGCCTTCGTGATGACGTTCGAGGGGCTGGCGGCGACCAAGGGCACGCTGGACCTGATCGTCCATGCCATGTCTCCGCGCACCGGCGCGCGGGCCCACCCGATCGAGATCCAGCGCATCCCGCTGCGGCTGCTGGAGGCGGAGGATGGCGGCCGCGCCACCATCCAGTTCGAGGCGCTGTCGGGCATGACCTACAGCCTGTTCGGCCAGATATTCGACGATACCGATGCGCGCGCCGACGGGCTTTCGATCGCCGTCTGGCAACGATCGGAGCTTCGGGCGGAATCGGCCGAGCGGCTGGCCGGGCGCCAGACCGAGTTCGGCGCGGCCGACCTGAAGCCGGTGGCGCGCCTCGTTTCCGGCAAGCGGCCGTCGCTGGCCGAACCCGTGTCGCAGATGTGCACCAGCCGCCAGCTGGCCGAGCCGCCGTATCGCGAGTGGCTGGCGGCGCTGGGTCTGGTCGATGACAGGACGGTGGCCGGCTGGGGGCAGGCCTTCGTCATGCAGGCGCTGCGTCGCTACGGCGTACTGCTGCCGCGTGCGCGCGGTGTCGGCGTGGTGCATGGCGGCGGGCCGCTGCCGGCGGCGATGGCGGCAGCGGGCTGCAACATCCTGGCGACGGGCATGATGGAGGACGGGCTTGCCGCGCTGCGCCGGCCCGACCTGTGCGACGATGCCACCTTCGATGCGCACGTCGCCTACCGCCGGATGGAGCCAGGCGGGGTGGCCGAGGATGCCGGGCTGTTCGACTTCTTCTGGTCGATGGACTGGGATGGCGAGCCGCGCGTACCGGCCGAGACGATGGCGCATATCGATGCGGCGATGGCCTGGCTCAAACCCGGCGGCACCGCCGTGCATGTGGTGGCCTATGACCCCGATCCGGCGGCGATGCCGTCCGCCGATCCGGGGCCGCTCTGTCGCAGGGAGATGGAGCGGGTGGCGCTGGCGCTGATATCGCGCGGGCACGAGGTGGCGCAGTTCAAATACGATACGGCCGACGTGGTGCTGGAGCGCCACGGCGGGCGCATCGCGACCGCGTTCGGGATCATCGTGCGCCACGGCTTGCTATCCTGAGCCGGCCGGCTTCCTTTCTGCCGCCCCGCTCTGCTAGGTTCGCGCGATGGCCGTGATCGCGATCTACAGCATGAAGGGCGGGGTGGGTAAGACCACGCTGGCGGTGAACCTGGCGTGGGCATCGGCGGTGCTGTCCAGCCGGCGCACCTTGTTGTGGGATCTGGACGGGCAGGCCGCGGCGAGCTTCATCCTTTCCGACGGGCGGCGCGCGCGGGACGAGGCGCGCGCGGTGATCGAGCGCGACCTGATGCCGGACGAGCTGATCGTGCCGACCGCCATCCCGCTGCTCGACCTGCTGCCCGCCGACGCATCGTTGCGCGACCTCGACACGGTGTTCGCCGGGCTGGACCGCAAGAAACGGCTGCTGCGCCTGACCGAGAGGCTGGAGCGGCATTATGACCATATCATCCTCGACTGCCCGCCGGGGCTGGGGGCGACGAGCGAGCAGATCATGCGCGGGGCGGCGCTGATCCTGTTGCCGATGATTCCGTCAACGCTGTCGCGCCGCGCGTTCGCGGCGGTGCGCGATCATCTCGATCTGCATCACAAGGGCGGGCCGCCGCTGTTCCCGGTGTTCAACATGGTCGACCGGCGCCGCTCCGCGCATCTGGCGGCGCTGACCGCCGATCCCGGCTGCCCCGCGATCCCGATGGCGAGCGCGATGGAGGAGATGGCGGATCGCCGCTCGCCGCTGGGCGGCTATGCGCCGCGATCGCCCGCCGCGCTGGCGGTGGCGAAGCTGTGGACCGCGATCGAACGGAAGCTGGCGACCGGCTGAGGGAGGGCGGCGATGCGCGTGATGGTGATCGTGAAGGCGACTGGCGACAGCGAGGACGGCCCGCCGCCCACCCGCGAGGCGCTGGCCGAGATGGGTCGCTTCAACGACGAGCTGCGCGCCGCCGGCATCCTGCGCATGGCCGATGGCCTGACCCCCTCGCGCATGGGCAAGCGGATCGCGTTCGACGGAGCGGGGCGCACGGTGATCGATGGCCCGTTCGCGAACACCGCCGAACTCGTCGCCGGTTTCTGGCTGTGGGAAGTCAGGGACATGGACGAGGCGGTGGCCTGGGTGAAGCGTTGCCCGAACCCGATGCCGGGGCGGAGCGAGATCGAGATTCGGCCGCTGTTCGATCTGGACGACCTCGCCTGACGCGGATCGCGCCCGGGCGCCAGATGGCAGGCGTTTCCGCTGATCGCCTGCCGTGGGTCGGCCGGGGGGCAAGCGGCATGATGACGCCGACCGAGCGCTGGCCGAGATCGACTGGCGCAAGCGGCGTTTCGCGGTGAACGCCACCAACCTGTTCGGCAGGGAGTTCCACGCCTCCTGCCTGTCGCGCGGGGATTCATCGGCGCGCGGCGCACCGTGATGGCGACGGTGGGCTACCGCTTCTGAGCCTGCCGCCGGCACCGTTACAACCTGAGGCATGGACCGGCGCGGGGAGGCGGCTAAGACGGGGCAGAGGCCTCGGGCTTGCGGCATCGCCGCCGGGCGGGGCGGAGGGAGCGATTGATGCGGCACGCCTTGTGGATAATCCTCGCGCTCGTCGGCGTCGTGTCGCTGTGCGTCGTGGCGGCCGGGCGGCAGGAGCAGATCAGCGCATTGTGGATCGTCACCGCTGCGCTTTCCACATCGTTGATCGCCTATCGCTTCTACGCGTCGTTCATCGGGCGGCGGGTGATGGGCCTCGATCCCGCGCGGCCCACCCCGGCGATCGCGCGCGCCGACGGGCTGGATTATGTCGCGACCGACCGGCGTGTGCTGTTCGGCCACCATTTCGCCGCCATCGCCGGGGCGGGGCCGCTGGTCGGCCCGGTGCTGGCGGCGCAGATGGGCTATCTGCCGGGCACGCTGTGGATATTGGCGGGCGTGGTGCTGGCGGGCGCGGTGCAGGACTTCATGGTGCTGTTCATCTCGATGCGGCGCGACGGGCGCTCGCTCGGCGAACTGGTGCGGATGGAGATGGGCACGGCGGCGGGCACGATCGCGCTGGTCGGCACGTTCGCGATCATGGTCATCATCCTGGCGGTGCTGTCGCTGATCGTGGTGCGCGCGCTGGCGGAAAGCCCGTGGGGCATGTTCACCGTGGCGGCGACGGTGCCGCTGGCGATCGCGATGGGCATCTACACGCGCTGGATCCGGCCGGGGCGGATCGGCGAGGTATCGCTGATCGGATTTGCGGGGTTGATCCTGGCGATTCTGTTCGGGCAGTCGGTGGCGCTGTCGCCAATCTGGGGGCCGATCTTCACCTTCACGCCGGTGC
>CAXTTS010000228.1:0-2454 GCA_964247265.1 uncultured Sphingomonadaceae bacterium
GTGATCGGCTGGTAGATCAGCCCTTGCGTGATCTCGCTGCGGCCACCCGGCTTCGGCTCCTCCACCGCGATCGCGATGGCGAAATGCGGGATGCCGTGCAGGAAGTTGCTGGTGCCGTCGAGCGGATCGATCACCCAGCGTGGTTTGGTCGGATCGCCCTCGATCGCGCCGCCTTCCTCCATCAGGAAGCCCCAGTCCGGCCGCGCCTTCTTCAACTCCTCATAGAGCGTCTGCTCGGCCATGCGATCCGCCTGCGAGACGAAGTCGGCCGGCCCCTTGCGGCTCACCTGCAATTGCTGGGTCTCGCCGAAGTCGCGGCGCAGGCGCGGGGCCGCCTTGCGCGCCGCGCGCTCCATCACCGAGATCAGGCCGGAAGTCGCTGCCATCGGATCAGTCCGCCCGCCTCACATATTCCTGCGCATAGACGTCGACCACGATGCGGGTGCCCGCACCGATATGCGGCGGCACCATCACCCGCACGCCATTTTCCAGCACCGCCGGCTTGTAGCTGGAGGATGCCGTCTGCCCCTTCACCACCGCATCGGCCTCCACGATCAGCGCCTCGATCGTGTCGGGCAGCTGCACCGAGATCGGCCGCTCGTCATACAATTCCATCACCACGTCCATGCCGTCCTGCAGGAAGGCGGCGGCATCGCCCAGCACGCCGCGATCCAGCGTGATCTGGTCGTAATTATCCTTGTCCATGAACGTCAGCGCGTCACCATCGGCGAACAGGAACTGGAAATCCTTGGTGTCCAGCCGCACGCGCTCCACCGTCTCGGCCGAACGGAAGCGGACATTGTTCTTGCGGCCGTCAATCAGGTTCTTCATCTCGACCTGCATGTAGGCGCCGCCCTTGCCCGGCTGGGTGTGCTGGATCTTCACAGCTTTCCAGATGCCGCCTTCATACTCGATGATGTTGCCGGGACGAATGTCCACGCCGCTGATCTTCATGCCTGTCTCACGTTCTGGAAAAGAGCCGGCGTGGCCCTTACCCCCCGTCGACCTTGCCCGCAAGCAAGGGATAGGGGTTGATCCCGACGCCCTGATGCCACGGCTGGCCGGGCGCCATCCGCTTGATCTCGAAATGCAGGTGCGGCGCGGCCGGGTTCGCATCGCCGCTCGATCCGACCGTCCCGATCCGCTCGCCCGCATGGACGATCGCGCCCTCTCGCGCGGCAGCGGCATAGCTGTCGAGATGCGCGTAATAATAGATGTTCCGGCCGTTCGGCGATCGGATGTAGATCGTGTGGCCGCCCAGCTCGCTGTCGAACATCTTCTCCACGCGCCCGTCGGCCGCCGCCAGCACCGGGGTGCCGCGCGGCGCCATGATGTCGAGCGCGCCATGCCCGCGCTCTCCTGCTGCCCCACGCGGATCGCCGAACATGTCGGTCAGGTCCGCACCGCGAACGCCGGCCACCGGGATCGTGAGGCCGGAGGGCGCAATCAGCGCCTGCTCCCTGCCTCCCGCTGCCGGCCCCGCTGAAGGGGTCGAGGCAATATGCGCCACCGCGCCGTTCCGCGTCCGCGGCATCATCAAGCCCGCGACGAACAGCGCGACGACCAGCAGCAGGGCGCCGCCAAACCATCTGCCGAACCGCGTCATGCCGCTGCGCTCACGGCTGGAACTTGGCCTCGGTCCCCGGCTTCACCATCAGCGACAGGCGGGCGGCGTCCCAGTTGGTCAGCCGGATGCAGCCGTGGCTTTCCGCGCGACCGATCGTCTCGGGGCTCGGCGTGCCGTGGATGCCGTAATGCGGCTTGTTCAGATCGAGCCACACCACGCCGACCGGGCCGTTCGGCCCCGGCGGCAGCAGCTGCTTGCCGGACTTGTCATCGGCATCCCAGAACAGCTTTGGATTATAGTGGAACGGCGGATTGTACGAAGCGCCTTGGATCTTCCACGTCCCGATCGGCAGCGGATCGTGCTTGCTGCCCATCGTCGCCGGGAATTGCGCGACGAGCTTCTCGTCCGCATCATAGACGCGCAGCACCCCGTCCGATTTGTCGACGACGACATGCTTCGCACTCGGCTGCTCGGCATCGACCGACAGGCTGGCGAGCGTCTGGCGCCATTCGGGCTTGAGCGTTTCGGCATAGGCGGTGGATTTCACCGCCACCGCCGGCACCTTCACCTTGGCGCCTGCCACCACCTTGGCCTGCGCGCCGTTCAGCGCGATCAGCGTCGCCGGCGTGGTGTGGAAGCGTTCGGAGAGCTTCTCGGTTGCATTCTGATAATTCATGCCGGGCAGCTTGGCCTGCGCCGCCGGATCCTTCGGCATCGCGCCGACGAACGGCCCGGCGACATCGGCCTCGGTCAGCGTCACCTCCGCGACCGGCCGGATCTCGCGATAGGGGTTCAGCGCCGCCAATGTGGCCTTGTCGATCTCGCCCGTCTTCGGTAAGGCATTGGCTGTCTGAAAGCCGATCAGCGCTTTCGTCAGCGATGCGCCC
>CAXTTS010000228.1:2464-4821 GCA_964247265.1 uncultured Sphingomonadaceae bacterium
CTTGGTCGAGTTGCCGCCCTGGCCGTCGATCACCCCCGGCCCGAAGCCGAGATGGTCGAGAATCACCTGCGCATGCATGATGGTGAGGTCGATCCCCGGATAGGTCTGCTCGGCCGCCGGAGCAGCTTCGTTAACGCCCTGCGCCGCCAGCGGCGACATAATGAGGCAGGACGTTGCGCCGGCAAGACAAAGCCTTGCAACCTTTATCGTTTTCATACGTGCGCTCCCTTATATGCATCCCTGTCCTGATCGAACGCGGGACACCCCTTTTCTTTCCGATGGGTGCGAATGACCGACACGACTCTGAGCCGTCGCGGGCTCTTTCTCGGCGCGCTGGCGCTCGGGGGCGCCGCGCTGATCGATTCTTCCGCGCTGGCGGCGATCCCTGAAAAGCGTCTGGCGTTCCGCAACGTCCACACGAACGACAGGGTGGATGCCCGCTTCTTCGCCAATGGCCGCTTCGATCCGCAGGGTCTGGCCGAACTGAACCACGGTCTGCGCGATTGGCGCACCAACGACGTCACGATCATGGATCCGGATCTCTTCAGCCTGCTGGGCGAGATACGCGATCGGCTCGGCGTCGATCCCCGCCGGTCGTTCGATCTGATCTCCGGCTACCGCTCGCCGCACACCAACGCCGCCCTGCGGGCGCGTGGCGGCGAACATACCGGCGTCGCGAGCCAGAGCCAGCACATGCTCGGCAAGGCGACGGACGTCGCGTTGCCCGGCGTCGAACTCGGCCGCCTGCGCCTGGCCGCCCTCTCCGCCCAGCGCGGCGGCGTCGGCTATTATCCGCGCGACGGCTTCGTCCACGTCGATACCGGCCGCGTCCGCGCCTGGTAGGCGCGCGCCGGTTCTCGGCAGGGCCGTCAGCCCAAAACTCCGGCGAACGCCGCCACCCCGGCGGCCGGCCCATCCGGGTGGTTCCATACCGCCCCGCTCACCGCGATGAAGTCCGCGCCCGCCGCCACCAGCGGCGCCGCATTGTCCGCTGTCACGCCGCCGACCGCCACGCACGGTATGCCGAACAGGGTGGACCACCAGCCGAGGATCGAGGGCTCGGGCCGGTGCTTCGTCTCCTTCGTCATGCTCGGGTAGAAGGCGCCGAACGACACATAGTCGGCGCCCGCCTCGCCCGCCTCCATCGCCAGATGGCGGCTGTCGTGGCAGGCGACGCCGATCTGCGCGTCCTTGCCGAGCGCGTCGCGCGCCGCGCGCGGATCGCCGTCATTCTGCCCCAGATGCACGCCATCGGCTCCCAGCCGCTTGGCCAGCCCGATGCTGTCATTGACGATGAACGACACCTCGTGCCGCCGGCACACTGCTAGCAGCGGTTCGGCCAACTCTGCAACGGCATGGTCGTCCAGCCCCTTCAGCCGCAACTGGAACGCCGCGACCGGCCCAGCCGACAGCGCCGCATCGAGCACATTGGCAAAGCCCGCGTCGATCGCCGGCGGCGAGATCAGGTAGAGCTGGCAGGCGGGCCGCCTCGGATCGCGCTCGAAGCGATCGGCGAACTTCGGGTCGAGCGGAACACTGTCATCGTTTATCTCGGTCATGGCCGCGCGCCGTGCACCGATCCCCCAGCGAGGGCAAGGGGCAGCGGCCATCCAGCCACCGCCCCCCGCGCTTCAGGCCTTGACGGTCGAGGCCTGGTAGATCTCGTCGATCGCCTCACCTAGCGAGGCATCGAACTCCGCGTCGCTCATCTGCTGGCGCAGATCGTTGAGCAGCGCGCGGCTGAAGCTGGCGATGATGCCGCGATTCTTGGCCAGCTCGATGCAGGCCTCCGGCCGGGCAAAACCGCCGGACAGCGCCACCACTCGCAGCACGCGCGGATGATCGACCAGGGGATCGTACAGGCCGGGCTGCGTCGGCAGCGACAGCTTCAGCATCACCTTGGCATCGCCGGGCATCGCGTCGAGCGCCTTCACCAGCTCTTCCAGCAGGATCTGGTCGGCCTCGGCGCGCTCCGGGCTCTTGATGTTGATCTCCGGCTCCAGCATCGGCACCAGCCCGCCGGCGAGCACCTGCTGCCCGACCTCGAACTGCTGCTTCACGATCGCGGCGATGCCCTCGCGATTGGCGAGGTTGATGACCGAACGCTCCTTGGTGCCGAACACGCCCAGCCCCTTGGCGCGGGCGAGCAGCACGTCCAACTCGGGCATCGGCTTCATCAGCTGTACGCCGTCCGCCTCGGCCTCCAGCCCCTTGTCGATCTTGATGAACGGCACCACGCCGCGCTCGATCAGCACCTGCGGCACGGGCTTGCCGTCCGCCTGCCCGTCCATCGTCCGCTCGAACAGGATCGCGCCGATCACCTTGTCGCCGGTGAACACGGGCGAGGTGATGATGCG
>CAXTTS010000229.1:0-4794 GCA_964247265.1 uncultured Sphingomonadaceae bacterium
GGTCATGCCGTGCCTGGCCTACCCGCCCTCAGCCTTCCTTCGCGGGAATGCGCGCAACCAGCCGCATCGAGGTCGTCAATTCCTCGAACTGCAACCACGGCCGCAGATGCGCGACGGCGGTGTAGGAGCCCGGCGCACCCGGAACCTCCTTCACCTCGATCTTCGCCTCGCGCAGCGGGAATTTGGCGCGCGCTTCCTGGCCCGCCCCTTCCGATGCGTTGACATAGTTCGAGATCCAGCGATTCAGCCATTTCTCGGTGTCGCTCGCCTCCATGAAGGAGCCGATCTTGTCGCGCGCCATCACCTTCAGATAATGGGCGAAACGGCTTGTCGCCATCAGATAGGGCAAACGTGCCGAGATGGCGGCATTGGCAGTCGCCTCGGGGCGATCGTACTTCTTCGGCTTCTGCGTGGATTGGGCACCGAAGAACACCGAATAGTCGGTATTCTTATAGTGGCACAAAGGCAGGAAGCCGAGATCAGACAACTCCTTCTCGCGCCGGTCGGTGATGCCGATCTCGGTCGGGCATTTGCTGTCCAGATCGCCATCGTCCGAATGGAAGACGTGGGTCGGCAGATCGGTCACCTTGCCGCCGCCCTCCGCGCCGCGGATCGCGGTGCACCAGCCATATTGCGCATGAGCGTCGGTCAGCCGCGCACCCAGCGCATAGGCCGCGTTCATCCAGCAATAATCGTCATGCTTCATCGGCTTGGCATTGCCGTAGTCGTCGCGCGGGCCTTCCTCATAGTCGAACGCCTCGACCTTCTTGGTGTCCTGCCCGTAAGGCAGACGGGCCAGCACCTTGGGCATTACCAGCGTGACGAAGCGCGAATCCTCGGTCTGCCGGAACGAGTTCCATTTGATATAGTCGGCGGTCTCGAACAGCTGCTTCATGTCCATCGGGTTGGACAATTCAGTGAAGCTGTCCATGCCGAACACCTGGGCGCCGGCAGCCGAGATGAACGGGCAGAAGCCCGCTGCCGCCACGCTGGAGATATTGCTCAGCAATTCGACGTCTGCCGCGCTCTTCGAGAAATAATAGTCGCCGATCAGCGCGCCGAACGGAGCACCGCCCGCCGTGCCGAACTGCTCCTCGTAGATCTTCTTGTAGATATTGCTCTGGTCGAAGTCGGTCGCCTTCTCAAGGTCGGCCGCCAGCTCCTTTTTGGAGATGTTGAGCACCTGCACCTTCAGGCTCTCGCCGATCTCGCTATTCTTGACGAGATAGTTGAGGCCCCGCCAGCTGCCCTCCAGCGTCTTGAACTTCTCGGCGTGCATCACCGCCGCCAGCTGCTCGCTGATCTGCGCGTCGATCTTGGCGATCGCCTCGCGCAGCGTGACCGTCAGGTTTTTGTTGAACTGGACGGTGCCGCTCATCGCCTCGTTGGCCAGCGTCCGCATCAGTTCCTCGACGCGGCTCGGCTCGGTCTGCTTGGTCGCACCGATCGCCTGGTCGAGCAGGCTGACCTCCCCCTCCAGTACCGTCGTCTGGGCGCCGCCTTGTGCCTCGGTCTCGGCCATCTTCGCTTACTCCTTGGAACCGCTGTCGGTGCCGAGCTGGCTGGACAGGCTGGCCAGCGAGGCATCGTCACGCAAGATCTTCTCGAGCAGGCCTTCCAGCTCCTCAGAGCCATCCGCCTTCGCCATCAGGTCGCGCAACTGGTTGCGCGTCTCCATCAGCTTGCGCAGCGGCTCGATCTGCTCGACCACCTTCTCGGGCTCGAAATCGTCCATCGAGCGGAACTTGAGGTTCACCTCGAATTCCTTGCCGTTCTTCTCGATGGTGTTCTCCACCTTCAGCTTCACGCCCGGCTCGATCCGGCCCATCACCTGGTCGAACTTGTCCTTCTTCAGGTCGATGAACTTGCGCTCCTTCAGCGCGCGCTTGGCGACAGCCGAGTCGCCTGAGAAGTCGCCCAGCACGCCAACCACGAACGGCAGCTCCTTAACCTCCTGAGCGCCCTCGGTTTCGACGTCGTAGGTGATGTGAACGCGCGGCTTGCGCACGCGCTTCAACTTGTCATGAACCGAGTCCGCCATGTCCAACCCTCCAGTTCGCGCCAAACGCGCACAATGCCATGCTAACGCGGAAAGTCGCCGCCGCCTATTCCTCTTCGGCCGTTTCTTCGGCGGGCGGCTTGATACCCGATCGCCAGTAGAACGTATCACGCGTGTCGCTGTCGGGGATCAACTCTTCCAGCAATTTGGCGAAGCTCATCCGCGCGCGCCGGTCGATGTCGCGCAGCGATGGGCCCATCGGCGAAAGCGGTTCGAATCGATCGAAATAGTCCGCCGCCGCGTTCACCGCGCGCAGCGCATCCGCCCTCGTCCCGATCCGCCCGATCACCATCGGTCCGCCAACCGCCACCGCGCCGCCACCCTCGCCGGCGGAGGCGCCCTCGGCGGTCTCGTCGCCGGCGGGATCGTCGGTCAGCGGATCGTCCGGCACGAACTTCAGCAGCGACTCGAGCCACTCGCGCATGCCGCGCAGTTCGTCGGATACGCGCGAGGTCGCGGGAAAACGCGGCTTGGTCCGCTCGGCGATATAGCCCGTCCCGCGCCGCCAGCCCGCCTCGGCCGATGCGAGCGCCGCGATCGCCTCGCGCAGCGATCGGGCGGATAGCTTGCGGGCGACGCCCTCGATTGCGGTCAGCGCCTCTTCCGCCTCGGCCAGCAACGGCGCGCGAAGCAGGTCGGTCTTGGCGTTCTGGGCGGAGGCGAACTGCGTGTTGGCGAGATAGCGGTCGAGGTAGCGCAGCTCGCCCGTCTGCGGGTCGCCGGCCAGCACCATGCGGCGGAGCGGCATCACCAGCGTGCCATCCTTGTCGCTGCCGCCGCCGCTCAGTCCCGAAAGCGGCTGGAAACGCGCCTCGACGCCCTCATCCTCGTCTTCGGCCGGGTAGAGGCCCTGCTCCCAATAGGTCTCGATCAGGTCGGCCAGCACGTTCATCGCGCGGCTCAGGCCATCCGCATTGTCGAGCCTGGCGCTGGCCTCCACCACCATCGCCATCGGCTCCAGATCCTTGCCGACATTCACCAGATGCGCGATCGCCGCGTCGGCGATCATCGGCCAGCTCCAATTGTCTCCCTCGTTGGGATCTTCGCCCATCGCGGCACGCGTCTCGGCACGGAAGATCTGCTTGCGCTGGCTGCGCAGCTCGCGGAACTCGTCGCCGGCATCGCCCTCGTCGGCGCGGCCGTCTATTCCGCAGCCGCCGTCGATGGGCGCAAGAATATCCGCGGCGATGTCGTCGCTGACGAGCAATAGAGTCCCCGATCCCGGAATACTGCTCCTGCATATTGGCCGCCGCTGCCAGTGGAAACGATTCTTTTTGGCGGCTCGCCTGCTTTTGCCTAAGGTCTCGGCGGCGGAGGCGTTCCGCGGGGGGAGAGTCGCATGGGCATGCCGGCATCGCGGATCACCGACATGCATGTCTGCCCGATGGTCACCGGCGTCGTGCCGCATGTCGGCGGGCCGATCTCCGGCCCGTGCGTGCCCACGGTGCTGATCGGCAAACTGCCCGCCGCCCACGTCACCGATATGTGCGTCTGCGTCGGGCCGCCCGACGTGATCGTGAAGGGCAGCGTGACGGTGTTGACCCAGAAGCTGCCGGCCGTCCGCATCGGCGACCTGACGGCGCATGGCGGCAACATCATCCTGGGCTTCCCCACCGTCCTGATCGGGGGCTGAGCCGCATGGCCTTCCGCTTCGCCGTGGGCGCGCAAACCCATGTCGGGCTGATTCGACAGGAGAATGAAGACAGCATCCTCCTCCACCCGGCCGGTGGCCTCTGGGCCGTCGCCGACGGGATGGGCGGGCATGCCAACGGGCGCTGGGCGGCAGGCGAAGTCACCGGCGGCCTCGCCACGGTGGCGCTGGCGGTCGATCCGCGCACCCCGATCGATGCCGATTGCGAGCGGATGGCGGATGCGCTGGCCGAGGCGAACGCGCGCATCATCGCCGCATCGGCTTCGGCCGGCGCCACGATGGGGGCCACGATCGTCGCGCTGCGGATCATGGGCGATCGCTTCGCCTGCCTGTGGGCCGGCGACAGCCGGGTGTATCGCCTGCGCGGCGGTGTGCTGCGCCAGATCACCCGCGATCACAGCCAGGTGGGCGAACTGGTCGAGGCCGGCATCCTGACGCCGGAGCAGGCCGAAAGGCATCCGCTCGCCAACGTCATCACCCGCGCCGTCGGCGTGGCCGATGATCTCGCGCTCGATGTGGTGGAGGACCGGGTCGTGCCCGGCGATGCCTTCCTGCTGTGCAGCGACGGGTTGAGCCGATGCGTGCCGGATGCCGATCTCGCGCTGCTCGCCATGCAGGGCAGCCCGGATGCTGCCTGCGCGGCGATGCTCCAGGCGTGTCTGGCGCGGGGCGCCCCCGACAATGTCAGCCTCATCCTCGTGCGGTGCGAGCCGATCGCGTGATGCAGATCACGGTACGGTTTTTGACTTGGTTCCATGCGAACACTATCCTTGCGGCACGCCGCGACCACTCTGTTGTTGGGATGCCGACCATGTACCGGACGATTTCAGGACTTTCCGCCGCGCTGCTCTTTACCGCCAGCGTCCCGGCGCTCGCCCAGACCGCGGCAGAGCAGAAGGAGGAGGCCGTCTGCCAGTTGCTCGGCAATTGCGGCGGCGATGCCGCGCCCGCTGCCGCTACCCCGGCCCCGGCCGATTCGCCGCGCGGCGCACCGCGCACCAGCGCCACCCGCGGCTTCAGCCTGGCCCGCCCGAAGGCGGAAGCCGCCACCGCCGCGCCGACGGCCGCCGCCCCGGTCGCCAAT
>CAXTTS010000230.1:0-2607 GCA_964247265.1 uncultured Sphingomonadaceae bacterium
GCGGCGGCGGTGGCGCCGCTGCCCGTCGCTCCGTCGGCATAAGCGAAGGCTGCGGGCCGCAGTCGTTCCTGCGCCATCGCGCGCGGCCGGTCGACATCCTCAGGCACAGGAGGCGGCCGCCAGCCAGGTACAGCTCGCTCTGCCAATGCGGCCCTGCCTTATCCTGCGGGTTGGCCATCCGCCCCGCCTAATGGCCCGATGATATTCAAACCATTGCTGCATCCGAGGTTGCGCGGCATGGCGACGTGATGAAAGCCGCTGCGCGGGAACATCGCGGATATGTCTGGCTGCTGCTCGGCCTCAGCCTGCTGGCGGCGGCGTGGGGGGCGTGGCACGCATCGGTGCCGCCGCCGGCCCGAGCCGCCGATGCGCCTGCCGCGGTGTTTGCCGCGGGTCGCGCGATGATCGATGTGCGGGCGATCGGCCAGGCGCCGCATCCCGTCGGTTCGGCCGAACATGCCCGCGTGCGAACCCGCCTTATCGCGCGGATGGCGCGGCTCGGATTGCAGCCGCGCGTGATCGCCGGGCGGGCCGTTAAGATCAAGCCCGGCGCGGATGGAACCGCCGTGGAAGGTGCCGAGGTGATGAACCTGATCGGACGGCTTCCCGGGCGCGACAGCCATGCCTCCGCGATCCTGCTGATGGCGCATTACGATTCCGTCCCGTCCTCGCCGGGCGCCGCCGATGACGGCGCGGGTGTCGCCGCCGCGCTGGAGATAGCGCGCGCGCTGAGGGCGACGGGTGCCCTGCGGCGGGACGTGCTGTTCCTGTTCACCGATGCCGAGGAGAACGGCCTGCTCGGCGCGCGCGCCTTCTTCGCCAGTGCGGAGGCGCGCCGGATCGGCTTCGTGGTCAATATGGACATGCGGGGCGGCGGCGGCCGCGCGATCATGCACGAGACCGGGCGGGCATCCGGCGGCGCGATCGATCTGTATCGGCGCAGCGCGATCCACCCGACGACCGACTCCATCGCCGCCTATGTCGAGCGGCTGATCCGCAACAGCAGCGATTTCCGCATCGCCGTCGATCATGGCCTGCCGGGGCTGAACTTCGCGATCCTCGATCGCCAGTTCGATTATCATGCCGCTAGTTCCACCCCGGCGCGACTGGATGAACGCTCTCTCCAGCATCTCGGGGATCAGGTTCTGCCCGTCGTCCGGTCGGCGGCGATGGCTGCCGAAATGCCGCCTCCTTCGCCCGATCCGGCCTATGCCAGCATATTTGGCCAATTCGTCATCGCCTATCCGGCGTGGGCCGGGTGGCTGATCCTGGGACTGGGTGGCGTGTTCGCCGGCTTGGCATGGCGCAGGAGCGACGTCCGATCCGGCGAGATGCTGAGGGCGTTCGGTGCTGCGCTGCACCTGCTGCTGCTGCTGGTCCTGATCCTGAGCCTGGCCCGCGTCGCCACCGGCGTGCCGTTCGGCTTTACCGTGGGCCGCCCGTTGCTGGCACGATGGGACGTTTACGAGGCGGCGCTGGGCCTGCTCTGCGCCGCCTGCGTCCTCTTGTGGTGGGGGGCGGCACAGCGCGGCGCGCGGCGGCCTGCGGTTGCGGCGCCGGTGGTGATCGGCGCATCGTTCCTGATCGCGGGAGGCTCGGGCTGGATCGTTCCGGCGATGGCAGCGGTGGCGATGCTGCTAGCGGTGCCCTGCTTTACGAGGCCGATCCCGACGCGCGCGCTCCCGACTGGCCTGTGGTCGGCGGTGACGTTGCTTGCGACGGCGGTTCAGGCGCTGGCACCGGCGGCGGCGGTGACCCTTAGCTGGGCTGTCGCGGCGGGCGGGCTCGCGCTGTTCGCGGCGACATCACGATCGCGCGGCGGCATCGCGCTCGCGGCGTTCGTCGCGGCTTTGCTCGTCGGCCAGCAGGTTGCGACGGCGCATCTTCTGCTGCTGGCGGTGGGTGAGACGATAGCAGGCGTGGCGGCGCCGTTCGCCTGGTGCATCGCCCTGATGCTCGCCCCGCTGCTGGCGCGGATCCTGACGCCGCGCTGGTGTCTGCGGCTGGGTGTGCCGCTCGCAATCGTCGCCGGCCTGCTGATCCTGCCGATCCGGGTCGGCGATCCGGCGAGTGCCGCGCGGCCGGCGGTATCGCAGATCCTCCATGTTTCCGATGTGGCGAGCGGCCGCTCCTACCGCGCCACCGGCCTTGTCCGGCCCGACGCGTGGACGCTCGCGGCGTTGGGGCGACCGGTGGTGGCGGTGCCGCTCCCGCCATTTTACGATCACGCCTTCCTCGCTCCGGCAGAGCCTGTCGCGGCGGCGCCGCCGGCGATCAATATGACGCGGCTGCCCCATGGCACGAACGCACTGCGCATTGTGGGGCCACCGGGCACGCGGGAGATACGGATGATCCTTTCGGCCACGGTGCCTATGCGACAGGTGCGGGTTAACGGGATCGTCGTGCCGCTGCTCGCCCGAGGCGGGCGGGCCGACCGGCTGAGCTGGGTCGGCCGGGATCCCGTCGTCACCCTGTTGCTTGCCCCCACCGCGCCGGGGCGGCTGGTCGCCCGGATCGCGACGCTGCGCGATGGCTGGCCCGGCGATGCCCGCCCGCTGCCGCCTCGACCGCCGACCACGATGCTTTGGTATGCGAGCGATGCGGCCC
>CAXTTS010000230.1:2617-4787 GCA_964247265.1 uncultured Sphingomonadaceae bacterium
CCCTATCGCTGGCTTGGTGATCGGTACGCGCTAGGGGCTGCGAAGTGCTGTGCCGGGCGTCACTCGTCCGCGCTGAACGGGCTGCACAGGGCAGCGGTCATCGCGTCGATCGTGTCGGTCGAGTGGCGGGCGAGCGCCACCGAATTGCCGCCGCCGGGATTGGCCGCATCATGCTGCACGAGCAGGTTGAGGAACATCAGCGCGCCGAGCGTGATTCGCGTCTGTGCAATGTCCCGCGGCAGGAACGAGACGCGCCGCTGGATCAGTTCGAGTAGCCGGCACATCGCCGGAGCGAAGGTGAAGTCGAGGCCCTCCACCGTGCCATCCGGCATGCGCCGTATGAGATAGTGCAGCAGGAACCCGGCATGTGGGTGGTGGCCATGATCGTCGCACAGCGAAAGATGCGGGAGGCACAGGATCGACAGCAGCGTGGCGGCATCGCCGAGCCGCCCTTCCTGCCTCGCGCGATCGAGCAAGGCCTGGCGCTCCGCCTCCATCTCCTCGGCGCGGTCACGAAAGATCGCGTCGATCAGCTTGTCCCGGCTGCCGAAATGATATTGTACCGCGTTGTTGTTGCCTTGGCTGGCGGCGATGGCGATCTCCCGCAGGGAGGCGCCGTCAAAGCCGCGATCCGCATAAAGTCGCTCTGCCGCGCGAAGAATCCGCAGGCGCGTCGCCTCGACTTCGGGACGATGACTGCGACGACGCACAGATACGTCTGTAGGTGCGTCTTCGGCGGTCATAATCTGCATCAAGTGTCCCCAAAGTGCGCGACTCGCGTTTATCGTCAACGCATCTTTGGAAACAACAGGAATTATTGTCCTCCGGGCCGCAGGTGCCCAGGATCGACACACCGCATCCGCTTTAATCTGCGGCCACCGGCCCGGTTAGCGGCTTCGGCCGACGCGCTATCCACACCAGGGCTATCATAGCGAGCGACAACCAGCCGCAGATCGTGAAAATGTCGATCGACGCGAGAAGATAGGCCTGCCCAGTCATCTGCCGCGCCACCACGGCCATCGACTGCGCATCGCCGATGCCGCTCGTCTGCAACTGCGCCGCCATCTGGCGATAGGCGCCGCTATCGCCGGTCGCGACCTCGGCGAGCCGGCTCTGGTGGAAGGCCTCGCGCCGATCCCAGAACGTCGTAACGAGCGAGGCGGCGAAACTGCCGGCCGTGATGCGGGCGAAGTTCGAGATGCCGGTGGCGGACGGAACCCGCTCCGGCGGGATGCCGTCCAGCGAGATGTTTATCATCGACAGGAAGAAGGTGCTCATCGCGATGCCCTGCACCGCCAGCGGCAGCATGAAGCTGCCGAGACTGGAATAAGTAGTGAGATGCCCGCGCATGAAGAAGGAGGCGGCAAAGGCCAAAAAGGCGACGGTCGCCAGCCAGCGCGCATCCACCTTGCCGCTGAGGCGGGCGATGAACGGCGTCAGCAGCACGGCCACCACCCCGCTGGGCGCCGCCACCAGCCCCGCCCAGGTGGCGGTGTAGTTCAGCTGGGTCTGGAGCCACAGGGGCAGCAGCAGCGTGTTGGCGAAGAACAGCGCGTAGCCGAGGCAGAAGGCTGCGGTGCCGAGGCTGAAATTGCGCCCGGCCAACAGGCTGAGATCGACGAGCGGAAATCGTTCGGTCAGTTCCCAGATGATCCAGGCGACGCAGCCGATGGCAGCGAAGATCGAGAAGATCACGACCATCGGGCTGGAGAACCAGTCGGCATTCTTGCCGAGATCGAGCACCAGCTGGAGCGAGCCGACCCAGAATGCGAGCAGCAGCAGGCCGACCCGATCGATCGGCAGCTTGCGTGTCGGCGTCTCCCGGCTGCGCAGGAAGCGCCAGGTGACGGCCCCGGTGATGAGCCCGAATGGCACGTTGATGAGGAAGATCCAGCTCCAGTGATAATTGTCGGAGATGTAGCCGCCCAACACCGGACCCATCACCGGCGCGACCAGCGTCGTCATCGACCATATGCCGAGCGCGGTGGATCGCTTCTGCGGCGGGAAGATCGCAATCAGCAGGGTCTGCGAACCGGGGATCAGCGGGCCGGAGACGCCACCCTGCAGGATGCGGAAAAAGATCAGGGAATCCAAGTTCCAGGCGATGCCGCACAGGAAGGATGCGATGGTGAACAGGAAGACGGAGGCGACGAAGGTACGGACCACGCCG
>CAXTTS010000231.1:0-4729 GCA_964247265.1 uncultured Sphingomonadaceae bacterium
CGAAATCGGGCGAGCGGATCGCATCGCTGATGGGCTATGTGCCCGAAGACCAGCTCGCCGGACTGGATGCGATGCTGGCGGCGGGCGAGGGGCCGATTGGCTCCGGCGTCGACGAGATGCAGCGTGCCGCCGCGAAGGAGCATCCCCACATGATGCCGGCCGAGCGGCAGCAATGGCTGCTCGACAATCTCTCCGATCAGCCGATGCGCGCCACTTCCTGCGTGATCCCGGTCGGCGCCGAGACGATCGCGCAGCCGGTCGATTATATCGCCGCCCAACACACTGTGATGACCCAGATGCACGATCGCGCGCGCGAACTCGGCTGGACGATGCACGATCATCCCGGCGATCACGCGCTGCTCGTCGGCGATCCGGAGGGAACGGTGGATCTGATCCTCAAGATCGCGGGCAAGGAATGATGGACGTCAAGGCTCTCTTCTCCGTCGAGGGCCGGGTCGCGGTCGTCACCGGCGGCAGCGCTGGCATCGGCCGGCACATCGCCCTCGGTCTCGCAGCGGCTGGTGCGAAGGTGTATATCTGTGCGCGCAACGAGGAGAAGGTCGCCGCCACGGCGGACGCTATCATGGCGGAGACCGGGGGCACCGTGATCGGCATCCCCGCCGATCTCTCCACCGTCGCCGGCATCGCCGCCCTGGTCTCGGCGATCGGTGAGCGAGAGGGCGCGCTCCACATCCTCGTCAACAATGCCGGTACGATCGCCGATGCGCCGATCGACGACTATCCCGAGGAGGGATGGGACCAGGTTATGGACCTGAACCTGAAGGCACCCTTCTTCACCGCTCAACGCTTCCTGCCGCTGCTGCGCGCCGGCGCCTCGGCGGAGCGGCCGTCCACCGTCATCAACATCGGTTCGGTCGGCGCGCTGAAGATCGGCCCGCGCGAGGTCTATGCCTATCAGGCGAGCAAGGCGGCGATCCACTGGCTGGTGAAGGCGCTGGCCAAGAAACTAGGGCCGGAACACATCACCGTGAATGCCATCGCGCCCGGCTTCTTCGAATCCGACATGACCGTCATCACCTCGGATGCGATGCGCGAGATGGTGGTCTCGATGGTGCCGCGCCGGCGCACCGGCGAGGCGGCCGACATGGCGGGCGCGGCGATCTATCTCGCCTCGCGCGCCGGGGCGTATGTCACCGGCTCGGTGATCCCGGTCGAGGGTGGCCTCGCGATCTGAAGGAATGGACATGGCCGAAGACACCTTTGCCGAAGCCAATCGCGCGATCGTGCTGCGCCTGATGACGGCGCTGGATGCGTGCGACGTTCCGACGATCCGCTCGATCATTGCGCCCGAGGCGACCTGGTGGGTGCTCGGCGTCGGCAACCTCGACATCGACACGATGATCGGCCAGCTCCAGCAACTGCTCGGCTCGGCGAAGGTGGCGCATACCACCATCATCGGCACCACGGCCGAGGGCGAACGCGTCGCGGTGGAATCGCGCGGCAATTTCGAGTTCGCCGATGGCCGCTATTATCGCAACAGCTACCACCATTTGTTCGTCGTGCGCGACGGCAAGGTGATCGGCGTCCGCGAATATCTCGATCTGCGCGAGACCGAGCGCGCCTTTGGCCCGATGGCGGCCTGAGCGGCGGGCATGATGCGCAGGATCATGCATAACCCGCCATCCGGCAGGATCGTTGAGGCGGCGCGCGACTAGCCTCTCGCCGGTGGACGCAGGGCGTCACGGGGAGAGAGCATATGAACAGACTGCACGGCAAGGTCGCCTTCCTCACCGGCGGCGCTGGCGGCATCGGTTCCGCAACCGCACGCCGCTTCGTCCAAGAGGGCGCCAAGGTGGCGATCGCCGACCTGAACAAGGCGGCGGCCGAGACGCTGGCGGCGGAGATCGGCGCGGATGCGATCGCCTTCGGCCTGGATATCGGTGACGAGGCGGCGTTCAAGGCGGCGATCGACGCCACTGTCGCACGCTTCGGCCGGCTCGACATCCTGTTCAACAACGCCGCGCTTACCGACATGGCGACGATGACGGCGGACAGCAACGCGGTCGATATCCCCAACGAGGTGTGGGAGCGCACGCTGCACGTCAACGTCACCGGCTATCTGTACGGGGTGCGTCATGCGGTGCCACATCTGGCGGCGGCGGGCGGCGGCGCGATCGTCAACATGGCGTCCGGCTCGGGCCAGCTGGGCGATGGTGCGCGGATCGCCTACGGCACGTCGAAGGCGGCGGTGATCTCGATGACGCGCTACATCGCCACCCAGCACGGCCGGCAGAAGATCCGCTGCAACGCTATCGCCCCCGGTCCGATCGTGACGCCGCATTCCCGCGCGGTGGGCGGCACCGAGTTCGATATCATCGCCCGCCACATGCCGATGGGTGATCTGGGCGAACCGAGCGACATCGCCGCCCTGAGCGCCTTCCTGGCATCGGATGAATCGCGTTACATCAACGGCCAGATCATCACGATCGACGGCGGCATGTCCGCGCATCACTGCCACGTGATGGACATGCAGGATCATGTGGATAGGATGGCGGCGGAGGGGTGAGGGCGCGCGAGTGGCTATGTCGCCTAACACCCCCTTGCAGACGATCGCTCGGCCTATATGCTACTGCCATGGAACACATTTGGCTCCGCTGGCGAGGCGAATTGCGGGCGATCCTCGTCCTTGGTTTCGTTGTAGTTCTGATCGTAGGCGTAGTTGCCTTTAAACAATCGGGGCCGTCCACTGTAGAGATGGGAAGAGTGGTTCGCTTCGGCAGTTATGCCAACGAGCTTGGGGACCATCCTACCATTATCGTGGTGACCGGCGATGGGCACGAGACTACCATTGTCGCATCACCCGGATTGTTGACCCGCTGTTCCACTGGATCAAAGATCAGCCTAATTAGGAGGCCGCATAGTTTGAGTGTGGCCCCAGTTGGTTGTGAGTAGCCTACGAACCTGCCCATGGCGTCAGCTAACCACCATAACCCGTAATCCCGACCATGATCCGGGCCATTTCGCGGCTTGCTGTTGCGCTTCGGGCATCGAGGGCGCGCGTGCGGCCGGATGGATCCCGGATCAGGTCCGGGATGACGAAGGAGGGCGTTCGCGCCGGGCAGCTCTCTTGCGCCAATCTCACCTCGCCGTCAGTTCCTCCGTGCCCGCAAAGTCCTGCGTCACGCCCATCTTCTTAGTGAGATCGGCCATGTCGAGATATTCGCGCCACTTCAGGATGCGGCCGTCATCGTCCAGTTCGTAGATCGCCACCATCTGGTGGGGGCAATATTTGCCCATGATGACGGCGGTGTCCGAACGCTCCTGCATCACCATGCGGTCGCTCGACAGTATGTTCACCTCGTTGCACTTGTTGCTGTGCGCGATGCTGGCCTGATGCTCTATCTCCTTGCGCAGCGCGGCTTGGCCCTTCACGATCGGCCCGCCCGGCACCCACAATTGCCACTCGGCATCCTCCGCCATCATCGAGAGGATCTTGTCGACATCCGGCTTGGTCTCCGGCGTGCCGTCGCCCCAGGCGGCGTGGAATTCGCGGATATAGTCTTCCTGCTTGCGGCCCATCACATCTCTCCCGATTGAATCAGTCGTCCGCCAGCATCTTGCGCGTGACGCTCACGAACGGGACGGTGCAGCTTTGACCACCGTCCACCGAATATAGCATCCCGTTGACATAGCGCGATTCGTCGGAGGCGAGGAACACCGCCATTGCGCCGATATCCTCGGGCTCGCCGAGGAAGGGGACGTTCAATACTTCCATGAACAGCGCGTCCATCTTCGGCGTGGACCATTGGATCTTGGAAGGGGTCTGCGTCGGCCCGGGCAGGATCGCATTGCTGCGGATGCCGCGCTTGCCATAGGTCGCCGCGATCGACTGGACGAACCAGTTGAGCGCCGCCTTGGACGAGCCATAGCTATATGCCGTCACGTCGCCGCCGAGCGAGCTGCCCGAGGAGGTCGAAATGATCGATCCCTTGCCGCGTTCCAGCATGTGCGGCAGCGCCAGTTTGCTGGCCAGCACCGCGCCGAGCACGTTCACCCGCAGGTTGGCCTGAAAGATGTCGGGATCGAACTTCAGGAAATCGCCGTCGCGCAGAGCCATTTCGCGGTTCAGAAACAAGGCGTTGTTGAACAGTACGTCGATCCTCCCATAAGCGGCGATGGTGTCGCCGATCATCCGCGCCAGCTGCGCTTCGTCGCCTACGTCCACCGTCATCGCCAGCGCGCGGCCGCCATCGGCTTCGATCGCGTGCGCCACCTCCTCGGCGGGCTCTGCCCGTATATCGGCGACGACGACCGTCGCGCCTTCGGCGGCGAACATGCGCGCGCTGGCCCGGCCGATGCCGCTGCCGGCCCCGGTGATGATGCAGATCTTGTCCTGCAGACGGCCCATGCGTCTCTCCCTGATCGCCCGCGAACCGCGAACGCCTTGGCGGCGGACATCGCATCGGTTCCGACCCGCGCGACCTACCGCTCGGCTGGAACATGCCGGCTGGCAACAGGTCGGCGAGCGCCGTCCGCGGGCCTGCCCTCCGGCAGGTTCCTTCGATACGGTCCCGTCGTCGTTTGCCCCGATGCCGGGCGCGGAATGCGCCGGCGCGTGGAGACGGGATGGGGGATGCACCGACAATCATCGTAGCCGGGCCGCGGCCGGCCGCTGCCGGTATCGCCGCACGTCCGTTTGCGCCTGCGGGCTCGATCCGGCTCGGCCGGCGGATGATCCTGCTGGCGGCACTGTCACAGAATGTGGCGA
>CAXTTS010000232.1:0-4718 GCA_964247265.1 uncultured Sphingomonadaceae bacterium
CCCTTGCTGGAGGCGATGGCGGCGCGGCTGGCGGGGCATGGCGCGCTCACCGCCCTGCTCGATCGCGCTTTGGTGCCGGTGCCGCCGGTGGATGCGGCGCAGGGCGGCTATATCGCCGAGGGCTATGATCCCGCGCTCGACGAACTGCGCGCCACCGGCGGCGAAGGGCGCCGCGCCATCGCCGCGCTGGAGGCGCGCTACCGCGCCGCCACCGGCATCGCCGGCCTGAAGATCCGCCACAATGGCGTGCTCGGCTACCATGTCGAGGTGCAGGCGAAGCATGCCGATCCGCTGCTGGCGGCGGACAGCGGCTTCACCCACCGGCAGACGCTGGCGGGGGTCGTCCGCTTCAATGCGCCCGATCTGCACGAACAGGCGCTGCGGGTGGGCCAGGCCGGCAGCCACGCGCTGGGTGCGGAAGCGGCGCATCTGGAGGAGCTGATCGCCACCGCGCTGGCCGGCACCGCCGCCATCGCCGCCACCGCCGATGCGCTCGCCCGGCTGGATGTCGCGACGGGGCTGGCCGAGCGCGCGACCGAGGGTGGCTGGGCGCGACCCGCCTTCGTCGGCCATGCCTGTTTCGACGTGGAGGGCGGGCGACATCCGGTGGTGGAGGGCGCGGTGGCGGCGCAGGGCGGGCGCTTCGTGGCGAACGACTGCCGCCTTTCGGAGGAGTCGCGGCTGTGGCTGGTGACGGGGCCGAACATGGGCGGCAAATCCACCTTCCTGCGCCAGAATGCGCTGATCGCGGTGTTGGCGCAGGCGGGCAGCTATGTGCCGGCTACTGTCGCCACGCTGGGGCTGGTGGATCGCCTGTTCAGCCGGGTGGGCGCATCGGACAATCTGGCGCGGGGCCGCTCCACCTTCATGGTCGAGATGGTCGAGACCGCCGCGATCCTGGCGCAGGCGACGCCGGCCAGCTTCGTCATCCTGGACGAGGTGGGGCGCGGCACCAGCACCTATGACGGGCTGGCGATCGCCTGGGCGGTGGTGGAGGCGGTGCATGACCGGAACCGCTGCCGCTGCCTGTTCGCCACGCATTATCACGAGCTCACGCGGCTGGCGGAACGCCTGGACGCGCTGTCGCTCCATCATGTCCGCGCGCGCGAATGGAAGGGCGATCTGGTGCTGCTGCACGAACTGGCGCGCGGGCCGGCGGATCGTAGCTACGGGCTGGCCGTGGCGAAGCTGGCCGGCCTGCCGCCGCCGGTGGTGGCGCGGGCCAAGGCGGTGCTGGCGAAGCTGGAGAAAGGCCGCGCGGCGACCGGCGGGCTGGCGGCCGGGCTGGACGACCTGCCGCTGTTCGCCGCCGCCGCCGCTGCCGAGCCGCCACCCGATCCGCTGCGGACGCTGCTCGCCGGGATCGACGTCGACGCGCTATCCCCGCGCGACGCGCTCGACCGGCTCTATGCGCTTAAGCGGGCGGCGGAGGAGTAGATCAGGCCAGGCGCGGACGCTGCACCAGCCGGCCTTGCAGGAGCAGCGACACCATCCGGTGGACCGGCGGTTCGAGATAGCGGGCGATACCGAGCGCCGCCGCCAGGCTGGCGGCGATCGCCACGGCGATCGCAAGCGGCGTGAGCAGGCCCGCAAGCAGCAGACCCAGCAGCACCGGCACTCCGACATGCATGTGGACCAGATAAAGTGGATAGGTGGCAAGCCCCAGCAGGCGCAGCGCATCGTTTCGCGCGGCCACCGCCGCCGCGATGCGAACACGGAAGCGGATCGATGCCGCAATCGCCCCGACCGCAAGCAACCAGACGAGGAAGGGCATAATCCAAGAGTCAGCGAGACCGTGGCCGAGCATCTCGCCGGCAGCGGTAGCCTTGATCTGCATCGCAGCGGTGATGATCGTGACAAGCGGCAGGAGATGGCGTGAGAGCGGCCGGGCATCCGGCACGCGCTGCGCCAGATGGATGCCGAGCGCGAAATAGCCGCCATGCTGGAACAGCAGCAGGCAACTGAGCCGCCCGTTCAGCGGGTCCACGCCGGCACTGCGCGTGAGCCAGAACAATGCCGACACGCACGCCATGCCCCACGCGATCTGCCTCAGCCGTGCCTGCGCGCCCGCAAGGATGACCAGCCACATGAAGCCGTAGAAGATCGCTTCCATCGGCAGCGTCCAGAATTGCCCCAGCAGCCAGGGGCCGGATGGATGGAACAGGTTGGTCGATAGATACAGCCGGACGGCCTTTGCCGGCGGGGTGCCGAACACGGCAATCGCCACAGGCAGGGCAAGCGTGGTGCAGATCAGCAACGCCGGATATAATCGCTCGACACGCTTGCGGAAGAACAGCCCGGGAGACGCGCCGGCCATCGAATAAGCGATCACCGTTCCTGAGATGACGAAGAAGATCTGGACCCCGATCCATCCCCACCATGTTACCGCCCACCAGCCCGGCAGATAGCCGGTGGGCGTGACCGTCGAAACGATCGTGCCGGACAGGGCGATCTGTTTGAATGCCAGATGATAGGTGGTGACACATAAGGCGGCCGTCAGACGCACCAGATCGAGACCGTAAATCGGTGTACGCCCCTCTGCCATCGGATCGATCCCTATTGCCCCGCCATCGTCCTAATCAGGAAATGCTGCGGCTCGGCGGGAACACTGGTCGGATTCGGACTAGCCCTCTCGCCCGCCGCTTCTTACCTGATGGTGATGCCCACCCGCTTCGAGACCCTGCCGAATCGCCGCGCGATCATCGATCGGCGCGAGATCGCCGATGCGCTGGCGGCGTTGCCCGCCGGCGATCCGGCGGCGATGCGCCAGCAGGCGACGCCGCTGCTGCGCGCGGCGCTGGATCATGGCCGGGCCGAGATCGCCGAGCGGCTCACCACGCACCCCACCCGCGGCAACGAGACGGCGGCGGCCTATGCCTTCCTGACCGACCAGCTGCTGCGGCTGATCTTCGATTTCACCACCCAGCGGCTCTATCCGCTCAACAACCCGACCAACGCCGAACGGCTGACGCTGATGGCGGTGGGCGGTTACGGGCGCGGCGAGATGGCGCTGTTCTCCGACATCGACGTGACCTTCATCACCCCCTGGAAGCAGACCGGCTGGGCGGAGCAGGTGATCGAGTCGATGCTCTACGCGCTGTGGGATCTCGGGCTGAAGCTCGGCCATTCCAGCCGATCGCTCGACGATCTGGTGCGGATGGCCAAGAGCGACCTGACGATCCGCACCGCCTTGCTGGAGGGCCGCTTCGTATGGGGCGACGAGCGGCTCTACGACGAGGCGTCGCGCCGGTTCGACCGCGAGGTGATGGCCGGCACCGCCCGCGCCTTCGTGGCGGAGAAACTGGCGGAGCGGGATGCGCGGCACAAGCGGATGGGGGACAGCCGCTATGTGGTGGAGCCCAACCTGAAGGAGGGCAAGGGCGGCCTGCGCGATCTGCACACTTTGTTCTGGATCGGCAAATATGTCCACCGCGTCCGCTCGTCAAGCGAACTCGTCCACAAGAAGCTGCTGAGCCCGACCGAACTGCGCCGGTTCCAGCGGGCCGAGAATTTCCTGTGGGCGGTGCGCTGCCACCTGCACCTGATCGCCGGCCGCGCCGAGGACCGGCTGACTTTCGACGTGCAGCGCGAGGTGGCCGAACGGATGCGCTATGCCGCACGCCCGGGCCGATCGCAGGTCGAGCGGTTCATGCAGCATTATTTCCTGACGGCGAAGCAGGTGGGCGACCTGACCGGCCTGTTCCTGGCGCATCTGGACGAGGAGTTCGCCCAGCGCGGGCGTCGCTTCGCCTTGCCCGCGCTGAAGCGGAAACCGCGCAAGCTGGACGGCTTCATCTTCGATCGCGGGCGGCTGAACACGCCCGCCGACGATTTCTTCCGCGAGGATCCGGTGCGGCTGATCGAGATGTTCGCCATCGCCGACCGGCACGGGCTGGAGATCCACCCGGCGGCGATGCGGCAGGCCACGCGCGACGTGCGGTTGATCGACAATCGCATCCGCCGCGAACCGCGCGCCAACGCCTGCTTCCTCGCCGTGCTGACATCGCGCAACGACCCGGAAAATGCGCTGCGCTGGATGAACGAGGCGGGCATCTTCGGCCGCTTCGTGCCCGATTTCGGCCGGGTGGTGGCGCAGATGCAGTTCGACATGTACCACCATTATACGGTGGACGAGCATTCGATCCGCGCGATCGGCCTGCTCGCGCAGAACGAGAAAGGCGAGCTGGAGGGCGATCATCCGCTCGCGACTGATATATTCCGCCGCATCGTTTCGCGCCGCGTGCTGTATGTCGCGGTGCTGCTGCACGATATCGCCAAGGGGCGGGGCGGCGATCACAGCATGCTGGGCGCGGAAGTGGCCGAGACGCTATGCCCGCGCTTCGGCCTGACCCCGGCGGAGACCGAGACGGTGGCGTGGCTGGTGCGGTTTCACCTGCTGATGTCGGCCACCGCCTTCAAGCGCGATCTCAGCGACTTCAAGACGATACTCGATTTCGCGGGCAAGGTGCAAAGCCCGGAACGGCTGCGGCTGCTGCTGGTGCTGACGATCGTCGACATCCGCGCGGTCGGGCCCGGCGTGTGGAACGGCTGGAAGCGCCAGCTGCTCGCCGATCTGTACGAGGCCGCCGAGGAGGTGCTGCGGCTGGGCCACAAGCAGAAGGGCCGGCGCGAGCGGATCGAGGCGAAGCAGGCGCGCCTGCGTGAGGTGCTGGCATGGGACGAGGACCGCTTCGCCGCCTATGTCCGCCGCCTGCCGG
>CAXTTS010000233.1:0-4713 GCA_964247265.1 uncultured Sphingomonadaceae bacterium
CGTCGGCATCATCGATTCGGACGGGATGTAGAACGGCTTGGCGATGAAGCTGTGGAAGGCGAGCACCGCCAGCACCAGCCAGAACACGCCTTTCGCCTCGCCCCACCAGTCGGTGCCCTTCTTCTCGGCGGGCATGTCGGCGGGGGCGGTGGGTTCGCTGCTCATGGTCACTTCGCGATCGCTCACGCGATCTTCTCCTCGATCGGACGCGCGTAGAGGATGACGAACGCCTGCGCCCAGGGATGATCGTCGGTCAGGGTGAGATGGACGTCGATCGCGTGGCCCGGCGGGGTCAGCGCGTCAAGCCGTGCCTGCGCGCCGCCGGTGAGCGCCAGGGTCGGCGCACCGGAGGGCGCGTTGACCACGCCGATGTCCTTCATGAACACGCCGGCGCGAAAGCCGGTGCCGACCGCCTTGGAGAACGCCTCCTTGGCGGCGAACCGCTTGGCATAGGTGGCGGCGCGGTTGAGCGTGCGCCGCTCGGCCTTCGCACGCTCCCGTGTTGTGAACACGCGGGCGATGAAGCGTTCGCCGAAGCGATCGAGCGATTGCTGGATCCGTGCGATGTTGCACAGATCGGAACCGATGCCGACGATCATCGCGCGCCCTCCATCAGATCGCGCATCCGCCGCACGCTGGCGTCCAGCCCGGTGAAGATCGCCTCGCCGATCAGGAAGTGGCCGATGTTCAGCTCGGCCAGCTGCGGGATCGCCGCCACCGCCACGACATTGTCGAAGGTCAGGCCGTGGCCGGCATGGGGCTCGATCCCGTTCTTGGTCGCCAGCGCGGCGGCATCGGCGATGCGGCGCAGCTCGGCCGCGCGATCCTCGCCGGATGCGTGGGCGTAGCGGCCGGTGTGGAACTCCACCACCGGCGCGGCCAGGCGGATCGCCGCGTCGATCTGGGCCGGCGTCGGCTCGATGAACAGGCTCACGCGGATGCCGGCGTCGGTCAGCGCGGCGACGATCGGCCGCAGCGCCTCGATCTGGGCGGCGGCGTCCAGCCCGCCCTCGGTGGTGCGTTCCTCGCGCCGTTCGGGCACGATGCAGGCGGCGTGCGGGCGGTGGGCGAGGGCAATCGCCAGCATCTCGGGCGTAGCCGCCATCTCCAGGTTCAGCGGCAGCGCGATCTCCGCCATCAGCCGGGTGATGTCGCTGTCGGTGATGTGGCGGCGATCCTCGCGCAGATGGGCGGTGATGCCATCCGCGCCCGCCTCCGCCGCCGCCAGTGCGGCACGCACCGGATCGGGGTGGGGGCCGCCGCGCGCGTTGCGGATCGTGGCGACATGATCGATGTTGACGCCGAGGCGAAGGCGGCCGGTCATGGCGTTCCCGTGGTTGAGGCCGCCGGGCAAAGGGCGGCGGAGAGCATATCATAGGCGAAGCCGCGCCCTTCTCCCACCTCACCGAATGAAAATTCGGCGTTGTCGACGAACAGGATCACCGCGCTGCGGCTGGCCGGGCTCAGGAAGTTGCGGATCTGGATGCCGCCGATCATGCCGCGCCGCTCGATCAGGTCGATCGTGTCGGGGCAGCCGGCCAGCCGCGTGGCGAACGCCCAGCTGCCGAAGGCGGCGAAGCCCAGCGCCGGATCGCCGGTCCACATTGCCTGCGTCTGCACGCGATCGAGCAGGCGCTGCTCCATCAGCGCGCGGTCGAACAGCCAGAGGTCGTGCGGGCTGATATAAGCGGAGCCGGCCGCGCCGTAGCTGCCGAGGTTCAAGGCGGGCTCCGCCTTGCCGCCGACGCTGCCGGTGACGTGCGGCACGGCCGGCGCGTCGAAGCGGAACAGGCCGAGGCTGGCGAGCCCCAGCGGAGCGGCGATCCGCTCCTCCAGCAAGGCCGCGAACGATAGCCCGGTCAGCCGCTCCAGCAGCCCGCCCAGCACGATGAAGTCGCAATTGTCGTAATGATAGCCGCTGCCGGGCTTGGCGCGGGGCGATCGCGCGCAGAAATCGGCGGCGCTACGGGAAGGATCGGCGGCGGCCCCGGTGCGGCGGTAGAATTCCGGCACGCCATCCTTGTCCGGCCTGCTCTCGGCGGGATCGGCCAGGCCGCTGTCGTGCCGCAGCAGCATCCGCGGCGTGATCGTCGCGGCGTCCGGGGCCGGCCAGCCGGGCCACAAGGCCGACATCGGCGTATCGAGATCGAGCCGCCCGGCGGCGACCTCCTGCATCACGATCAGCGCGGTCAGCTGCTTGGTGACGGAGGCGAGGCGCCATACCGAATCGGCGCCGTGCGCCCGCCCGTCGCGGGCGGTGCCGATCGCGCGCTGCCAGACGAGCGTGTCTCCCTGCCCGACCAGCGCCACGCCGGCAAAGCCCGCGCCCGCGACGACGCGATCGAGCCGGGCGGCATCCGGCGCCGCACGGGCCGGAGCGGTGATGCCGAGCGCAAGGGAAGCCAGCATGGCTGCGATCCCCGCGCGCGGCCGCCGGATCATGCGGCGGCGGCGGCCCGGCTGCCGGGCTTCACCGGCGGGATCGCGGCCAGCTCCGGCGGCAACGCGTCGGCCTCGTAGGTCGGCACGTCCAGCCGGATCAGCGGGTAGAAGGGCACGCCGAGATCGGCCTGGCCGCGCGACCGATCGACCAGCGCCGCCGCCGCGATCACCACGCCGCCCGCCGCCTCCACCGCCTTGATCGCCTCGCGCGAGCTGAGCCCGGTGGTGACGACATCTTCCATCAGCAGCACCGACTGGCCCTGCGGCAGGCGGAAGCCGCGGCGCAGCTCAAACGTGCCGGTCGGCCGCTCGACGAACATCGCGTCCAGCCCCAGCGCGCGGCCCATCTCATGCCCGGCGATCACCCCGCCCATCGCCGGGGAGACGACGGCGCCGAGGCGGATCTTGATCTTGTCGGGGATGCGGAAGGCGAGTTCGGCGGCCAGCCGCGCGGCGCGCGCCGGGTTCATCAGCACGCGGGCGCACTGGAGATAGCGCGAACTGCGCAGGCCCGACGAAAGGATGAAATGCCCTTCGAGCAACGCTTCGGCGCGATGGAACTCGGCCAGTACCTCGTCGTCGGTCATGGTCGCTCCCGGTGTGTCTGCGTCGTGCCAGATAGGCCGGCAGGGGACGCGCATCAACCGGCGGAAATTCATCTGTTCTGGGTGCTTGAGGCAAAGCGGGCGCGCGCCTATAAGCCCGGTCGAATGATATGGGCCCGTGCGGCATGGGACAGTGCCGCCGCAGGCGCTTACGGGGGTAAGATGCAGACGCTGAAGACGATCATGATGGCTCTGACGCTCGCCGGCGCACCTGCCGCCGCGCTGGCCCAGTCCGCGCTGGCCCAGTCCGCGCCGACCCAGTCCGCGCCCGTATCTGCCCCGTCGCCGGTGCCGCCGGTGACGACCGCCGAAGCCACCAAGACCGTGGTGTCGCCAACGGCGGCGCCGACTCAGGGCGCGACCTCGGCCACGCCGGACGCCCGGGAGGTCGCCAAGGCCAAGACGGCGCCGGCCTACCCGAAGATCGCGCCGACCAAGGATATCGGCCAGCCGATCGATGGCGGCTTCCAGATCCAGCCGCAGGTGACGGACATCGGCGGCGATGCGAAGTGGTTCCACAATTCGGTGCTGATGCCTATCATCACCGTCATCAGCGTGTTCGTGCTGCTGCTGCTGCTCTATGTGGTGTTCCGCTTCCGCGCGGCGCGCAATCCGGTGCCGTCCAAGACCTCGCACAACACGGTGATCGAGATCGTGTGGACGCTGGCGCCGGTGCTGATCCTGCTGGTGATCGCGGTGCCGTCGATCCAGCTGCTCGCCAAGCAATATGCCCCGCCCAAGGCGGACCTGACGATCAAGGTGATCGGCAACCAATGGTATTGGACCTACCAATATCCGGATAATGGCGACTTCGAACTCGTGTCGAACATGCTGAAGGAAGACGTCCGCAAGCCGGAGGATGGCCCCCGCCTGCTGGCGGTGGATGAGCGGCTGGTGGTGCCGGTCGGCGCCGTCGTGAAGCTGATCGTCACCTCGAACGACGTGATCCATTCCTTCGCGGTGCCGGCCTTCTGGACCAAGATGGACGCGGTGCCCGGCCGCCTGAACGAAACCTGGTTCAAGGCCGATCGCCCCGGCGTCTATTACGGCCAGTGCTCCGAACTGTGCGGCGCGCGCCACGCCTTCATGCCGATCGCAGTGGACGTGGTCTCGCGGCCACAATTCGCCGCCTGGGTCGCCTCGAAGGGCGGCACGATGCCCGGCGCCAAGCCCGCCGCCAATCCGGACGCGACCAAGCCCTCCTCGCCCGCGACGGCTGCGCCCGCCGCTGCGACCGCTCCGCCCGCCACCGACGCCGTCGTCAACGAGACCGCGGCACCGGCGACGTCGGCGCAGGGCGCAACGAACAACTGAAGGCCAGACAGATGACTGACACCACCGCCTCGGCCAGCCATTTCCAGGCCGATCACGCGCATGAGCATCATCATGACGCCGATCACAAGCCGGCCTTCTTCGCCCGCTGGTTCATGTCGACGAACCACAAGGACATCGGCACGCTCTACCTGATCTTCGCGATCATCGCCGGCATCATCGGCGGCGCGATCTCGGGCCTGATGCGCGCCGAGCTGGCCGAACCGGGTATCCAGTATCTGGAGGCGTGGTCCGGCGCGCAGGGCGATGCCGCGCTGCACTTCTGGAACGTGCTCATCACCGCGCACGGCCTCATCATGGTGTTCTTCATGGTGATGCCGGCGATGATCGGCGG
>CAXTTS010000234.1:0-1766 GCA_964247265.1 uncultured Sphingomonadaceae bacterium
AAGCCATGAAAGCCACGCTATTAGGGGGTGAAAATCGCTTACTCGGCGACTTTGGATCATGCGACGATGGAAAGAGCGAGCTGACGGGCCACGCCGCGACGATGGCATGAGGGCGGGTATGTAGGACAGGGCTGTTTTGGTGTGGCTCTTTGCCGAACCAAAACGGCCGCTCTGTTTGGACTTAGGACTAATGGATCAGCACTAGGCCTCTGCTGCCAGCGTCTGCTCGTCGCCTTGCTGTGGGCGCCGATACCACCGCACGATTACGATCAAGGCGACCACAGGGAAGCCAAACGACAGAAGCCAAGGAGCATATGGGCCAGCCTTGGTTCCTTGTGCGCCGAGCAGCGAGACGTTGATGAATAAGATCGCCCAAGCGCCTGTTGACCAGTTCAATCCGAAACCGGCAAAGCCGAACAAACTCCCCAGTGTCCAGAGCCACCGACGCTTCTGCCACTGGCTTCGCCAAATAAGAATAACGGCCCATACGCAGGTGCAAGCGCACGCCAGCATCATCGTCAGCCAGAGATATCCCAAGAGCCCTCGCCTGCCGATTTCAAAATTGTTTATTTTAGATCGGTCGGCTTTGAAAGACGTGACGTTCAGGCCCGCAAGCTGCTGCGCGTTCCCTGATCCCTGAAAAACAATTTGAACGACAGCCCAGTGATCGGCCGAACCCGCCTGAACGACAAAGGTTTTGGTCGTCGAGCCGCCGCTAAGACTGAAGCTACTCACCGTTTGCAGGTGAAATGCACCCCGAACAGACCGCATCAGGGTAGCGATTTGCGTCATATAGCTGGGAAGCTGTGGACGAAGCTCAGATGTTGCTTCTTCCGAAATTTTATCCAACCGGCCGGCACGAACTTGATCCGCAATCCGTAGTGCTCGCGCTTGCTCTTGTGCAGAAGCTAGACGATCATTCCAACCTTCTTGGCTACAGCCTGCAAGGCAAAGCAGCAATATCAGCAACAGATGTCGCATATACCTCTCCAGCAGTTCATGCTTCATACAGCCTGAATAGATGACGGCGAGCATTACCATTTAAGCTAGTCGCTCTGATTATAAGGCCGGCTCACTCGATGTAGAACAAAACTTGCATCCTCCAGCGCTGCCTCGCTCTCGTCCAACGCGCGTCACGCCGCGCGCGCGTGGCCGATGCCGAACAGGCGGGTCAGCGATTTGTCCAGCATCAGCAATTGCCATAGCAGCCGGCCGTGATCGCTGCGGCCGGCGCGGTGATCGGCGGCGAGGCCGGCCACCACGGCGGCGTCGAACCAGCCGGTCTCCGCCAGCGCCGATCCGTGGGCGATCGCATCGGCGGCGCCTGCCAGCGGGCCGCGGAACCAGGCGCCGATCGGGGTGACGAAGCCCATCTTGCGGCGGTGGAGGATCTCGTCCGGCAGATAGCGGCCGAGCGCGCGCTTCATCAGCCATTTGCCGCTGCCGCCGCGCACCCGCATCGATACCGGCAGGCGCGCGGCGAACTCGACGAGGCGGTGATCGAGCAACGGCTCGCGCGCCTCCAGCGACACGGCCATGCTGGTGCGATCCACCTTGGTGAGGATGTCGCCCGGGAGCCAGATCTTGAGATCGGCATATTGCGCGCGATCGAGCGCATCGCGCGCCGGGGCATCGCGCATCGCCTTCACATAGCGATCCTCGGCGCGGTGGCCGGCCAGCGCCGCGCGGGCGGCCGGGGCATAGAGGCGGGCGCGCAGTTCGGGCGGGGTGACGCCGACCGACCGCGCATAGGCCTCCTCCCCGCT
>CAXTTS010000234.1:1866-4098 GCA_964247265.1 uncultured Sphingomonadaceae bacterium
AGCGCGGAGGCATCGGCGAACGGCTCGTCGAACGCGGCGGCGAGCGTATCGATCAGGCCGAAATCGCCGGCCGCCACCATGCGGGTGCGGTGGCTGGTGGCGAAGCGATCGGCGACGATGCGGGCGTAGCGGGTCTCGTCATGGCTGGCCTCGTCGAAGCCGATCGAGCAGGTTTCCACCGCATGGGGGCTCGCCTCCGCCATCATCGCCACCACGGCGGAGGAATCCACCCCGCCCGAGAGGAACGCGCCGAGCGGCACATCCGCCACCATGCGCGAGCGGACGGCGGCGCGGATGTGGTGGAGCAGCTCCTCCTCCTGCGCCGCCACGCTGCCGCGTGCGCGATCGGCGAAGCTGATGTCCCAATATTGCGTGGGGCGGCCGAGCGGCTGGCCGCGCCGCACCGCCAGCCAGTGGCCGGCGGGCAGCTTCGTCACGCCCGCGACGATGCAGGCGTCGTCGGGCACGTAGCCGAGCGCGAGATAATCGTCGACGGCGGTGAAGTCGGGCGCGCGACGCAGCAGCGGGTGGGCGAGCAGGCCCTTGAGTTCGGAGGCGAAGATCAGGCTGCCGTCGGACAGTTCCGCCATGTGCAGCGGCTTCACCCCGAGGCGGTCGCGCACCAGGAACAGGGTGCCTTCTGTTGCATCGTGGATGGCGAAGGCGAACATGCCGTTGAGGCGCGGCAGCACCGCCGGCCCCCATTGCCGCCAGCCGCGCAGGATCACCTCGGTATCGCCATGCGTGGTGAAGACGTGGCCGAGCGTTTCCAACTCGGCGCGGATCTCGGCGAAATTGTAGATCTCGCCGTTGAAGGTGATGACGTAGCGGCCGTCCTCCGTCGCCATCGGCTGCGGGCTGCCGGCCACGTCGATGATGGCGAGGCGGCGGTGGCCGAGGCCGACGCCGGGGGCCGTCCACACCCCCTCCCCATCCGGGCCGCGATGGGATTGCGCGTCCGTCATCGCGCGGATGCGCTGCGGATTGACCGGCTTGGCGGTGTGGATGTGGAAGATGCCGGCGATGCCGCACATATCAGCCTCCCGCCATGCGATCGGCGAGGCGATCGAGCGGGCCGAGCGCGCGGAGGAAGGCGTCGATCGCCGGGCGGGCGCTGGCACCCCGCGCCGGCTGTTCGGCGCTGACGAGGATCGCCACCGCGCGGCGGCGGCCGCCGAGCAGGCGCACGCGCAACGTCTCCAGCTTCACCCGCACGTCACTGCCCGTCATCGTTTCGCCCACCCGGTAGACCATCGCCACCTCGCGCACCACCGGGCCGGGGGCGGAGATGCGGAAGGCGCGGCCGGCGGGCGGCGCGGCGGTATCGTCCGTCCACGCCCATTCGCCGGCGGGATCGACCGCGCCCTGGCCGTAGCCGACGATCTCATGCCGCTCGCCTTGATCGCCATAGACGATGATGGCGAGATCGACGAGGTGGCCGTGGCCGTCGGCATAATGCGCCAGGATGTGGTGATCGCTGCCGACGAAGTGCGGTGTCCACGGGAAGCGGGCGGCATCGTTCACCCGCGTCCAGCCGGGCACGGCGGGCGGGACGATGTGGGCGGGCAGCGCGGTGATGCCGCGCGCCGCGATCGCCGCCGACCAGAGGACGGGCGCCATCGCCAGCAGGATCGCGGCCGCGGCCACCCGGATCGGGCGGTCCGGGCCGGGCGTTTGCGGATCGGGCGCGGCATCGTGGACCCAGCGTTCGTTGGGGCTGCGATCGAAGAAGCGCCAGCCGATCGCCATCAGCGCGGCGATCACGATCGCGAAGAACAGCCAGCCATAGACGACATGATCGAACGTGCCGGCGACCTTGCCGTCGGTCAGGTGGCCGACATAGATGGTGCCGAACGCGCGCAGGCCGTTCGCCAGCACCGGCACGACGATGGCGGCAAGCATGAACAGCGCGCGGCGCCGCCACGAACGGAAGCAGACGTTCGCCACCAGCGCGCCATAGGCGATCATGGCGACGAGGAACTTCACGCCGGAGCAGGCCTCCGCCACCTCATAATAGCCGTTGGGGATGGTGATGAAGACGCCCTCGATCCGGGCCGGCACGCCGAACAGATGGAGCAGGCCCATGCACATGCGCGCGGTGAAGGTTTGCAGCGGCGGCACCAGCCCATCGCCGAACGGCACGAGGAACAGCATGTAGCACAGCGGGAACAGCAACCCGCGCGTCACCGTGCGGCCGAGGCAGGCGACCACCGCCCCTTGCAGCATCAGCAC
>CAXTTS010000234.1:4108-4649 GCA_964247265.1 uncultured Sphingomonadaceae bacterium
CATCAGCACCAGGCCGAGATGGCGGGCGAGCGCGACCCCGGCCGCCGCGCCGAGCAGCCAGCCGCCGGCGCCGGCGCCGAGGACGAGGAGCCCCGGCCACCAGGCGCGTGGAGCGATGCGGGCGAGTTCGGACCAGCGTTGCCACACCAGCCAGGCGATGATCGGCGGCACGAACAGGCAATGGCCGAAGGTGGAGCTGTTCCACCAGATATCCGCCATCGCGATCGCATCGCGGTGGAAGATCAGCAGGATCGCCAGCCAGACGCCGCCGAGCAGCTCCAGATGCAGGCGCCAGCGATCGGGCATGGCTCGCGAGGGCGGATCGAGGGCCACGACGGGCTCCGCCACGATCATGCCGCCGCGTGGAGCGACGGCGCGGCGCGGCCGAGCAGGCTGGCGAGTGGCGCGAGCCGCTGGTCCCAGCCATAGGCCGCGACCAGCCGGGCGCGGGCGGCCGCGCCGAGTTCCGCCGCGCGGGCCGGGGCGTCGAACAGCGCGATCACCGCCGCCGCCTCGCTTGCCGCATCGGCGACGATCAGGT
>CAXTTS010000235.1:0-4615 GCA_964247265.1 uncultured Sphingomonadaceae bacterium
ATCCGCGTCACATCGAGTTCCAGATCTTCGGCGACGGCCGGGGCAACGCCATCCATCTCGGCGAGCGCGACTGCTCGCTCCAGCGCCGCCACCAGAAGGTGCTGGAGGAGGCGCCCTCCCCGGTGATCTCCGCCGAACAGCGCGCCGAAATGGGCGGCATCGTCGCGAAGGCGATGGCCGACATGGGCTATCGCGGCGCGGGCACGATCGAGTTCCTCTACGAGGATGGCGAATTCTACTTCATCGAGATGAACACCCGCCTGCAGGTGGAGCATCCGGTGACGGAGGCGATCACCGGCCTCGATCTGGTTCGCGAGCAGATCCGCATCGCCGAGGGCAAGCCCCTCACCCTGCGGCAGCAGGATGTCGAGTTCCGCGGCCACGCGATCGAATGCCGGATCAATGCCGAGGATCCGCGCACCTTCGCCCCCTCGCCGGGGCTCGTGAAGGGCTTCCATGCGCCCGGCGGCATGCATGTGCGGGTGGATAGCGGCCTCTACGCCGGCTACCGCGTGCCGCCTTATTATGACAGCATGATCGCCAAGCTGATCGTCTACGGCACCACCCGCAAGGGCGCGCTGCGCCGGCTGCGCCGGGCGCTGGAGGAGTTCGTGATAGAGGGAGTGAAGACCACGATCCCGCTGCACCAGGCGCTGCTCGACGATCCCGAGTTCCAGGCCGGCGACTATACGATCAAGTGGCTGGAGCAATGGCTCGCCGAACAGGACGCCGCCGATAAGGCGAAGGCGACGGCATGAAGGCGACGATCTGGCACAATCCCAAATGCGGTACCTCGCGCAAGACGCTGGCGCTGCTGGAGGAGGCCGGCGCGGACGTGACGGTGGTCGAATGTCTCAAGACGCCGCCGACCGCCAAGACGCTGGCGGCGCTCTACGCCACGGCGGGGATCACCGCCCGCGAAGGATTGCGCGCGAGGGAACCGGCGGCGAAGGCGCTGATCGAGGCGGATGCCGACGAGGCGGCGATCCTTGCCGCGATGACGGCCGATCCGATCCTGATCGAGCGGCCGCTGGTGCAGACCGACAAGGGCGTGCGTCTCTGCCGCCCGCAGGAGCGGGTGAGCGAGATACTTTAGACGATCGCTCCGCCTGCCGCATTGGCGCATTGATTTGCCCCCTGCCAGCCATACACTGTGTGATGTGTCGATGCTCGATCCCGATCTGCTGCTGCGCGCCTATTCGGTCGGTGTATTCCCGATGGCGGACGGCCGCGCCGCACCGGAGATATTCTGGGTCGAGCCGAAGAAGCGCGGCATCCTGCCGCTAGACGGCTTCCGCCTTTCCCGCTCGCTGGCCAAGACGATCCGCTCGGATCGCTTCACCGTCACGGCCGACCAGGCGTTCGCCGCCGTGGTCTCTGCCTGCGCGGAGGCGACCCAGGAACGGCCCGATACCTGGATCAACCCGCAGATCGAAACCGCTTATGCCGATCTGCACCGGCGCGGCCATGCCCATTCGATCGAATGCTGGCAGGGCGATGCGCTGGTCGGCGGGCTCTATGGCGTGAAGCTGGGCGCCGCCTTCTTCGGCGAGAGCATGTTCAGCCGCACGCGCGATGCCTCCAAGGTGGCGTTGGCGTGGCTGGTGGCGCGGCTGCGCGTGGGCGGCTTCCGCCTGCTCGATTGCCAGTTCATCACCGATCACCTCGCCTCGCTGGGCGCGGTCGAGATCGGCCGGCAGCATTATGTCGGGCTGCTGGATGCCGCGCTGGGGCTCGGCCCGTCGGTGATCGGCGCGACAGGCGTGTCGGCGGATTTCTTCACGCTCGATCGCCTGGGTGCGCCGGGCGCCGAGGCGGACACGGTTTCAGGTCCGGTGTCGGGGTGCCGCATCACGCAGCTCTTAGGCCAGACGTCGTAGAGGCCGCTCTCGACGACGTTGAGCGAGGGCGACTCCTTGTAGAGCCAGCCCGAGAAGATCCGCCGCCATTTGTCGTCCCGGCCCCGCACGTCGGCCTGCACGAAGGCGCCGGTGAGCTGCTCCGGCTCCCACGGCGCGGTGGTCTCGCAAGCCCGCAGCCGCACGATCACGTCGCCGACACGCAGCGCCTGACCCGGGCGCAACGTGATGTCGCGGGCGATGCCGTTGCGCTTGTTAAGCAGGCCCAGCGTCGCCACCCGTTCGGCCATCGGCGTTTCGGCGCGCACCGGCGCGGGTTCGGCAGGCGCGTCGCGGCGGCGCGGCGGCGTGGTGGCCGCGGTGTCGTCCGGGGCCGCCGCCTCCACATCGGGTGCGGCGGGCGTCTGGTTCTCCGCCTGCAGCGCCTGCGCCGCCTGCCAGCCGCCGATGCCGAGCAGCGCCGCCAGCGCGGCGGCCGCCAGCGCCCGGTTCATTTGGCGGGCGCGGCCTTCGCGCCGTCACCGCCGGAGCCGGAATCGCCGCCGGATTTGTTGATGAACTGGCCGATCATGCTCATCATGTCGATCGAGCCCTGGGTGTCGACGATCATGTCGCCATTCTTCAGCGGCGTCGTGTCGCCGCCCGGAACCAGCGCGATGAAGGTGCTGCCGAGCAGACCCTCCGACGTGATCGCCGCCGTGCTGTCCTTCGGGATCTTCAGCGCCGGATCGATCGCCAGCGTCACGTCGACCTGATAGCTGGCCGGATCAAGCTTCTGCGCGGCGACGGTGCCCACCTTCAACCCGGCAACGCGCACGTCGGTGCCGATGTTCACGCCGGACGCATTGGGGAACAGGGCAGTGACGCGGATCGCCCCGACGGGGCCGCCGCCACCGGTGCGGCTCCACGCGAAGGAGACGAACCATGCCGCCAGCAGCACGACGAGCAGACCGATCAGCGCCTCGGCGCCATTCTCACGCATCAGGCTTCTCACGACGCGTCCGGGCTCCAGGCCTCATAGTCGCCGGTCGCGGCGGCGCGGCGGCCGCCTTTCTCCAGCGACCCCGCCGGGCGATAAGCGGCGGGCGTCCCGGTGAGGTTCGCCAGCGGCGGCTTTTCCCACGCGCGAGCGGGCGGCAGGCCCTGGTCGGGCACCGCCTCCACCGTATGGTGCAGCCAGCCATGCCATTCGGGCGGCACCCGGCTGGCATCGTTCGGGCCGTTGTAGATCACCCAGCGGCGGCGGAAGCCGCTCTGCGCCGTCTTCGCCTCGAAATAGAGGTTGCCGAACGAATCCTCGCCGACCGACTGGCCATTGCGGCGGCTGAACAGGCTGGTGCCGATGGTCGCGCCATCCCACCAGGTGAAGATGCTTTTCAAGAGGCCCATTGCTGCCGCTTAGCCGGGATGGCGGGGGATACGCAACCGTGCAGACGCCCGCACGCGCTCAGCCGCGCCACTTCACCCGGTCGCCCGCCGCGATGCCGAGCGCGGCGGCCCGGCCACCGGCGATCTCCAGCACCGCCGCCACCGGCTCGCCCGAATCCACCGGCGCGAGCGAATAGGGCACGGCATTGGCGGCGACGCGCGCGATCGTGCCGTCCGCGCGGATGAAGATCATGTCGAGCGGGATGATCGTGTTCTTCATCCAGAACGACGCCGGACGCGGCGGCGCGAACGGGAAGATCATGCCGGCGTCGGGCGCCAGCGTCTCGCGGAACATCAGGCCCCTCGCCTGCTCCGCCTCGCTGCGCGCCACTTCGACCCGGAAGGCGCGCGTACCGTGCGCGGTGCGGATCGTGAGCGGCAGGCGGACAGCGGACTCCGGTGCCGCGGTCGCGGCGACAGGCGCGGCGCCGGATGGAGCGGCATTACAGACAGCGAGAGCGGCGAACAGGCCGAAGGCAGCGACGATAGTGGAACGCATGAAAGCTACAGATCCTCACTGATGACGGCAACGGCGAGCGGCCCCTTGCGCCCCTCGGCTATCCGCGCGCGGAGCGGCTGGTCGGGCGCCAGCTCCTCAAGCCCTGCGCGGCGCACGGTTTCCATATGGACGAAGATATCCTGCCCCACGCCCGGCCGGACGACGAAGCCATAGCCCTTCAGCCGGTTGAACCATTTCACCGTCACGGCCTCGAACGGCCCGGCCGCATCGATCAGCCCGGTTGGGTCCACCCGATCGGCCGCACGGCGGGCGGCGACATCGGCATCCGGCCCGGTCGCGGTGCTGAGATCGATCGTCACGATCTCGCGCGCCTGCAAACCGCGATCGCGGCGGGTGGCGGTGCAGGTGACGCGCGCACCCTCGGGCAGGGTACGGCGGCCATGATCGCGCAGCACCGAGAAGTGGACCAGCACGTCGCCCGCGCCGCCATCGTCGACCAGAAAGCCGAAACCACGCGTCGCATCGAACCATTTGACCGCACCCGCGACGTGATACACCGGCTCGGCGGAGCAGGCGCGCTCCTCCATTCCGTCCCCCTCGAACTCCGGCGACACGTCGTCGCGGGTCGCGACCATGATGGCCGATCCCGTCTCCACGCCATCCATGGTGCGATCCGTCTTCATCCCGAACCTACCCAAGCCCCCGGTAAGTCCGGCAACGCTAGCACGAGGTTCCGTTCAAACGAAGATGAATCGCGGTTAACCCTCCGGTGGGTGCGTCCAGCCCGCCGGATCGGCTTCGTCGTCGGGCGGCAGCGCCATGATCCGCCGCGCCAGCGTGAAGGAATGGCCGGCGCGCAGCATCGCCG
>CAXTTS010000236.1:0-4596 GCA_964247265.1 uncultured Sphingomonadaceae bacterium
CCCCTCAGCCCACCGAATCCAGCACCGCGCCGATGATATCCGGCGATGGCCCGCTCAGCGTGGAGGCGGGCGAGGCGGCGCGCACCTGCGGCGGCGCGTCCGCCGCCGGCGTGCCGTAGACGAAGCCGTAGGTCGGATAGGTGCTGCCGCCCAGCGCCTCGTTGGTGTCGTACCATACGCGCACCGCGCTCCAGTCGTGTCTGGCGGATACGTCCACCATCGTCACGTCGCGCTCCACCTGGCCGCGTTCGCCACCGATGCGCGACCAGTTGGCGTGCGTCACCATCAGGATATGCGGCCCGACCAGCCGGCTGACGACCGCGACATGGCCGTTGCGCATCGCCGCCGTGGGTCGGAACACCAGCACCGCGCCCACCTTGGGCCGCTGGCCCCGGCTATACTGACCCTCCGCCTGGCTCCACCACGTCCACGCGTCGCCGTAGATCTGGATGCCGGACATGCGCCGCGCGAACGGCACGCATTCGCCCACCGTCTGCCCCAGCGTCTCGGCCCGCACGGCAGAGGTCGTCGTGGCGACGGCAAGGCAGAGCGCCCACATTCCTTTCGCGCGCCGCATGATCGCTTCCCCCGAATCGTTGCCGCATGACTGCACCGTGCGAGCGCGATGTCTCCTTGGCTGCGCCTTGACTACGACGAACCGACACAAAGACGCGACCGATCGTTGCCGTGCCCTGTTTCTGCTACGTATCGCGCCGACGAAGCAATAGGGATGGACATTTACGCCCTCGCGGTGGTTGAATGGACCGCAGAAACAGAATGACGGAGGTTCCATGCCTACCAAAGCGGATGCCAAGCCGAAGGCCGAGACGAAGCCCAAGGCCGATGCCAAGGCCGATGCGAAGCCGAAGGCCGCGCCAAAGGCGAAGGCGGCACCCAAGGGCACCGGCGAAAAGGCCGATGGCCTCCACCGTCCGCTCCAGCCGTCGCCCGAACTGGCCGAGATCGTCGGCGACAAGCCGCTGTCGCGCAGCGACGTGGTGAGCAAGATGTGGGAGCACATCAAGAAGAACGATCTCCAGAACCCGAAGGACAAGCGCGAGATCCTGGCGGACGACAAATTGGAGAAGGTGTTCGGCAAGAAGTCCGCCACCATGTTCGAGATGAACAAGCTGATCTCGCCGCATCTGAAATAAGCGTCGGCCCGTCCGCTGGAAGGAGGCGGCCAGGCAGGGCGCCGCCGCCGGAAGAAGGACGCGGATCATCGACAAGGACGCAGGCGCCGAGGAACGCGCCACCCGGCGTCGCCGCTGGGTCACGCTGGGCGAGATACTGGCGGTGGCCGCCGTCGCCATCTCCGGCCTGACCTTGTGGGATTCGCATCAGGACCGGGTGCGGACCGAGCAGAAGGCCGCCGCCAGTGCCAGCCGCGAGACCGTGGAGGCCTCGGTGCTGGTGCTGCGCGCCACCCCCTCCGGCGATGGCGACCGGCTGACCCTGACACCGCTCAATGCCGAGCAGGCAATCCAGGCGCAAACCATCCTGTTCCCGTCCGCGCTCGGCCTGGCGCCGGTCGAGACGACCGGCGATCCGCGCATCGAGGCGACATGGTTCGCTGACGCGCTGAAGCAGGCGCGCAAGGCGGCCGGCCGGAAGGATGACGATCCGGGCGACCAGCGCCTGCCGGTGGTGATCGTCACGCAATATGTCGTCGGCGGCACGCGCCACACGACGCGCGCCATCCACGATCTCGGCTACACGCTGGAAGGCCGCTTCCTGCGTGGCGCGAACGTGGTGTTGCGCGGCATGTCGATCGTCGGGACGGTCAGCGAGAAACATGCGCAGAAGGCGCTGGACGCCGAATGGCGCCGCCGCCTCCCGTCCGCACCTGCCGGGAAGCAAAGCTAGATCAGCGGTATATCCAGCGCGGCGAACAATGCCTCCCGTGCCGCCTCTGCCTCGCGCCACAGCGCCGGATCGGCGATGGCGGCGGGATCGATCGTCTCCGGCCAGTGCGCGGCGACGATGCCGGCGATACGGTCCAGCTTCGCGGCATCCACCAGGAAGCGCGGATCGATCGTCGCGGGATCGGCCACCACGCGCAGCCGCAGGCAGGCCGGGCCGCCGCCATTCGCCATCGATTCCCGCACGTCGACATAGTCCAGCCGGCGGATCGGGCCGTTGCCCGCGATCATCGCATCCAGCCACGCGCGCACCGCCGGCACGTCGCGCGCATCGCTCGGCAGGATCAGCGCGCTTTCGCCACCGGGCAGCGTCGCCAGCTGGGCGTTGAACAGATAGCTGCGGATCGCATCGGCGAGGCTCACCTGATCGGCCGGCACCTCGACGATCTCCACCTCCGGCATCAGCCGCCGCAGATCGGCGTGGAAGCCGTCGCGATCGGCAAAGGCCTGCTCGTGGGCGAACAGCACGGCGCCATCGGCCACCGCCACCACATCATTGTGGAACGCACCCGCTGCGATCGCCGCCTCCGATTGCGCGACGAACAGGGTGCGCGCCGGATCGAGGCCATGCCGCCGCGCGATCGCCTCGCTGGCCTGCCGGCTCTGCCGCGCGGGGAAGGGGCCGCCGGCGGTGCCGTAGACGAATATCTCCACCCCCGGTGCATCGTGCGTGGCGGCCAGCCGCATATGGTTGGCAGCACCCTCGTCGCCGAACGGCGGCGGCACCGGCCCGTGAGTCGTGAAGTGGCGCGTGTCGGCAAAGGCGATACGCAGCTGCGCCAGCGTCGCCGGCCATTCGTGGCTGCGATGCGGCATCGTCATCAGATTGGCGACGCTCAGGTGGCAGCGCCCGTCCGCCGTATCGGGTGCGGGCGAGACGGTGGCGGCATTGGCCGCCCACATCGGCGACGCGGACAGCGCATTCGCCAGCAGCAGCCGGTCCGCCGTCTCCGCCGTCGCACCAAGGGCGGCGAGCCACGCCCCGGCCGGCCGGCGATGCGGCAGCAAGATGCCCTGCGTCAGCCCCAGCGCCAGATTGGAGCGCATCTTGGCGATGCCCTGCAACGCCGCCGCACGCGGCCGCGACACCGCCCCCGCATTGCGCGTCGCCGCCAGATTGCCGAGGCTCAGGCCGGAATAATTGTGCGTCGGCCCGACGATCCCGTCGAAATTGATCTCGCTCAGCGGCATCTCCGCTCCCTATCGGCTGATATGCAGCACGTCGTCGCCCGCCTGCACGCGCAGGATGGCGGCGGCCGTCGGGTCGATCGTTACCCCGTCCCCCTGCGCCGCCACTCGCCCGTAGGCGGCGCGGAACTCCGCCAGCCGCCCCGTCGCGATCAGCGCCTTGCCACCCGCCGGCCCGCCGGTCGCCGCGATCGTCGCGGCGTGCGCGTCCCGGATCGAACGGATCTGATCGGTCGGCGCGGCCATCGTCGGGCCGCCGTCGAAGATGTCGACATAGCCCTCGTGGCGAAAGCCCTCATGCTCCAGCATCCGCATCGCGGCGCGGCCGGTGGGGTGGGGCAGGCCGATCACGCTGCGCGCCGTCTCACTCAGCATCGCCAGATAGATCGGGTGCTTGGGCATCATGTCGGCGATGAACTGGTGGCCGTGGATCGCATTGAACTCGTCCGCATCCTGAAAATTCATCCCGAAGAAGCGCCCGGCCAGCCCGTCCCAGAAAGGCGATCCTCCCGCCTCGTCGATCACCCCGCGCAATTCGGCGATCACCCGGTCGCCGAAGCGGGCACGATGCGCACGGATGAACAGATAGCGGCTCCGCGCCAGCAGCAGGCCGAGGCCGCCGGCGCGCTCGCGCGGGTGGAGGAACAGCCCGCCCACCTCGCTCGCGCCCTCATAGTCGGTCGTCAGGCTCAGCATCTCGGCGCGAAAGGTGCGGCCCAGTTCGCGGCTGTGCTGGCTCAGCGTACCCAGGCGATAGCTGTAGAAGGGCGTCTTCTCGCCCACCCGCGCGAATATCTGCGCGGTGCCGATCACCCGGCCGGTGGCGCTGTCCTCCAGCACCAGCACATACAGATCGTCGCCCGGCACATCCTCCGCCTTGGCGAAGGCTTCGGCCGATCGGGCGAGCTTCTGGGTCAGCGATCCGCGATCGGGCGGCAGGTTGGTGAAGCCGCCGCCGGTCAGCTTCGCCATGTCGTACAGCGGATCGAGATCGTCGGTGCGCGCGGGGCGGACGTGAAAGCTCATGGCCGGCCGCCCTCCGCCAGCCGCAGCAGCACCAAGGCGGAAAGGCGCGCGCGCTCGGCCAGGCTGTCCACGATCAGATATTCCTCCATCGAATGGATCGCGCCGCCGCGCGCGCCCATCGTATCCACCACCGGCACGCCGCACGCCGCGATATTGTTACCGTCGCACACGCCGCCGGTCGGTCGCCAGCCGATATCGAGGCCCAGCGCCGCGCCGCACGTCCGCACCAGCCCGAACAGGCGCTCGGCCGCCGGATCGATCGGCTTGGGCGGCCGGCCGAACCCGCCGTGGACGTGGATCGCCACATCATGTTCGGCGGCCACCATCGCCACCGCTGCCTCCAGCAGAGCGCTCGCCCGCTTCTGATCGTCGGGGGTGGCCGGCCGCAGGTTCACCCGCAGCACGGCATGATCGGGCACGACATTGTTCGGCCCGCCGCCATCGATCCGCGCCGGATTGA
>CAXTTS010000237.1:0-4592 GCA_964247265.1 uncultured Sphingomonadaceae bacterium
AGATCGCGCAGAATGCCGGTCATGACGGTGCGGTGATCTCGGGCAAGCTGCTCGAAGGCAACGATCCGACGATGGGCTTCAACGCCCAGACCGACGTGTACGAGAACCTCGTCACCGCCGGCGTGATCGATCCGACCAAGGTCGTCCGCACCGCGCTGCAGGATGCGGCATCGGTCGCCGGCCTGCTCATCACCACCGAGGCCGCCATCTCCGACGCGCCCGAGGACAAGGCTCCGGCCGGCGGCGGCATGCCCGGCGGCATGGGCGGCATGGGCGGCATGGGCGGCATGGACTTCTAAGCCGCTTGGGTGGCCGGGGCAGCGATGCTGGCCCGGCCGTCCGAAGCTGGCTTGTAGTTCGCCGATCAGGCACAAGAGAAAGGACTGGGGAGCGATCCCCGGCCCTTTTTCTTGTGCGTGCTACTATCGCCTTTCCACTGTCACCGGCGCCGGGCCACCGTCTCCCTCGCCGTTCCATCGTCATCCCAGCGCAGGCTGGGATCTCCTGCGGCTGGAGAGCGGCCCGTTCGACGAGATCCCAGCCTGCGCTGGGATGACGAGGCGGGTAGGGCGGAACTGCAAAAACGGCGCGTAGGGATTGAACGGTCGCCTCGACCCCGCCTACATCGCGTTGCCGCCGCCGGCGCTGCCCGCGGCATTGCTCTCGCTGTCCAGCGGCATGTCGCCCGGCGCCGCCAGGCTGTCGGAGGGGAGGTCTTCCACCGCCATGTCGTTCGTCAGCGCCGCGTCGTTCCCGGCCTGGGCGTTGGTCGCGGCCTGATCGGGCCGCTCGCAGCCGCTGAGCAAGGCCATCGCCAGGGCTCCGGCCAATATCGTCGATCGGATCATCGGGTTCTCCTTCCCGTCGCCTTCCCCCAGACTAGCCTAACGCATCCAAACGAAAAGGGGCCGCGTCTCGCGACGCGACCCCTTCGATCGATCGGTCCGGCGTGTACGGGACGCGCCGGGGCCGGATCACATCGCGTTGTTGCCCTCGGCAGCCATCGCGCCGTTGGCAACGCCCGAGTCCATCGCGGCGGCGCTGTTCAGCGCGGCACCGGCGGCATCGACCGAATTCTCGGCGGTCGCGTTGATGTCGGCGACGGCAGCATCGGCGGTCGCATTGGCGTCGACGGCGTTGACTTCGGTCGACTCGGCGGCCGGCTTCTCGCTGCAAGCGGCGAGGCCGAGCGAGGCGACGGCGACGAGCGACAGGGCAAAGATCTTCTTCATGGGATTACCTTCCTAGCAGGGAAAACGTGGAATACGTGGTACGCCGTTCATTGCGATCGGGCGTGTTCCCCCCGAAACCAGCGGGCCGCCATTAGCGGGGAACCGGGTCGAGCGCAATCTCTCTTGTTCCGGTAGTCATTGAGGCTGGGGGGCGGCAGACGCCGGCGCGGCGGCGGGATCGCCCTGTTCGGCCTGCTGTTCCTTGATGTCCGCCAGCGCCGCGTCCAGCGAGGCATCGCCTGCCGAGGCGGCGCCGCTCGCCGCATCGGCCGGCCCGGCGGGCGGGATCGTCGCGGCGTCGTCATCCTGGTCGAGGATCGCCGCGCGCCGCCGCTGGAGATAGGCCGACTTCGCCGTCGCATAGGAATCGAGGCTGCTGTCGAGCAGCCCGTCCGCGCCGGAATCGGTCAGGTCGGATCGGATGCTCAGGATCTCCAGCCCGTTCGCCGCCCATTGCTGGGTGTTGGTCAGCCCGCATTCGCGCAGGCACACGCGGTAGGGATCGCCATATTGCGCGATGGCCGAGCCGACGCCGTCGCGCAGGGTGGAGGGGCCGAGGATCGGCAGCACCAGATAAGGCCCGCCGTTCACGCCCCATCTGGCGAGCGTCTGGCCGAAATCCTCGGGCGAGTCCTTGATCCCCATCCGCGTCGCATGATCGGCCAGGCCGCCCACCCCGATGGTGGTGTTCACCACGAACCGGCCGAGATTGTTGAACGCCCGGTCCGGCTTGCCCTGCAGCATGTTGTTGACGAACGACCACGGCTCGGAGAGGTTCGCCAGGATGCGCGACAGTCCCCGGCGCGCCGGCCGCGGCGTCACCGTGCGGTAGATGCCCGATGCGGGCTTCAGCAGCACCTTGTCGACGCCCTGGTTGAAGCCCCAGATCGCCCGGTTCACCGGCTGCAACGGATCGCGTTCCGCCAGCCGGTCGTTCCCCGGCGTGGTCGCGCAGCCGGCCAGCAAGGCAAGGGTCGCGAGCGGTACGAAAGCGCGCATGGCCGGTCCTGTTACAACATGATGTCGGTAAATCCGGCGCGTGCCATAGGCCTCGGAAACGCACAAGCGGCTTGACGGATATAAAGATATCTTTATGTCTCTAAGCGCAATGGAACGCACGCTCGACATCTTCCGCGCGCTGGCCGATCCCACCCGGCTTCGGATCGTCGCGTTGCTGCGCGCGATGGACCTGTCCGTGGGCGAACTGGCACAGGTGCTCGGCCAGAGCCAGCCGCGCGTGTCGCGTCACGTCAAGATATTGGCCGATGCCGGGCTCGCCATCCGCCGCAAAGAAGGCAGCTGGGTGTTCCTCGGCCTCGGCGATCTGCGCCGCGTCGGCCCGCTACTCGCGGCGGTTGATGCATGGGCGGCGGAGGACGGTGCCGATCGCATCACCGAAGGCGACATCGCCCGTCTCGCCGCCGTGCGCGCCGATCGTGCCGCCGCCGCTGAGGATTATTTCGAGGCGCATGCCGGCCATTGGGATGCGATCCGCTCGCTCCATGTCGCGGAAAGCGAGGTGGAGGCGGCGATCGCCCGCTGCCTGGGGAGTGATCCGCTCGGCCGGCTGGTCGATGTCGGCACCGGCACCGGCCGCATGATTGAATTGTTCGGCGGCAAAGCAACCAGCGCGATCGGCATCGATCGCAGCCCGGCGATGCTGCGGATCGCGCGATCGAAGCTGGACATGGCCGGACAGGGCGCGCGCACCGAATTGCGCCAGGGCGATATGTACGCGCTGCCACTGGCGGCGCGTTCCGCCGACGTGGTGATCCTCCACCAGGTGCTGCATTATGCCCAGCAGCCGGCCGCCGCCGTTCTGGAGGCGGCGCGGTTGCTGGCGCCGGGCGGGCGGTTGCTGATCGTCGATTTCGCCAGCCACGATCATGAATCACTGCGCAGCCGCGATGCCCATGCCCGGCTGGGCTTCGACGACGATCAGATCGCCGGCTGGTTCGATGCGGCCGGGCTCGCCTGCGCCCCGGCCGAGCGGCTGGCGGGCGGGGAACTCACGGTGAAACTGTGGCTGGGGCAGCGTGCGCCCGCGGCGGCTATCAAGGGACTTGCGGCATGACCTTCTCGCTCACCCAGCTCGAAGAGGCGCGGCGCGCGCTCGATGCGCCGTTGTTCGCCGATCTCGCCGGCGATGCCGCCATCTCGTTCGAATTCTTCCCGCCCAAGACGGCGAAGATGGAGGAGACGCTGTGGAGCGCGGTGGAGACGCTGGCGCCGCTCGCCCCGCGATTCGTCTCCGTCACCTACGGCGCCGGCGGCTCCACGCGGGAGCGGACCCACGCCACCGTCGCCCGCATCGCCCGCGAGACCCACATTCCGGCCGCCGCCCACCTCACCTGCGTCGGCGCCAGCCGGGAGGAGATCGTCGAGGTCGCGCGCGAATATTGGGCGGCGGGCGTCCGCCATATCGTCGCCCTGCGCGGCGATCCGGCGGAGGCGGGCGCGGCGTTCGAGGCGCATCCGCAGGGCTTCGCTAATGCGGCCGATCTGGTCGCCGGGCTGAAGGCGGTCGCCCCGTTTGAGATTTCGGTGGCGGCCTATCCGGAATGTCACCCGGACTCGACCGATCCGCAGGCCGATATCGACAATCTCAAGGCGAAGATCGATGCCGGCGCGCACCGCGCGATCACCCAGTTCTTCTTCTCGCCCGAGGCGTTCTTCCGCTTCCGCGACCGGGCGGCCGCTGCCGGCATCGCGGCGGAAATCGTGCCCGGCATCCTGCCCGTCTCGAACGTGGCGCAGACGCGGAAATTCGCCGCGATGTGCGGCGCCGCCATCCCGCCGTGGATGGATCGCCTGTTCGAGGGGCTGGACGATCACCCCGCCGCCCGCCAGCTGGTCGCCGCCACCGTCGCCGCCGAGATGTGCCGGCGCCTCTATGCGGGCGATGTGCGCCACTTCCACTTCTACACGCTAAACCGGGCCGAACTGGCCTATGCGATCTGCCACCTGCTCGGCAAACGCCCGGTCGCGCCACCTGTCATCAAGGAGCAGGCCGCATGAGCGTCGCCGATCGTTTCCGCGCCGAAGCCGCCAAGCGCATTCTCGTCACGGATGGCGCGTTCGGCACGATGATCCAGAACTACCGGCTGGGCGAGGCCGAGTATCGCGGCCATCTCGACACCGGCTTCGATCAGAAGGGCAATAACGATCTGCTCGTCATCACCCGCCCGCATGTGATCGCCGAGATCACCGAGGCATATCTCGATGCCGGCTCCGATATCGTCTCCACCAACACGTTCAACGCCAATCGCGTCAGCCAGGCCGATTATGGCGCGGAGCATCTGGTGCGCGACCTGAACCTCGCCGCCGCCCAGATCGCCCGCGACGCCGCCGACACGGCCG
>CAXTTS010000238.1:0-4570 GCA_964247265.1 uncultured Sphingomonadaceae bacterium
CATCGCGGGGGCGCGGCGCCTCTCCTATCCGGTGTGGCCGGCGGGCGCCCGGCTCCGCGGTGCCAGCAGCCTGCCGCTGAGCACGCGGGAGCGGATGGCCAAGCGGCGCGCGATCGCCGGCTATCGCACCCAGGCAGGGATGATTACCGACGATCCGGGCGGCTTCGCCATGACTGCCCGCCAGATCGCCGCATTCAGCGGCCAGGCCGAGACATTCGCGGAGACGAGGCGATGAAAGCGATCACGCTGGCCGGGTTCGACGCGAAATTCGCCGAAGACGATGATCCGTGGCGCACATTTTCGCACCGCGACGAGGCGCTGAAGCGGCGGGCGATCCTGCATGGCATGGGCGCCGGTCCGTGGGGACGCGTGCTCGAACTGGCGGCGGGCAACGGATCGAACAGCGCGTCGATCGCGCCGCGCGCACTGCGCCTCGATGCGACGGAAGGCACGGCGAGCGGGACGGCGCTTGTCGAACGGGCGATCCGCGCGCGGGCCGGTCGGGCGCGCGCGATCCGTCTGGCGGTTCCGGCGCGGCCGCCCAAAAGTCGCTATGACATCGTCCTCGTCGCCGAACTGCTTTATTATCTGTCGCCGCGAGCAATGGCCGGCACCGCACTGAGCGTTGCCGAACGACTGCGCGCAGGCGGCACACTGGTGCTGGCGCATCACCGTATCGACTTTCACGATTTCGCACAGCGCGCCCTGCACATCCAGGAGCGGTTCCTTGCGGCGACCGGCCAGAAGTGGCGCGTCCGGGTGGTGCGGCGGACCGGTCACTGGATCGTCGTCTCATGCCGGCGGAGCACGCGTGCGCTATAGCGGCAATAAAGCGGCGCACCGGCGCATCGTGGCGACCGTATCCGCCGACCCGGCCGTTATCCCCCCAGCCTCATCGATCCCCCACCTTCGTGAAGCCGCGCGAGAGGCCATGATAAAGCCGTTCCGGGCATACGAGGCTTGAGGCCGCATCCGCGCCGAGAGCGGTGACCAGCAACGACAGCAACAGGCCGTGGCTCGCCGCGCCTCGGAGATGATGACCACCGCCGTCAATGGCGCGCGGACCACGCCCGTGAAATAGCCGATCATGCCGAGCAGAACGACCGGTCCCGCCGTCGACGCCGGAAACAGGGTGCCGAGCAGGTCGCCCAATCCGGCACCGGTCGCCAGCGACGGCGCGAAGATCCCGCCCGGCATCCCCGACAAGGCCGTCGCGAGTGCCTGGTGGGTGCAGCGCTCCGATCAAGGATTTAATTTGGCTGCCAATGCGCCCGGCGAGCCGCCCGTCTAACCGCGGGCTGCGCGATAGCGGACGTGACGGCCCGCCAGCGCCGCGACGTCGTTGACGCCCGCCAGCATCATGGTCCGCTCGAACTCCTCGAACAGCAGCGACAGGACGCGGTCCACGCCCGCTTCGCCCGCGGCGGCCAAGCCGTAGAGATAGGGGCGGCCGATCGAGCAGGCGGTGGCGCCGAGCGCCAGCGCCTTGACGACATCCGAGCCGCGGCGGATCCCACCATCGCAGATGACCTCGGGCCCGCTCCCGAGCGCCTCCCGGACAGCCTCGATCTGGTCGATCGGTGCCGGCGAGCCGTCCAGCTGGCGCCCGCCATGGTTGGAGATCATCACGCCGCTCGCACCGGAGGCGATCGCTCGCTGTGCGTCCGCAGGCGTCATCACGCCCTTGATTGCGAGCGGCCCGTTCCACTCGGCGGCGAGCCACTCGACGTCGCGCCATCCGACGGAACGGTCGAACTGCCCGCCGATATAGTCGAACAGGCTCATCGGCCCCGAGGCGAGCGCATCGACCCGGTGGGTGACGTTTGCGAACGTGAACTTCGCGCCGGTGAGGGCCGGCAGCGACCAGGTCGGATGCAGCGCGAAGCTGAGCAGCGAGCGCAGCGTCAGCCGTGGCGGCAAGGAAAGCCCGCTCACCCGATCACGCTCGCGATTGCCGGCGACGGGCGTATCCACCGTCAGCGCAAGCCCGTGGAAGCCTGCTTCCCGGCAGCGCACGACGAACTCCCGCGTGAGTCCGCGATCGCGGAAAATGTAGATCTGGAACACCTTCGGCCCGCTATAGGCGCTGGCGAGATCTTCCAGGCGCGTCGTCCCCAAGGTGGACAGGCTGTAGAGAAGCCCGTGTCGGGCGGCGGCGCGGGCTACCGCCAGTTCGGCGTGCCCGTGGAACATGCGGGTGAGCCCGGTCGGCGAAAGCATCAGCGGCCACCGGCAGGCCTGTCCAAACAACGTGGTATCGGTGCGGATCGCGGATACGTCGTTCAGCACATCGGGCACCAGCTCGTAGTCGGCGAATGCCGCGCTATTCCGGCGCAGCGAGAGCTCGTCGTCGGCGCCCCCGTCGATATAGTCGAAGATCGGGCGGGGAAGGCGGCGCCGCGCCTGCTCGCGCAGGTCGGCCACGTTGTTGGCTCGGTGCAGTTGCGGCATTTCTCGCTCGAGCTTTCTCATGGCTTGCGACTGCACCGTCTGACGCAATCCCGGTCTTTCATCTATCAGCAACCAGCGACTGACATGATCGGGAGTCCGGTGCCGAAGCGCAGGCGCGGGCGCCGGGACGACCGCTTCCGGGTTCAGGCGCCGACGCCGTGAGGCCGCGTGACAGCTATATCAGCGTGTCGATGACGCCGCCATCAACGCGTAGCGCAGCGCCCGTCGTGGCCGAAGCGAGCGGCGAGGCGAGATAGACCACCATGTTGGCAACCTCCTGCACGCTCGCCGCGCGCCGGATGATCGAGCTGGACCGATGTTCCTGAACGAAGTCGGCGGCCACCTCTTCGATCGGCTTGCCCGAACTGTCGCGCTCGGCGGCCAGCATCGCCTCGACGCCTTCGGAAAGCGTGGGGCCGGGGAGCACGGAGTTGACGGTGACGCCGGTGCCCGCCATCCGCTTGGCAAGGCCGCGCGCAAGCGCGACGTCAGCCGTCTTGCTGACGCCGTAGTGGATCATCTCGACAGGAATATTGAAGGCGGATTCCGACGCCAGCAGCAGAAATCGGCCCCAGCCGTTCGCAGCCATGCCCGGCAGATAGGCGCGCGCGAGGCGAACCCCGGCCATGACGTTGGTCCGCCAGTGGCGGTCCCAGACCGCGTCGTCGGTTTCGAAGAAGTCGATCGGTTGGAAGATGCCCAGATTGCTGACCACGATGTCCGCGCGTGGCTCGGCGGCCACGAGACGCGCGTGACCCTCCGGCTCGCTGAGGTCGGCCGCCACCCCCCGCGCCTCCCGGCCGATCCGCGACACCGCATCGTCGACCTTCGCGGGGGTGCGGCCGTTGATGACCACGGTGGCGCCCGCCTCAGCCAGGCCTTTCGCTATCGCAAAGCCGATGCCCTCGGTGGAGCCGCTGACGATGGCAAGCTTGCCGCCAAGATCGATCTTCATCAGGATTGCTCCGCATCGGAAAAAGGGAGAAGGCATGTTGCAGCCTGACCCGTCAGAGCTACGCCGCTATCGCCACCAAGTCCAATTGCGTGGCGGGATCGGTTCCGAACGCGGTCTCCCCGTCAAAATGGCGCCGTCGTCCGCTCGGCCGGTGTAGCCAACGCGGCCTCCCCGCCGGCGATCGATACCGAAAAAGGCCGTGGCTTTGCCGCAGCCGCTGCGATCATCGGTGGGTTACGACATCCTTAACCCAATTCGCTGCAATCTCGTTCAGATAGAGCCGACGCGCTCCCTTTTGGGCGGACGGCAGGAGTGGAATATGGCTTTTGAGGCCAGTGATCTTTTCGGCGCGGCCCTGCAACGACCCAAGACCGGCGTTACCGAGGAGGACCTGCCTCACCGCTTCAATCGCCGCTGGACGGCGGCCATGAAGGCGACGGTGGTCGCCGCGATCGAGGACGATCTGCTCAGCGCCGACGAAACGCGCCGGCGGTATAATCTCGACGCGGGAGAGCTCGCCTCGTGGCTGCGCACGTTCGGCCAGAATGCCACGGCACGTACGCCGTGGCCGAGACCACCGATGGATAAGATCTACAACTGATCGAACGTCTCGCCCGACCCATCCGATCGACGACCGCAGCTATGATCAGTGTCTGCTCAGCATGCCGCCATGTCGTGGACCGGCGTCTCCATCAGCAGCGCCAGCAGAGCGTCCGCCTTATGATCGGGCGCGCTGGTCAGCGCCGGCCGGAAAGCCTGGCGCAGGTTGCGGCCCACTTCGAAGAACGCGTCCGGCTTGTCGAGCCACAGCGTCGGCGGAACCTGCATCATCTTGGACATGGCGATCTGTAACCCCGTTGCGCGATGCGCCACGCTTCGCCCGGCCGGGTTAACAAGATCTTGCTAAGATAACCTCGCGGCGGCCTGTTCAGACCAAGGTCTATCAAATCGACCCGGATCGTCCATTCGTTCGCGAGTTGGACCCGTAGCGCTACGAACCGAGAGCGGCGAGACGGAGCTGCCGATCATTGCCGTCGCCGCTCGCCGCCTCGCTTTAGCGGAGGCGCCCCAGCATCCGGCCAAGCGTGCCGGCGCGGCCGATAAAATGATGCCCCAGCGCCGCGGTGACATGGCCAGCGACGAGGAGGACCATAGCCCAGCCAA
>CAXTTS010000239.1:0-4565 GCA_964247265.1 uncultured Sphingomonadaceae bacterium
GTGCATACCCTTGGCGTTGCCGCGGCCCATCTCGTCCCAGTAATTCCGCGCAAGTTCCAGCTTGGCCTGGACCGGCAGCTTGACCTGGGTCATCGCGACGAGATCGTCGAAGCCGGCCTCACCGGCCGCTTCCTGCTCGAAGAACCAGCGGAGCTGCTCGCGCGTCGCCTGTTCGGCCAGCCACGGAAAAAGCGGATCGCCCTGCCCCGGGCCGACCTGCTTCAAATTCTCGAACCACGCGACGAAGGCGCCGGCTTCGGTCGGGGCGGCCGCCGCTTCGTCGGCGACCTCGGCTCGCAATTCTTCGATGAAGCCGCCCTGCAGGCGCTCCATCCGCACGTCGCGCTCAAGCGTCTTCTGCCAGTCGGCGGAGGGAAATCCGGGGCAGAGCCGCTCCCGGTTCCAGTGGGCGAGGCCACGCTGGAAGCTGTCGGTCAAAAACTGCGAGGCGCGCTCGATACGCGCCTCGAAGCGAGGTCGGGTAGCCATCGATATTCGTCCTGTCGACAAAAGGGGTTGAACTATGAACCCCCGGCCGACGATGGCGGTTCCGGCGCGGCGCCGTGGCGCCGCGCCGGACTAACTTACTTTGGATTCTTTTTGAGCCACTCAAGCACGTTGTCGGGCGAGCTGACGCCATAGGGATCCTCGTCCGACCCGTCGTCATTGATGCCGGGCTCCTCGAACCAGGCGACGATCTTGCCATCATCGATTACCATCGCATAGCGCCACGACCGGTCGCCAAAGCCGAGATGATCCTTGTTGATGAGCATGCCCATGCGCCGGGTGAAGTCGCCCGATCCATCGGGCAGCAGCTTGGTGTTCTTCAGCCCGAGATTCTTGCCCCACTGGAACATCACAAACGCATCGTTGACGGACAGGCAATAGACCTCGGCGGCACCGGCGGCCTTGAGATCGTCATAGCTGCGCTCATAGGCCGGGCACTGCTCGGTCGAGCAGGTCGGGGTGAACGCGCCGGGAAGCGCGAACACGACGGTGCGCTGGCCCTTGAACAGATCGCCAGTGTGCACATCCTCCCAGCGGAACGGGTTCGGGCCGTCGACGCTGTCGTCGCGCACGCGGGTCTTCAACGTTACGTTCGGGGTTTCACGTCCCAGCATGGCAATCTCCTGTTTGTGCCTACCAGGCGGGAGATAGGAAGCGGGCGCGGGGATCGCCAACTGGAAAAACCGCTCACCATGATCGCCCTGGCCTATGAGATCGGGCCGTCCGCGCGCCCCTGGACGAACTGGTCGACGTAGGGATTGCCCGAGTCATAAAGACGGTCACGCGGGCCGCGCCAGATGATCTTGCCCTGGTACAGCATCGCCACGCGATGCGCGATCTTGCGGGCGGACGCCATATCGTGCGTGATCGTCAGCGCCGTGACGCCGAGATCGTCGACCAGGCTGACGATCAGATCGTTGATGACGTCGGCGCGGATCGGATCAAGCCCGGTGGTCGGCTCGTCGAAGAAGATGATCTCCGGCCGGGGCGCGATCGCTCGGGCCAGCGCCACGCGCTTCTGCATGCCGCCGGAAAGCTCGCTGGGGCGGAGGTTCAGGATGCGTGCGTCAAGGCCGACCCGCTCCAGATTTTCCTCGGCGATCTTGCGCATCCGCGCCGGCTCGAGATTGCGCCCCTGCGTCAGCCCGAAGGTGACGTTGCGCCAGATAGGCAACGAGTCGAACAGCGCGCCGCCCTGGAACAGCAGGCCGAACTTGGCGCGATGCTCCGCCATCTCCCTGGCGCGGGCGCCCACCACTTCCAGCCCGTCGACGAGGATCGATCCGCGATCCGGCTTGACCAGGCCGAGGATGCATTTGAGCGTGACCGACTTGCCGGAGCCGGACTGGCCGATGATCGCCACCGACTCGCCGGGCTCGATCGCCAGCTTTACGCCATCCAGCACCTTGTTGCCGCCGAACGTCTTGGCGACGTCGTCCATCTCGATCTTGTAGGCGCTCATCCGAAGGCCATCACAGTAATAAGGAGATTGGAGATCAGGATCAGGATGAAGGCCGTCACCACCGCGCTGCGCGTCGCATTGCCCACCCCGGCGGCGCCCCCGCCCGCGTGATAACCGTGGAAACAGCCCATCAGCGCGATGAAGAAGCCGAACACCGCGGCCTTCACCAGCGCCATCCCCATATCGTCCGCTTCAAGATATTCGCGGGACACGTTCAGATAGTTGGTGGCGTTGAAGCCGAGCTTGTGGACCGAGATCAGGTAACCACCGAAGATGCCGATGCAGTTGGCGATCAGTACCAGCACCGGCAGCGCCAGCACGGAGGCGAACAGGCGCGGCGCTATCAGGTAGCGGAACGGATCGGTGCGCAAGGTTGTCATCGCATCGAGCTGTTCGGTCACGCGCATCGTCCCCAGTTCCGCCGCCATCGCCGAGGCGACGCGGCCCGCGACCATCAGGCCGACCAGCACCGGCCCCAGTTCGCGCACGATGCTGATGACGACGATGGCCGGCACGGTGGACTGCGCGTTGAAGCGCGATCCGGCGGTGAAGCTTTGCTGTGCCAGCGCGGCGCCGGTGAAGATCGCGGTGAGGCCGACGACCGGCAGCGAGAACCAGCCGATGTGGGCGATCTGCTCGAACAGCTTGCCCGGGTAATAAGGCGGGGTGAACGCCCGCCGGATCGTCGTCAGCGCGAAGGTGGTGACGCGGCCGATGGCGGCCAGCAACCCTGTCAGAACGGAGCCGATGCCGGCGAAGAAGGCGAACGCCGCCGCTGCTATACGCGAACCAGTCATATCCATCGGCGCAGATAGCGGTGGCCGAGGCCAGTCAGCAACTCATATTGCGAGAGGCCGCTGGCGGCGGCGGCGGCCGGCAGGTCATACTCGATCGCCAGCCAGTCGCCCTCGGCCACGGCGGGCGCGGCGGAAACATCGATGGCGATCAGATCCATCGAGACACGGCCGACGAGCGGGCACGGCACGCCGCCGGCGATCGCCCTGCCCTTACCGGCGAACGCACGCAGATAGCCGTCCGCATAGCCGAGGTTGAGGATCGCGACCTGCATCGGCGCGGGTGCGACGAAGGTGGCGCCATAGCCGATCGTGGCGCCGCCGGGCACGGCGCGCACCTGCACCACCTGCGCGTGCGGCCGCACCACCTGCGCGATCTGCCCCGCCGCCGCCGGGCCCGGCGTACCGCCGTACAGGCCGAGACCGGGACGGGTGACATCGAAGGCATATCGCGCGCCGAGGCAGATGCCGGCGGAGTTGGCCAGGCTGTAGCGACGGGCCGGTATGCCAAGCTTCAGATCGGAGAAAGCGGCGAACTGGCGCTGGTTGAGCAGGCTTTCCGGTTCGTCGGCGGAAGCGAGGTGGCTCATCAGCGTATCGATCGCGAGACCATCCAGCAGCCCCGACCTCGCCTCCTCCGGCGTGAGGCCCAGCCGGTTCATGCCGGTATCGACCATCACGTCGCACGGCCGGCTTTGCCCCGCCGCCTTCCAGCGCGCCACCATCGCGGGCGTGTTCAGCACCGGCCGCGCGGGCGAAGCGAGCGCCATCGCCATATCCTCCGCCCGCACCCCGTGAAGCACGGAAACGCCGACACCCGACGGCAGTTCACCCAAAGCCGCCAGTTCCGCCCAGGTCGCGACGTAGAAATGGCGGCAACCGGCCGCCGCCAGCCGCGCCACCACCCCGCGCGCGCCGAGGCCATAGCCGTCCGCCTTCACCGCCGCGCCACATGCCGCGCCGCCCCCCTGAGCGGCGAACCAGCGCCAGTTGGCGACGAGCGCCGCACCATCCAGATCGAGGCGAAGGGGGGAGGAAGCGGGCGTCACCGGGGGGCGATACAAAAAGCGGGCGGCGGCGTCACCTGCCCCGTCGCGGACAGGGGATCAACGACGATCGGGCAGATAGGCGTCGTCCGCCAGATCGGCGAAGCGGGTGAATTTGCTTTCGAACTTCAGCGTGACGGTGCCAGTGGAGCCGTGGCGCTGCTTGGCGATCACCACCTCCGCCAGCCCGTGCGCGTCGGCCATCTGGCGCTGCCAATCCTCGAACGCCGCCACCGTGGCGACATCGTCGCCAGCATCGCGCGACGCCTCCTTGGGTTTCTGGAAGTTGACGTAATATTCCTCGCGATAGACGAACATCACCATGTCGGCATCCTGCTCGATCGAGCCGGATTCGCGCAGATCGGACAGCATCGGCCGCTTATTCTCGCGGCTTTCCACCGCGCGGCTCAGCTGCGACAGGGCGATCACCGGGACGTGCAGTTCCTTGGCCAGCTGCTTGAGGCCGCGGCTGATCTCCGAGATTTCCTGCACGCGGTTGCCGTCCGACGACTTGCCGGAGCCCTGGAGCAGCTGAAGGTAATCAACGATCACCAGATCGATGCCGCGCTGGCGCTTCAGCCGGCGGGCGCGGGTGCGCAGCGCGGCGATCGTCAGGCCGGGCGTGTCATCGATATAAAGCGGCAGTGTTTCCAGATCGGCGGCGGCGCGGGCGAGATCGCGGAAATCCTGCTGGCTGATCTTGCCCATGCGCAGGTTTTCGGAGCTGATCCGCGATTGTTCGGACAGGATGCGGGT
>CAXTTS010000240.1:0-4528 GCA_964247265.1 uncultured Sphingomonadaceae bacterium
TGTCGGACGCGCCGGCCGGGATCAGCGGCTTGATCTCCTCCGAATGCTCGCCGAAGCTGAGCGCCGCCATCTTGATCTCGTGACTTTTCATCCAGTTCTTGTTGCCGCGGATCGTGTTGATCTCGCCATTATGCGCCAGCGTGCGGAACGGCTGAGCCAGCCACCATTGCGGAAAGGTGTTGGTGGAATAACGCTGGTGGAAGATCGCCACCCGGCTGACGAAGCGTTCGTCCTGAAGGTCCGGATAGAAGACCGACAGCGCCTCGGCGAGGAACAGGCCCTTGTATATGATCGACCGGCACGACAGCGAGCAGACATAGAAGCCGTTGATCTGCGCCTCGATCACCTTGCGCTCGATCCGGCGGCGGACGAGGTAGAGATCCTTCTCGAACTCGGCCTGCGAGGCGGCATCGGGCAGCGGCCCGGCGATCATGATCTGCTCGATCTCCGGCCGCAGCGACTTCGCCTTCTCGCCGATCACCGAGACATCGACCGGCACCTGCCGCCAGCCATAGATGGTGTAGCCGAAATCGATGATCTCGGACTCCACGATCGTGCGGCACATTTCCTGCGCGGCCAGATCGGTGCGCGGCAGGAAGACCATGCCGACCGCGAGCCGGTTCGGCAGCGGCTTGTGGCCGGCATGTTCGATCGCATCGTCGAAGAAGCGGATCGGCAGATCGACATGGATGCCGGCGCCATCGCCGGTCTTGCCGTCCGCATCCACAGCACCGCGATGCCACACCGCCTTCAACGCATCGATCGCGGCGGCGACGACCCGGCGCGAGGCCTTGCCGTCGGTGGCGGCGACGAGGCCGACGCCACAGGCATCGCCCTCATATTCCGGGCGGTACATGCCATGTTCGGCGATGCGGGCGCGCTCGGCATCGGAGGCGGCGGGGTTATCGTAGGTCATCATGGTCTTCCCTTCTCAGGGTGATCGGCAGGCTCAGGCGGCGACGGCTTCGCGCAGCGGCGCGGCTTTCGCCTTTGCCTTCAGGTACAGGTGCATCCGTTCGGCCACGTCGCGCCCGTCGCGGATCGCCCATACGACGAGGCTGGCACCGCGCACGATGTCGCCGGCGGCGAACACGCCGGGCAGGCTGGTCTGCATCGTCTTGTGGTCGATCCGGACCGTGCCCCAGCGCGTGACCGACAGATCCTCCGCGCCGAACAGCCGCGGCAGATCCTCCGCATCGAAGCCGAGCGCCTTGACGACGAGATCGGCATCGAGGCGGAACTCGCTGCCGGCATGTGCTTCCGGCGCGCGGCGGCCGGAGGCGTCGGGCGCGCCGAGCCGCATCTTCGTGGCGCGCACGCCGCCGACCGTGGCCTCGCCATCGAACGCTTCCGGCGCGGAGAGCCAGACGAACTCGACGCCTTCCTCCTCGGCATTCTTCGTCTCGCGCTGCGAGCCCGGCATGTTGGCGCGATCGCGGCGATAAAGGCACTTCACCGACGTCGCGCCCTGGCGGACCGCAGTGCGGACGCAATCCATCGCGGTATCGCCGCCGCCGATCACGACGACATTCTTGCCGGCGGCATCAAGGCTGCCATCGTCGAACGCGGGCACCGCGTCGCCGAAGCCCTTGCGGTTGGACGCGGTGAGATAATCGAGCGCATCGACGATGCCCGGCGTGCCGACCCCCGGCGCCTTGATCGCGCGCGGTTTGTAGACGCCTGTCGCGATCAGCAGCGCATCATGCTTCGCCCGCAGATCGGCAAGGCTGGCATTGCGGCCGACGGCGAAATCATAATGGAAGATGATGCCCGCCTCCTCCAGCCGGCGGACGCGGCGCATCACCACCTCCTTTTCCAGCTTGAAGCCCGGAATGCCGTAGGTGAGCAGCCCGCCGGCACGATCGTGGCGATCATAGACGTGGACCTCATAGCCGCGCGCGCGCATCAGCTCGGCAGTGGTCAGTCCCGCCGGGCCGGCGCCGATGACGCCGATCGACTGGCCGCGATCGGGCAGGGGGGCGATCGGCTCGACCCAGCCTTCCTCCCACGCGGTATCGGTGATGAACTTCTCGACGGAGCCGATCGTGACGGCGCCATGACCAGAAAATTCGATGACGCAATTGCCCTCGCACAGCCGGTCCTGCGGGCAGATGCGGCCGCAGATCTCCGGCATGGTCGAGGTGGCGTTGCTCAGCTCATAGGCTTCGCGCAGGCGGCCCTCGGCGGTGAGCCGCAGCCAGTCCGGAATGTGGTTGTGCAGTGGGCAATGGGTGGAGCAATAGGGCACACCGCATTGCGAACAGCGCGACGACTGCTCCTCCGCCTTGGCGATGGCGTAGCGGCTGGCGATCTCGCGAAAATCGTCGTTGCGCTCATCCGCCGCGCGCTTGGCGGGATAATCCTGTCCGACGCGAACGAAGGACAGCATCGGGTTTTCGGCCATCAACAGTCTCCCTCGCGCACCTTCTAGCGCGTTCACCGAGGAGAGTCATGCTCAAATTACCTTGAAGGACAGCTCTACTGCCATAGAAATCGAAGTATTTTCGCAGGTAAATGATCTCCATCCTGCGACCGTGACAAAGAACGACCGAACCGGACCTACCTTGCGTGCAGCCAGATCAGCGCGGCCGATCCTGCGACGATGCGATACCAAGCGAACGGCGCGAAGCCGTGGCGCGAGACGATCGCGATAAATAGGCGGATCACCACCAGCGCGACGACGAAAGAGACCACGAAGCCAGTTCCGATGGCCGTCCAGTCGTTGCCGCCGAGGGCATGGCGCTGCTCCCACAATTCCTTGGCGGAGGCGGCGAGCATCACTGGGATTGCCAGGAAGAAACTATATTCCGCCGCCGTCTTGCGCTCCACGCCCAGCGTCAGCGCGCCCATGATCGTGGCGCCCGAACGACTGATGCCGGGGATCATCGACAGGCACTGGATCACGCCGATGCCGAGCGCCGTCCGCCCGCTCATCGCCTCGATCGAGAAGATCCGGTATGTCTTGACCGCGCGCTCGATCACCAGGATCGCGATGCCGCCGACGATCAGCGCCACCGCGACGATGATCGGCGTCTCCAGCATCGCCTTGATCGCCTTGTAGACGAGTGCGCCGATCACCAGCGCGGGCAGGAAGCCGAGGAAGACGTTGCGGGTGAAGGCGATCGCCTGCGGATCGCGCCGGAGCAGGCCCCCTGCCACGGCGGTAAAGCGCCGGAAATAGAGCACCACCACCGCCAGGATCGCGCCGAGCTGGATGACGATATCGAAGGTGGCGGAGGATTGGCCGTGAAAGCCGAGCAGCTCGCCCGCCAGCACGAGATGGCCGGTGGAGGATACGGGAATGAACTCGGTCAGGCCCTCGACGATGCCGAGCAGGATGATGACGAGCAGCGACGGACCCATGAACGTTCACCCGGCTGGCCGGCGCGGTGCGCGCAGGCGATCGCACCGGCGACGCGCCGGTGCATCTTGGACTAGGAACGGCGGCTCAGGCGGCCTGCCCGCGCACCTTGGCGAAGCGGCCGTTGCGGCGGTAGCGGACGAGCCACCCGGGCGCGAGCGCGGAGAGCGGGGAGGGGGCGATGCCGAACGCGGCAAAGCCCTCCGCGCCCGCCGCCACGACATTGTCCCGTTGCAGCATCAGCCACTGGTCGTGCGTCATCGGCGATCCCGGCAGGCCGCCGCCGAACCGGGCCATCAGCCCGGCCAGTTCGTCCGGCACATCCATGATCGCGACCTTGCGGCCGATGGCGTTCGCGATCCAGACGTTGAGTTCGCGCATGGAGATCACCTCCGGCCCGCCCAGCTCGTAGACATGGCCGCCGTGACGCGCCGGATCGAGCGCCGCCGCCGCGATCGCGCGGGCGGCATCGTCGACATAGGCCGGCTGGAACTTCGCCGCGCCGCGGATCACCGGCAGGATCGGCAGCCGCCGGGCGAGCGTGGCGAAGCGGCTGACGAACTGATCCTCCGGACCGAACAGGATGGACGGGCGGATGATCGTCGCTGCCGGGAAGGCGGCCCGAACCGCCGCCTCGCCCTCGCCCTTGCTGCGCCCGTAGGCCGATGGCGAGGCCGGATCGGCGCCGATCGCGGACACCTGCACCAACGCGCCCGCGCCGGTGGCGCGCGCCGCCTCCGCCACGTTGCGCGCGCCGGCGACGTGGATCGGATCGAACCGCCCCTTGAGGATGCCAACGAGGTTCACCACCGCATCGGAGCCGGCGACGGCGCGGGCGACGCTGCCGGGATCGGTGATGTCGACGGCGGCGAACTGCGTCTGCCCAAGCCCGCCGAGCGGCTTGAGGAACCACGCCTTGCGCGGATCACGCTCCGCCACGCGCACGCGCGCGCCGCCACGCAGCAGTTCCTGCGTGACGTAGCGCCCGAGAAAGCCGCCCCCCCCGAAGAGCGTTACCAGCCGATCCATGTTCGTGCGTCCCTTGCCGTTCTCGCCGTTCGCCATGCCCCATGCCGACCGTGGTTGACAAGCGCCGCAACCCTCCCCTAAAGGCCGCCGCCTACCCCGTGCCCAGATGGCGGAATTGGTAGACGCACCAGCTTCAGG
>CAXTTS010000241.1:0-3742 GCA_964247265.1 uncultured Sphingomonadaceae bacterium
CCTCGTGCGGCACCGTCACCTTGCCGTCCTGGTGGCCGCACTGCTTCTCGTCGGAAACCTGGTTCTCGATCTGGAGCGCGCAGGCGCCGGCCTCGATCATCTTCTTGGCGAGCAGGTAGGTCGCCTCGGCATTGCCGAAGCCTGCGTCGATATCGGCAATGATCGGCACGACATGGGTCTCGTGCTGTTCGATCGCGTGCATCAAACGCTGCGCCTCGATCGCGTTGCCGGCCTCGCGCGCGGCGTCCAGCTCGCGGAACATCATGCCCAGCACGCGCGCATCGGCCTGCCGCAGGAAGGTGTAGAGTTCCTCGATCAGCGCCGGCACGCTCGTCTTCTCGTGCATCGACTGGTCGGGCAGCGGGCCGAATTCCGATCGCAATGCCGCGATCATCCAGCCGGAAAGATAGAGGTAGCGGCCCTTGGTGGTGCCGAAATGCTTCTTGATCGCGATCATCTTCTGCTGGCCAATGAAGCCGTGCCAGCAGCCGAGCGACTGGGTGTAGGCCGCCGGATCAGCATCATAGGCGGCCATGTCGCGCCGCATGATGCCGGCTGTGTAGCGCGCTATCTCCAGTCCGGTGCGAAAGCGGTTCTGCAACCGCATCCGCGCCACCGCCTCCGCATCGATCCCGTCCCACGCGCCATCGTGGCTGCGAATGAGCTGGTCGGTCCGGCTGATATGATCCTGATACGTCATCATGCTTCCCTGCTGAAGATTTGCAAGGATGCGTACAGACCGGAACGCCGGCAATCTCGGGAAATCGCCGTGGCGCGACGTGGCGGCGTCACGAAGCCGTCAGCCTCATCGGTCGATCTGTAAAGTCTTTACCGATGCCTGTGTCACGCGCACGGCGTGAACAATCCCTTCGTATCGCGGCACAGCTTCGCGCGGCCCACCAGCGGCGCCTTCCTCGGCCGGGCCGCCCGGGCGACCGTCGCCTCGGTCGTTACCGGCCGGGCAGCGGCCACCTTCGCCCGTTTCTCGCGCTGCGCCCGCGTCTCGGGCGGGCAGGGGGTGAACAGCCCCTTGCTGTCGCGACAGAGCGGCGCCGCATCGGCCACCCCGGACCCCAGCACCAGCATGACGAGCAACAGGCGGCGCATCGCGATCTCCCGAAATCAGGCGGTCAGCGCCAGCAGCGCATAGGTCGCCAGCCAATGCTCGCCCATATAATCGTCGGCCAGATGCGGCAGAGCGGCGGCAAGATGCCGCTCCGCCGCGCCTTGCGCGAGGCCGGCCAGCGCGGGATCGAGCAGCCGCGCCAGCGAGCGCCAGCACCAGGCGCGGCTGAGGTTCAGCCCGTCGAGATGGGCGATCTTGCCGTCGCTGCGATCGGATACCGTCGCCGGCGCAAACAGGGTGGCGGGCTCGCCTGTCGCCAGATCGGGCAGGAACGCGGCGAACCAGCGCGCGAAATCCGCCGCCGGCAACACCCGGCTCATCAGCAGCGCCTCGGTGAGCGCGGGGGAGAGGAAGTCGTCTCCGCCCGGCTCCCACGCCTGGCAGGCGCGATCCCCCGCGTACCAGGCGGTGGTTCGCTCGCCGATCAGCGCCGCCAGTGCCGGATCATGCTCGTCGGCCCACTCCTTCGCCAGCACCAGCGCGAAGGCGGTGTTGAAGTGGGTGCCGACGCGGATCGGGTAGGTCAGCTTCGGCAAAAAGGCGCGGAAGCGGGCGGCGAAGGCATGGGCCAGCGGCGCCAGCGCCTCGCCCCAGCCGGTGCCGCCATGCCGCGCCGCCTCGCCGTGCAGCGCCAGCAGCCACGCCCAGCCATAAGGCCGCACGAAGCCGCCGCTGCCCGGCCGGTCGAGATAGGCCAGTTCGCCCGCCGCCTTCTCCGCAACCAGCATCGCATCGGCGCGCGCGCGAATCGCGGCCGCCTCGGCCATGTCGGGGAACAGCCGCAGCAGGCGAAGCATCTGCCACCAGCCATGCACGCAGCTATGCCAGTCGAAACTGCCGTGGAAGATCGGGTGCAGCGCCGCCGGCGTCGCGGCGTCCGCCGGCCCGTTCAGCACATGATCCAGCTTGTGCGGATATTCGCGGCCGAGATGGCCGAGCGTCAGCCGCGCGAAACGGCCGGCGAGCATGGGGTCGAGCAGCGTCATCGCAGCATCGCGTAGAGCAGGATCAGGTTGAAGGCGAGCAGCGGCAGCGCGGTCGGCGCCTGCGCGCGGATCACGCCGTTGCGGTCGCGCAGCTCCAGCAGGGCGGCGGGCACGATGTTGAAGTTCGCCGCCATCGGCGTCAGCAGCGTGCCGCAGAAGCCGGCCAGCATCCCCACCGCCGCCACGATCGCCGGATCGCCATGATGCCGGTGGATCAGCAAAGGCACGCCGATCGCCGCCATCATCACCGGGAAGGCGGCAAAGGCGTTGCCCATCACGATCGTGAACAGCGCCATGCCCAGCCCGAACGCTGCCACCGCGCCGATCAGGCTGCCCGCCGGGATCGCCCGCCCGGCCAGCCCGCCGACCACATCGCCCACCCCCGCCAGCGCGAACACCGCGCCCAGGCTCGCCAGCATCTGCGGCAGCACCGCCGCCCAGCCCACCGCATCCATCAGCCGCCGCCCCTCGCGAAACGGCGCGGCGGGGGCAGGCCGCAGCCATGCGTACAGCACGCCCAGCGCCAGCAGCACGCCCAGCACCAGCGACACCAAAGTCACCTGCCTGGCATCGATCAGCGCGGGCAGGTGGCGAAAGCCCAGCGTCCCCGCCAGCGCGGTCGCCGGCACGATCAGCGCGACGAGGAACAGCCGGTTGCCGCGCGGCCGCTCGTCCGCCGCCGCCGCTTCGCCCCGCCGCATCCGGCCGAAGGCGGCAATCGCCACCAGCGCGATCACCAGCCCGCCGTTGCCGAGGTCGCCGATCCGGTCGCCGGCGAAGAAGCTCAGCGCGATCAGGGCATGGAAGCCGGCGTTGGCCAGCCGGCGCGGCCGGTCGATCGCGCACAGCATAGCGAAGGCGGCGAACACGGCGCCCGCCGCTGCATAGACGAAGCCCAGCCCGATCATCCGCGCTTCAGCCGCCGATCGAGCCACAGAAGCCGCGCGCCGTGGATCAGGAAAGCGGCGATCGCGCTCGGTATCGCCCAGATCGAAAGCTGGAACGGCTCCAGCCTGATGCCATAACCCTCCAGCACGCCCTTCATCAGCAGGATCGATCCGATCGCGATGAAGATGTCCTCGCCGAAGAACAGGCCGATATTGTCGGTCGCGGCGGCCAGCGCTTTCACCCGCTCCGCCTCGCCGGTGCCGCCGGTGGCGCCTTCCGCCGCCGCCTCGGCCATCGGCGCGATTAGCGGGCGCACCGTCTGCGGATGGCCGGCGATCGAGGTGAGGCCCATCGCCGCGCTGATCTGGCGGAACAGCAGATAGCCGATCAGCAGCCGCCCCACCGTCGCCCCGCGCAAACCCGCGATCAGCCCGCGCGCCTGCGCCTGCAGGCCATGCCGTTCCAGCAGGCCGATCACCGGCAGCACGATATAGATCGCCGTCACATAGCGCGCGTCGTTGAAGGCCTTGCCGAACGCCGCGACGATCGCCAGCGGATCGATCCCCGCCGCCAGCCCGGTGACGAGCGCGGAGGCGGCCACCACCAGCAGCGGGTTGAACCGCAGCAGGAACCCCGCGACGATCACCGCGATGCCGGCCAGCACCAACATCAGCCGGCCCCGCTTCCGCCGTAACCGCCGCCGCCGGGCGTCTCGATCACGAACAGGTCTCCGGGCGCCATG
>CAXTTS010000241.1:3752-4518 GCA_964247265.1 uncultured Sphingomonadaceae bacterium
GGTTGAACCGCAGCAGGAACCCCGCGACGATCACCGCGATGCCGGCCAGCACCAGCATCAGCCGGCCTTGTTCCCGCCGACCGGCCCATAGCCGCCGCCGCCCGGCGTCTCGATCACGAACAGGTCGCCCGGCGCCATGTCCACCGCGGCGGTGGCGGGCAGGGGCTTGATCGTCCCGTCCGCCCGCTCCACCCGGTTGACCCCGACAGCGCCGTCCGCGCCGCCCGCCAGCCCGAATGGCGGCACCCGACGGTGATTGGCCAGAATGCCCGCCCGCATCGCCGCACGAAAGCGGATGCGGCGAACCGCTCCGTCGCCTCCGCGCGTCGCGCCGTCGCCGCCCGATCCGCGCCGGATCGAGAATTCCTCGACCAGCACGGGAAAGCGCGTTTCCAGCACCTCCGGATCGGTCAGCCGGCTGTTCGTCATGTGTGTCTGCACCACGTCCGCGCCGGCAAAGCCCGGCCCGGCGCCCGATCCGCCGGCGATCGTCTCGTAATATTGCCGCGTCTCGTCGCCGAACGTGAAGTTGTTCATCGTCCCCTGCGATCCGGCCATCGCGCCCAGCGCGCCGAACAGCGCATCGGTGACGACCTGGCTCGTCTCCACATTCCCCGCCACCACGGCCGCCGGATAAAGCGGGTTCAGCATGCACCCTTCCGGCACCACGATCTCCACCGGCGCCAGGCAGCCGTCGTTCAGCGGGATCGGCTCGTCCACCAGCGCGCGCATCACATACAGCACGGCGGCGCGCACCACCGATAGC
>CAXTTS010000242.1:0-4504 GCA_964247265.1 uncultured Sphingomonadaceae bacterium
CCTCAAGGCCGCGACCGACCTGCCGGTGGCGGTCGGCTTCGGTATCCGCACCCCCGACCAGGCCGCCGCCGTTGCCCGCCTGGCCGACGGCGTCGTCGTCGGCTCGGCGGTCATCGAGGTCATCGCCGGAGCGCTTGCCGCGGGCCGGGACCCGGCGGCGGCGGTGCGCGATACGGTCGCCGGCCTGAGCGGCGCGGTGCGCGGGGCGCGCAGGGAGATGGCGGCATGAGCTGGCTCACCCGAGTCCGCCAGTCGATCCCGTTCATCGCCAAACGCGAGACGCCCGACAACCTCTGGCACAAGTGCCCGGGCTGCGGACAGATGGTGTTCGTCAAGGAATATGAAGAGAACCAGTCGGTCTGCCCGAAATGCGGCCATCATGGCCGGATCGGGCCCGACGCGCGGTTCGACGCGCTGTTCGACGGCGGCATCTACACGCTGCTGCCGCCGCCACAGGTGCGCGAAGATCCGCTGAAGTTCCGCGATCTGAAGCGCTATACCGACCGCCTCAAGAGCGCGCGGCAGACCACCGGCGAGCAGGAGGCGCTCGTCAACGCCAAGGGTTCGATCGAGGGCAAGTCGGCCGTGATCGGCGTCCAAGACTTCGCGTTCATCGGCGGATCGATGGGGCTCGGCGTCGGCGCCGCCTTCGTCGCCGGGATCGAGGCGGCGGTGGCCGGGCGCTGCCCGTACATCATCTTCACCGCCGCCGGCGGCGCCCGGATGCAGGAAGGCATATTGTCGCTGATGCAGATGCCGAAGACGACCGTCGCGGTGCAGAAGCTGCAGGAGGCGCGCCTTCCCTATATCGTGGTGTTGACGGACCCAACAACCGGCGGCGTCACCGCCTCCTACGCGATGCTCGGCGACGTCCAGATCGCCGAGCCGGGAGCGCTGATCGCCTTCGCCGGCCAGCGGGTGATCGAATCGACGATCCGCGAGAAGCTGCCCGAGGGGTTCCAGCGCGCCGAATATCTCCTCGACCACGGCATGCTCGACATGGTCGTGCACCGCCACAAGCTGCGCGAGACGCTGGCCAGCCTGATCGACTATCTGGTGCCGCGGGACGTCGCTGCGTGAGCGATCGGGTCGGCCGTGGCTGACCATGCGATCTCCTCCGATCCGCGCGTGCAACGGCAGCTCGACCGGCTGTCGCTGCTGTCGCCCGGGGCGGACATCCTGGGGCTGGAGCGGATCAGCACTCTGCTCGACCGGCTCGGCAATCCCGAGACGCGGCTGCCGCCCGTCTTCCACGTCGCCGGCACGAACGGCAAGGGGTCGGTCTGCGCCTATCTGCGCGCGGCGATCGAGGCGGCCGGCCACACCGCCCACGTCTTCACCAGCCCGCATCTGGTTCGCTTCAACGAACGCATTCGTCTCGCCGGCCGTTTGATCGACGATGCACTGTTGGCGGAGCTGCTCGCCGAGGTGCTGGACGTCGGCGACGATGTCGGCGCGAGCTTCTTCGAGGTGACGACCGCCGCCGCCTTCCTGGCCTTCGCGCGCGTGCCCGCGGATGCCTGCGTGATCGAGGTCGGACTCGGCGGGCGGCTCGATGCGACCAACGTGATCGCGGCACCTGTCGTCACCGGCATCGCCCAGATCGCCGTCGACCATCAGGCGTTCCTCGGCGATCGGATCGAGGACATCGCCGCCGAGAAGGCCGGCATCGCCAAGCGCGGCGTGCCGCTGCTCACCTTCCATTATCCGGCGCTGCTCGCCAACCGGGTCGGCCAGGCGGCCGCGCTTGCCGGCGCCAACTGGCTGCCCAAGGGCGGCGCATGGGATGCTTCGGTCTATCGCCAGCGGCTCCATTACCGCGACGAGCAGGGCGAGCTCGAGCTGCCGCTGCCGCGCCTGCCCGGTGCGCACCAGGCGGTGAATGCCGGGCTGGCCACAGCGATGCTCCGCCATCAGCGGGCGATCGCCGTGCCGCCGTCCGCGATCCGGGCGGCGATGGGCTGGGCGGAATGGCCGGCACGGCTGCAACGGCTCGACGGTGCGCTCGCCGCGCGGCTTCCCGAAGGCGCGACGCTGTGGCTGGACGGGCTCCACAACCCGGCCTGCGCGCGCGCGATCGCCGACTTCTTCCGCTCGGCGGCAAAGCACCGGCCGTTCCACCTGGTCATCGGGCTCCTGGCGAACAAGGATCCGGCGGGCGTGCTGAAGCCGTTCGCCGGCCGCGCCGCCTCGGTCCGGACGGTGCCGGTGCCCGGCCATGCCCACCACGAGCCGGAGGCGTTCGCCGCGCTGGCGCGCGCTGCCGGCATCGCCGCCGAGGCCGCTCCCGGCATTGCCACAGCACTCGATGCCATCACTCGCGACGCCGATCCGGCGCACCCGCCGGTGGTGCTGATCGGCGGCTCGCTCTATCTCGCGGGCGCGGCGCTGGTCGAGGACGGCAGCCTGCCCGCATAGCTATCCATCGCCTCTAATTGCGATTGACTTGCAATAGCGGGTCGTGCTGATTGTCCGCGCCACCGCCATGGAGCCTCAGCATGAACGCAGAGATGAGCGAGCTTTCCACCCTCCTGCCCGGCGCCGTGCCGGAATGCGCCAACCGGCGGCTGCTGCTCTATGTGTTCCGCCGGGTCGCCGCGCACGGCCTCAACGATGCCTCTGCGGCGCATGCGATGCTGACCGTCTTCGGCCGCAGCTATCGCCGTCCGCTGGTGCTGCTGCGCGCGCTGGCGGCCCAGCTATCGCGCGTGTCTAGCCGCAAGCTGATGGTCGCGCCCTGCTGCTGTCCGCGCACCACCGCGTCTGAAGCCACGCTGGTCGAAGCGGTCGCGGTGTCGCTTGCCGATCCGCTCGGCGCGCATCGAGCACTCGCCACGATGCTCGGTCTGCGCGAGTGCATCGGCGCGCTCTCCAGCGCGCAGGCGCTGGCGCAGGCGTTCGCGGACCTCGGCCGGCCGCTCGCGACCGACTGAGCTCAGCCGGTGCCGGCGCGCGCATCGCCCTCGCCGGCCACGCCAGCGCTGCCGATCGCGCGATCGACCAGCCCCAGCCGGACCAGCAGCCAGAACAGGAATATGCCCGGCAACGCCACCACGAAGGTGAGCAGGTAGAAGTCGACATAGCCGATCGCGTCGATCAGCCGGCCGGCGCTCGTGCCGGTGACGAGGCGGCCGACGATGCTGGCGGCCGAGGAGATGAGGGCGAACTGCGCGGCGGTGAAGCGCAGGTCGCAGAGCGCCGAGAAATAGGCGACCACGGTCACGCCGCCGATGCCGCTGGCGACGTTCTCCAGGCACTGCGTCCCCGCCATCGCCCAGCTCGAGTGAGCGTGCGTCGCGGCGAGCGCGGCGAAGCCGAGATTGGTGATCGCCATCAGCCACAGGCTCAGCATCACCGATCGCTTGAGCCCCATCCTCGCAAAGAGCAGGCCGCCGATGAACACGCCGGCCAGATAGGCCCAGAAGCCGAAGCCGACATCGTAGAGCGCGATCTGGTCGTTCGAATAGCCGAGATCGTTGTAGAGCAGCCGCACGGTGAGCTGGCTCAGCGTGTCGCCGATCTTGTGGAGCAGGATGAAGCTTAGGATCAGCATAGCCGCGCCGGCGCCCTGGCGCTGGAAGAACTCCACGAACGGGCCGGCGATCGAGGCCGCCACCGCGCCCAGGCCGCGCCGCGCCGCCGCGGCTCGGCGTCGCGCCGGCTCGCCGATCAGCAGCGCGGTAAGCATCGCCGGCAGCACGAACGCCGCGCAGACGGCATAGCCGCCGTCCCAGCCGATCCGCGCCGACAGGACCAGCGCCAGCGCGCCGGCGGCGACGCTGCCGATCCGATAGCCATATTGCGACATGCCCGCGCCCACGCCGAGCTGGCGCGGCTCGAGGATTTCGATCCGATAGGCATCGATGACGATGTCGAACGTGGCGCCGGCGACCCCGACGAGGATCGCCGCCACCGCCGGTGAACGCGAGGTTCAGCACCGCCGCCGCGACCAGCGCGCCGGCAAGCAGCATCCACGACACCCGCTGGCCCAGCCGCCCGAGCAGTGGCAAGCGCACGCCGTCCACCGCCCAGGCCCATAGCGGCTTCAGATTATAGACCAGGATGGCGAGGCTGAAGGCAGTCACGCTCTTCTTGTCGACACCCGACTGGGCGAGCCGGGTGGTGAGCGTCGCCGCGATCAGCGCATAGGGGAAGCCCGACGAGATGCCGAGGAACAGGGCCGCGAGCGGCGCCTTCTCCAGATAGGCGCCCAGGCCGCTTGCGGATTGTTCGGTCGGGGCGTCGGCGGGGGCGCTGCTCATCGCGGCGATCATAGCGGGGCGGCCTCCGCTGTCACGCCTTCACGGCAGATCGCGCTACAGATAGAGCGCGGCGAGGATCGGCCCGGCGTTCGGCTCCTGCAGCAGCACGGCGTAGCGATCCGCGCCCGGCACCGCCAGCGCCGCCGCCGGGATCGCATAGCGCGCAGCCCCGCCCCGCCACGCGCCGATCGCGTGCTCGCCGCGCACGACGTTGACGTAGCGGACGTGCCGGCCGCCATTCT
>CAXTTS010000243.1:0-4473 GCA_964247265.1 uncultured Sphingomonadaceae bacterium
GGAATTTCGGGTGCGGGTCCACGGGGATGCCGCGGCCATTGTCGACGATGGTCAGCCGGTCTCCCGCGGCGAGCGTGACGTCGATGCGGCTGGCATGGCCGGCAACCGCCTCGTCCATCGCATTGTCCAGCACCTCGGCCGCGAGATGGTGGAAGGCGCGTTCGTCCGTGCCGCCGATATACATGCCGGGGCGGCGGCGCACCGGCTCCAGCCCTTCCAGCACCTCGATCGAGGAGGCATCGTAGCTGCCAGACGTGGGGGAGGGGCCGGAAGCGAAGAGATCGTCGGACATGGTTCGTTCTATAGCGCGCCGGCCGCGTCACGCCAGCACTGGCGACCATGCACGGTCGCGGCTAGCGTCGGCGGGAATCGAGGGAGTTGACGATGGCGGACAATGTGGCGGGCTGGCCGATGGCGCCCTGGCTCAACTGGTTCAATCAGAACCGTACCGAGCAGCCCCTGAGCGGCGATGTCAGCCAGTGGTTCAAGCTGTTCTCGCCGAGCCTGACGGTGAACGGTGCCGGCGATCCTGCACTGGAGCGCGAGATCGTCGAGGACGTCGCGACATACGGCGCCCAGATCGGCCAGATCAGCGAGGTCGTGCTGGCGCTGGCGGACGGCCGGGACGCATCGCAGCTGGAAGCTCTGGTCAAGCTCAAGGCGATTTCCGCGGAGGTGGAGCGCAAGAAGGCGGAATATGGCCGCACGGCGCTGGAGCGAGCACGCAAGGCGCTGGACGAACTGCGCATCCACGATCCGAAGGGATATGCGCTGCTGCTGGCGACGCTGGAAGCCAAGCAGAAGGGCTGAGGGTCCGGCCAAGCCGGACCCCCGCACCTGCTAGCGGACGCGCGGGCCGCCGAACGGCAGCGGCGGCGGCGGGCGGCGATCGCGACGGGGCAGCTGCGCCTGATAGGCGACCGAGCAATGATCGAGACAATAAGGGAAGCCCGGATTGATCGGCTGTCCGCAGAAATGGAAATCCGGCTCGCCCGGATGACCAAGCGGCCACTTGCAGATCTTGTCGCTCAGTTCGAGCAGGCTCGTCTTGCCGGCCATGTCGGCCGATGGCTTTGCCGGGACCAGCCGGCGCGGCGGTGCGGGCGTCGCCGGCGGGTGCTGGTCGCCCGGGCCTTGGCGCTGGAAGCCGCCGGGACCGATCGAGCGGACCATCGGCTGCGGTGGTGGCGGCGGCGCGACGACGATCGGCTCGTCCGCATCCTCCTCCTCGTCCGCATCCTCGATCGGCGCTGCGACGGGCTCGGGGACGGGGGCCGGCTCGGGTTCCACCATCGGCGGCGGCGGCGGCGGCGCGACGGGCTCGGGCTCCGCCTCAGGCGGCGCGACGGCGGCAGGTTCGGCGGAACGCACCGGAGACGGGCGCGATTGCAGGCCCAGACGGTGCGCCTTGCCGATCACGGCGTTGCGGCTGACGCCACCCAGCTCGTCGGCGATCTGGCTGGCCGTCATGCCCTGTTCCCAGAGCCGCTTCAGTTGATCGATGCGTTCGTCCGTCCAGCTCATGCCGTCACTTCCCAAAGCTATTGCACGCCGCTTGCGGCGCGGGCTGGCAGCCGGTAGGCGCTTTTGCCATGACCGACCAGCCTTCGAACAGGATGCTTTCCACCCCCGGCGTGCCGGTGATCCCGATGATCAACTGGGGCGGAATGCGCGCGCTCTATGTGAAGGAGGTGCGCCGGTTCTTCAAGGTGCAGCTTCAGACGATCTGGGCACCGGCGATCACCACGCTGCTTTTCCTGGTGATCTTCACCGTCGCGCTCGGCGGCGGCGGGCGCATGGTGATGGGCGAGCACTTCGCCAACTTCATCGCGCCGGGGCTCATCATGATGGGCATGATGCAGAATGCCTTCGCCAATGCCAGCTTCTCGCTGCTCGTCGGCAAGATCCAGGGCACGATCATCGATTATCTGATGCCGCCCATCTCCACGGCCGAGCTGCTCGTGGCGCTGGTCGGCGCGGCGATGACGCGGGCGGTGCTGGTGGGCCTCGCGGTGTGGCTGGCGATGTGTTTCTGGCCGGGCGTGAGCGTGTTCCCGCATCACCTCTGGGCGATCCTATGGTTCGGCCTGATGGGGTCGGCGCTGCTGGCGCTGCTGGGCGTGCTGACCTCGATCTGGGCGGACAAGTTCGATCATGCCGCGGCCGTGACCAACTTCGTCGTGCAGCCGCTGTCGCTGTTGTCGGGCACGTTCTACTCGGTCGAGAGCCTGCATGGCGTGTTTCGCGGCATCAGCCATGCCAATCCGTTCTTCTACATCATCTCGGGCTTTCGCTACGGCTTCCTCGGCGTTTCCGATTCGCCGCTGCTCGTGGGTTCGGTGCTGCTGGTGGCGATCAACGTGGTGCTGGCGGTGATCTGTTACGCCGCTCTGGACAAGGGCTGGAAGCTGAAGGCTTGAACGACCCGGATCGCAGCCGATCCGAGACGCTCATCGCCAACGAGCGGGCAAAGGCATTGTCGAGCGTCGCTTTCAACCTCGGCACCGCTCTGCTCGCGGCAACGATCGCCCGCGCCTATGTCGAGGGGCGTGCGGATTTCACGACGGTGCTCTGGTCTGCCGCGGCGCTCATTGCTATATATGCGGGGTGGAAGTTGCTTTCGCTGCTTCGTTCGGAGGATGAGATATGACATTCTCGCCGCAGGTTGCCGAAATGGTGCCAGGCTTGGCGGTGCTGATCCTGTCCGGGCTCGGCCTGATCGGGGTGAAGATAGTGGAGGTTCGGCGAGACCGCGCCCGCAGGCTTTCCCACCGCCTCTGATCGGGCGTTGACACCCCTTCCACGCGCACCTAGACGCGCGCTTCGTTCAGGCGGCCGGCACGGGCCGCCTTTTTGCGTTTCCGGAGTTTTCGTTCCCGCCCGAAGTTGGCCGTAAAAGGAGTGCCTGCGATGACCATCACGCCGCTCATGCCCGTCTATCCGCGGTGTGACGTGCGTCCGGTGCGAGGCGAGGGGTGCTATCTGTTCGGCGAACGCGGCGAACGCTATCTCGATTTCGCCAGCGGCATCGCGGTGAACATCCTCGGCCACGGCCATCCGGCGCTGGTGCGGGCGATCGCCGATCAGGCCGCGACGCTGATGCACGTCTCCAACCTCTACGGCTCGCCGCAGGGCGAGGCGCTGGCGCAGCGGCTGGTCGACAAGACCTTCGCCGACACGGTGTTCTTCACCAATTCGGGGGCGGAGGCGGTGGAGTGCGCGATCAAGACCGCCCGGCGTTACCATTTCGCGAATGGCAGTCCCGAACGGCACAAGCTGATCTCGTTCAACAACGCCTTTCATGGCCGCACGCTGGGCACGATCTCGGCGACCAACCAGCCGAAGATGCGCGACGGGTTCGAGCCGCTGCTCCCCGGTTTCGAGGTGGTGCCGTTTAACGATCTCGCGGCGGCCGAGGCGGCGATCGATGGGAGCACCGCCGGCTTCCTCGTCGAGCCGGTGCAGGGCGAGGGCGGCGTGACGCCCGCCACCCGCGAGTTCCTCACCGGCCTGCGCCGGCTGGCGGACGCGCATGGCCTGCTACTGATCCTCGACGAGGTTCAGTGCGGCTATGCCCGCACCGGCACCTTCTTCGCGCACGAGCAATATGGCATCACGCCCGACATCATGGCGGTGGCCAAGGGAATCGGCGGCGGCTTTCCGTTGGGCGCCTGCCTGGCCACCGAGGACGCCGCCAGGGGCATGGTGTTCGGCACCCACGGCTCCACCTATGGCGGCAATCCGCTGGCGATGGCGGCGGCCACGGCGGTGATGGACGTGGTGGTCAACGACGAATTTTTGGCAAACGTGGCGGCCAAGGGCGATCGCCTGCGGCAGGCGCTGGAACAGATGATCCCCAACCATGACGGTTTGTTCGAAAGCGTGCGCGGCCTGGGCCTGATGCTCGGCCTCAAGCTCTCGGCGAAGGTGGAGGCACGCGCCTTCGTGGCGCACCTGCGCGACAATCACGGGCTCCTGACGGTTTCCGCCGGCGAGAATGTCGTCCGCATTCTGCCGCCGCTCGTGATCGAGGACAGCCACATCGCCGAGTGCATCGAGAAGCTTTCGGCCGGCGCGCGGGACTTGGGGGGGGCGGCATGACGCGCAGCTTCCTCGACCTCACCGATGCCGGCGGTGAGGGGATCGCCGCGATGCTGGCCGACGCGCTCGATCGCAAGACGGCGCGGGCGGGATGGCCGAGGGGCAAAGCGGATGGCGATGCGCCACTTGCCGGGCACACGCTGGCGATGATCTTCGAGAAGAACTCGACCCGCACGCGCGTGTCGTTCGACATGGCGATGCGCCAGCTGGGCGGGACGACGATCGTCATGCAGGCGGGCTCGATGCAGCTCGGTCGCGGCGAGCCGGTTGAGGATACCGCGCGAGTGCTGTCGCGCTATGTCGATGCGATCATGCTGCGCACCGACGACCACGCCAAGCTGGAGGCGCTGGCGGCGCACGCTACGGTGCCCG
>CAXTTS010000244.1:0-4434 GCA_964247265.1 uncultured Sphingomonadaceae bacterium
TCGTCGAGCAGCGTCATGGCCACCTTGGTCAGCCGCGCCTCGGTGTACCGCATGGAGGCCGGCATATCCGGGTCCATCGATCCGAAATTGCCCTGGCCGTCCATCAACGGCACCCGCATCGCCCAATCCTGCGCGAGCCGGGCTAGGGCCATGTAGATCGAGCTGTCGCCGTGCGGATGGTAATTGCCCATCACGTCGCCGACGATCTTGGCGCACTTGCGGTACGGCCGGCCGGGGACGAAGCCGCCTTCCTGGCTGGCGAACAGGATGCGGCGGTGGACCGGCTTCAGCCCGTCGCGCACATCGGGCAGCGCACGGGCGACGATCACGGACATCGCATAATCGAGGTAGGACGACTTCATCTCGTCGACGATCGAGACGGGGGAGATGTCGGCGTTTTCGATGGACGGCGGGACGCTGGCCAAGGTGGGTTCCGTGCATAGTGGAAGGGGATCGCGGTGGCCGCGAAAGGGTCAGGTTCCTCGTAGCGGCAGCGTCATGAAAACGCCACCGTAAACGCGCCGATCAGCCGCGCACGAAGCGCCAGACGGCATCGTTGGAGCCTTCATCGACGAAGCGGTAGCCGGCGCTGTCGAAGTCTTTCAGACCTTCCGCCTCGGTGATGCGGTGTTCGCACATCCAGCGGGCCATCATGCCGCGGGCGCGCTTGGCGGCGAAGCTGTTGAAACGCAGGCCGTCTGGACCTTCCTCGCGGAAATCGATCGTCAGGATGCGGGCGCCGGCTGGCGGCGCCTGCTCCACGACGTGCCAATATTCCTTGCTGGCGAGGTTCACGATCACGTTCGAGCCGCTTTCCGCGAGATCATCGGCCAGCAGGTCGCTCACCCGATTACCCCACCAGCGATAAAGATCGGGCTTGCGGCCCGGTGCCCATTTTGTCCCCATCTCAAGCCGATAAGGGCGGATATTATCAAGCGGTCTGAGAAGGCCGTAGAGACCGGAGAGAATGCGGAGGTGATCCTGCGCGAACCCGATCGCCGGCTCGTCGAGGCTCTTAACCTCGAAGCCGACATACACGTCGCCGGCGAAGGCGTGGATCGCCGGCCGCTCGGGCGCCGTGTCATACTCGCGGAAGCGGGCGGCGTTCAGCTTGGCCAGCTTGTCGGATATGTGCATCAGCGCGGCGAGCTTCTTCGGCCCGAGCTTGGCCGCCGCATGCGCCAAAAGCGTGGATTCGGTGGCGAACCGCGGCGTGCCGGCATCGATCGGCGGCAAGGGCCGGGTGTAATCGAGCGACTTGGCGGGAGAGATGAGGGCGATCATGTCGGTCGGTTAGCAGGCCCCCTCGCCCAGGGCAAAGCACGTCCGCGGAGGCAACGGCTCCAGCGAGTTCAACCGCCGTTCACCGCCCGGGCGGCAGATGAGGGTCCGGTGCCAGCCACGCGGCCGCCGGCTTGTATGCCCGGCGTGCGAGGGTTAATGGATGCCGGGGGTGGCGGCAATGCCGCAAGAGGAGGCTGAAGGAATGAAGTTCGTTTCGACGATGGCGCTGGGCGTGGCGCTCGCTTTGGGCGGTGCCGCGATGGTCGGTGTCGCGCCGGCTTCCGCCAAGGAAAAGGCCGCGGCTCCGGCCAAGCAGAAGGCTTACAATCTCAGCAAGCCCGTGCGCGAGCAGGTGGCCGCGGCGCAGGCCGCTTTGGCCAAGGGCGACACCGCGACGGCGCAGACCAGCGTGAGCGCGGCGCTGGCGGCGGCGACCACTCCGGACGACAAATATGTCGCGAGCTCGCTGCAATATGAGATTGCGAGCAAGAGCAACGATCAGGCGAAGATCAGCGACGCCGTCGACGGTATGCTCGCCAGCGGATCCGCGCCGGCCGAGCAGGCGGTGCAGCTGTACGCGCTGCAGGGTAAGCTGGCCTATAACGCCAAGAATATGGCGAAATCCGAGCAGGCGCTGCAGCAGGCTGTGACGCTGGGCACGGCCGATCCCGACGTCTACGCTCTGCTAGTCGAGACGAAGGCGCGCGCGGGCAAGCCGGCGGAGGCGATCACCATGCTGGAAACCTCGATCGCCAAGCAGAAAGCGGCGGGGCAGAAGGTGCCGACCGAATGGTATGGCCGCGGCGTGGCCATCGCCTACAGCGCCAAGCTGCCCGAGCAGAGCGAGATGCTGACCCAGCAGTGGCTGACGGATTACCCGTCCGTGTCCAACTGGCGCGATGCGCTCATCATCTACCGCGACACGCACAAGCTGGATGCCGACTATAATCTCGACCTGATGCGGCTGATGCGGACGGCCAAGGCATTGAAGGGCGAGCGGGATTATTCGGAATATGCCGAGGCGGTGTATCTGAAATATCCGGGCGAGGGTAAGTCCGTGCTCGACGAGGGCGTGGCCGCCGGCATGGTGAAGCTGACGCCGGGCGGCAACTTCAAGCTGATGAGCGATGCCTCCGGCAGCCGCATCGCCGCCGACAAGGCCGATTTGGCCTCCGCGAGCAAGTCCGCCAAGGCCGCCGCAACGGGCAAGTCGGCGGCCGCCACCGCCGACTCGTATCTCGGCTACGGCAATTATGAGAGCGCGATCGACCTCTACAATGTCGCGCTGACCAAGGGCGGCGTGGATGCCAATGTGGTGAATACGCGCCTCGGCATGGCGCTGGCGAAGGCCGGTCGCAAGGATGAGGCGAAGGCCGTTTTCGCCAAGATCACCGGGCCGCGCACCTCGCTGGCGAAATACTGGATGATCTATCTGGACAGCCCGGCCACCGCCTGACGATCCGAGTGCATGAAAAAGGGCGGCGGGGCAGGAGCCTCGCCGCCCTTTTTCATGTCGATCAGGCGGGATCGACGGGGATGCCGGGTTCGTCCTTCGACGTGCGGATCGTCAGCGACGTCTTCACGCTGGCGACATGCGGCGCGGTGGTGAGATGCGAGGTGAGGAACGCCTGGAACGCCTGAAGATCATGCGCCACGATCTTCAGGATGAAGTCGATCTCGCCATTGAGCATGTGGCATTCGCGCACCTCCGCCAGATCGGCGACATGCGCTTCGAACCGGCGCAGATCCTCCTCGGCCTGGCTCCGCAGGCTCACCAGCGCGAACACGGTGATGCCATAACCCAGCGCGCGCGGATTCAGCCGCGCGTGATAGCCTTCGATGACCCCGCTTTCCTCCAGCGTGCGGACACGACGCAGGCAGGGCGGAGCGGTAAGCCCCGCGCGCCGCGCGAGTTCGACGTTGGTGATGCGCCCCTCCGCCTGAAGCGAGTTAAGAATATCGCGGTCGATGGAGTCCAGCGACGGTGGTGAAGCCAAGGCTGATCCTTCTGTTTGCGGCCAGTCTCTTATAATAATGTTTCTCGGCTGTGCAATTGTCCCACTCTGTGACGTTGGCATAAATGCCTTGTCCCGCCGGCTCGCGGCACGCTACCTGAAGCGTGAGCCCGATATTTGGTCATCGGCTCGTAAACCATATAAATGGGGGTCCGCGGTTGCGCTTCGACGACAAGCTGGCGACGGTGCTGGCGCAGCCGCGAAGCGATGCGGCGGCGCGTGCGGCGGTGTGGCGTCAAGTCGTCGACATCCTGGCGCAGGCGCCGGCGACGGGCACGCATCCCCTGGCGGAGGATGGCTACCGGCTGCTCCGTTCGCTGCGCGACGCGGTGTCGCCGACAATCAGGGCAGAGGCGGTCGCCGCGATCGCGAGGCGGCGGGTGCATCCCGCGATCGTCGCACTGGTAGCCGAGGAGAAGCCGGCGATCTCCGCTTCGCTGATCGGTGGCGCCTTGTTGGCCGACGAGGAATGGCTGGCCCTGCTGCCGCGTTTTTCGCCGGTGGCGCGTTCGTTGCTGCGCCATCGCCGCGATCTGTCTTCGGCGGTTCTCGTCGGGCTGGCGAGCTTTGGCGCGAGCGATTTCGCGCTGCCCGCCGCAACGATCGAGGCCGATCCCGCCCGGCAACCCGTTTCCGCCGGCGATGGCGATGATGCTCCCGCGGCGGAAGCGGTGACCGTGCCGCTGATTCCGCCGGCGGCGGATTCCGGGCTCTTCGCCGGCGAAACGCAGATCCGCGACCTGCTCGCCCGGATCGCCGCCTACCGACGCGAGGATAGTATCCCGGCCGTCAGCGCCGCCGCTTCCGAACCGATGGCGTCCGCCGATGGCTTTCGCTTCGAAACCGGACCGGACGGCATCATCATCTGGGTGGAGGGCGTTCCGCGCGGTGCGCTGATCGGTGCGACGATCGCGCGGGCGGCGGCGAGCCTGGGCTATGGCGTCGACGGGCAGGCGGCGGGCGCGTTCCGCCACCGCGCGCCGTTCCGCGAGGCGCGGCTGTCGCTTGGCGGCGAATCGGCGGCGGCGGGCGAGTGGCGGATCGCGGGCGTGCCGGCGTTCGATCCGCGCAACGGCCGCTTCACCGGCTATCGCGGCAATGCCCGGCGCCCGCGCGCGGACGAACAAGCGGTGGT
>CAXTTS010000245.1:0-4413 GCA_964247265.1 uncultured Sphingomonadaceae bacterium
CAGTTCCGCCAGCCGCCGCTGCAGCGCGGCCTGCTCCCCACGCAAACCGGCCAGCGCATGTCGCGCCGCGCTCGCCACCTCGCGAGACGTTTCGGCGGCGGCACGGCGACCGGCGAGGTCCGCCACCGTTTGCTGCTGGTGCGCCGCCGCCGCCCGCTGAGCCTCGGCCGCTGCCTCCACCGCAACCTGCGCCTGACGCCCCTCGTGCCCGGCATCCTCCGCCGCCCTCGCCGCGTCGCGCCAGCGGCTGAAGATCAGCCGCGCCTCCGCCGTGCGGATGCCGGCGGACAGGATGCGATAGCGTTCCGCCACCCGCGCCTGCCGCCGCAGCGCATTGGCCCGCACCTCCATGTCGGCGAGCAGTTCGTCGAGCCGCGCCAGGTTCGTCTCGGTCGCGCGCAGTCGCTGCTCGGCATCCTTGCGGCGGACGTGGAGCCCGGCGATGCCGGCCGCCTCCTCCAGCATCATCCGCCGCTCGGCAGGCTTGGCGGCGATCACCGCCGCGATCCGCCCCTGGCTGACGAGCGCGGGCGAATGCGCGCCGGTCGCCGCATCGGCGAACAGCAGGCCGACATCCTTTGCCCGCACATCCCGCCCGTTCAGCCGGTAGGCGGAACCGGCGCCGCGCTCGATCCGCCGCACCACCTCGATTTCGCGCTCGGCGGGATCATCGGGCGTGGCGCCGTCGACGAGGATCGTCACCTCGGCGAAATCGCGGGCCGCGCGCGACGTGGTGCCCGCGAAGATCACGTCGTCCATCCCGCCGCCGCGCATCGACCGGGCGGAGCTTTCGCCCATCACCCAGCGGATCGCCTCCAGCAGGTTCGATTTGCCGCAGCCGTTCGGCCCGACGATGCCGGTCAGGCCGGGCTCGATCCGCAACTCGGCCGGCTCGACGAAACTCTTGAAGCCGGAGAGCTTGAGCCGGCGAATCCGCATGCCACGGCTCTCCGGCGCGCGATCAGCCGGCGATCGCGGCGTCGAGTTTCGGCTTCAGCAGATCCCAGCTGGCGACATCCTTCACCGGCTGCCCGTTGATGACGAAGCTGGGGGTTCCGGTGACGCCGTCCACCTCGGTGCCGCGCTTCACGATCGCCTCCAGCGCGGACAGGCCGGCCTTGTCGTTCAGGCAGGCGGTGGCCTTGCCCTCCGGCAGGCCGCGCGCGCCGAAGAAGGCGAGCAGCCCGCCCGCCTTGGCGACCGCCAGCGGCTGCTGGTCCGGCGGCGTCGCCTGGATCGCCGCCTGCTCCGCCGGGGTCATCGCCTGGATCTTGCCGATCCAGTTCGGCTGATCGGCATAGACCTGCTCGATCAGGGTGAAGAACGGCCCCGGCCCCTGGCAGCGCGCCAGCAGCGAGACGGGCACGTCGATCCCGTTCAGCAGGAAGGTGCGGAACTCCCAGCTGACCTTGCCGGAGCGGACGAGATCCATCAGCGGCTTGGACGATTCCTGCTGGAAGGCGGCGCAATGCGGACAGGTGAGCGCGCCATATTCGATGAGCTTCGCCTTGGCGTCCGGATTGCCGATGCGGAAGCCGCCTTCGGGGGTGGCGACCACGGTTTCCGCCCAGTTGCCGCCGGCCGGCGCGGGTGCGGCCGGGGTGGCGGCGTTGTCGCCGGCGGGTGCCTGCGCGGTTTCGGTCTTGTTGCAGCCGGCGGCCATCAGCGCGAGGGTGGCGACGGCCAGGCGGAAAGCGATACGCATGTCGGTTCGGGCTCCTGGAGGGAAGGCGTTAGCGGAGGGCGGCGGCGATCTGCGGCTCAAGCTGGCCCCAGCTGGAGCCTTCAGCCGTGCGATCGTTGATGAGGAAGGTGGGGGTGCCGCCGATGTGGCGGACGCCCCAGGCCTCGTTGGCCATCGCGCCGAGCAGCTTCTGCTCGACCGGATTGCGCAGGCAGATCGTGGCGGCCTGTGGCGAGATCCCGGCGAGATCGGGCAACCCGGCGCCGATTGCGGTATCGATCAGCGCCTTTTCGCGCGTGGCCGGGGCGGCGGGGTCGCCATCGGGGTCGGGCACGGCGGCGGCGCGCGGCAGCCATTGCTCCTGCGCGGCGAAGACCCGCTCCATCGTGGCGAAATAACCGCGCGGCCCGGCGCAGCGGATGATGAGCGACGCCGCCAGATCGGCCCGGTCGCGCACCGCATGGCGGAACTCGATGCTTACCTGCCCGCGCTTCACATAGCCTTCGCGCAGCGCCGGCAGGCCCTCCGCCGCAAAGGCCGCACAGTGCGAGCAGGTGAGCGAGGCATATTCGACCAGACGCACCTTCGCTTGCGGATTGCCCATGACGAACGCACCCGAGGGCGCCCGCAGCACCACGGCGCCCCAATCGCGCGCGACCGCAGCGGCCGCCTTGCGTGGCGGCGCGGCACGAGCGGCGACGCCGAGCAATGCCAGCGACAAAGTGGCGGCAAGCATCTTCAAGCGGGCTTCTCCCCTTCGATCAGCGGCGGTCCGGTGGATGCGGCGAGCGCACCGGCCAGCGAGGCGAGGCAGGCGCGCAGTTCCGGATCGGCCACCGCGCGCAGGCTGTCGCCCAGTTCCACGGGCAGCGGGCGCAGCGACGGCGGCGCGCGACGGGCCGCCGGCGGCGCGGAGGCGGCTAACTGGCGAAAGCTGATGCGGATCACCGCCTCATAGCCGAAGAAGCGGTTCACCCGTTCGACGATGGCGGGCGCGACATGCTGCATCATCGGCGCGTGGGCGCCATCGACGAGGAGGCTGAGCACGCCCTGCTCGCGCTTGCCATGCGGGAAGCGGATCGATTCGGGGGTGGAAACGCCGGCATAGCGCTCTCCCACGATCTCCGGCCAGCGGCTGACCACCGAGGACTGGACGAAGCCGAAGCGGCGGAACGAGGCGCGGCCGACATCGGGCAGCATCGCGCCCACCGCACGCGCGGCGCCGCCACGTTTCGCCTCCGGCTGTTCGACTTTCCGTTTCGTCATCCTGTGCCCCATGCCATAGCGCGGCCATGTTCGTCGATGCCGCCGAGGCGCTTCTCGCATGGTATGATCGTCACGCCCGGGTGCTGCCGTGGCGGGCGCTGCCGGGCACGCCATCGCCAGATCCCTACCGCGTCTGGCTGTCCGAGGTGATGTTGCAGCAGACGACGGTGGCGGCGGCGCGCGATTATTTCTGTCGCTTCGTCGCGCGCTGGCCAGCGGTCGAGTCGCTGGCGGCGGCCGACGACGAGACGGTGATGGCCGCCTGGGCGGGGCTGGGTTATTACGCTCGCGCCCGCAACATGCTGGCTTGCGCGCGCGCGGTGGTGGCCGGTGGCGGTCGCTTCCCCGAGACGGAGGCCGGATTGCTGACGCTGCCCGGCATCGGCCGCTATACCGCTGCCGCGATCGCTGCGATCGCCTTCGGCCGGCGGGCGGTGGTGGTGGATGCCAATGTGGAGCGGGTGGTGGCGCGGCTGTTCGCGATCGAGACGCCGCTGCCGGCCGCCCGCCCGCTGATCCATGCCGCCGCCGACCGGATCACGCCGGACGATCGCGCGGGCGACTTCGCCCAGGCGATGATGGATCTGGGCGCGACGATCTGCACCACGCGGCCGCCGGCCTGCGCGATCTGCCCGTTGCGCGAGATGTGCCTCGCCGTCCGCACCGGCGCGCCCGAGCGGCTGCCGGTCAAGGCGGCGAAGCGCGCCCGGCCGCAGCGCCGCGGCACCGTGTTCTGGATCGAGCATGACGATCATGTGCTGCTACACCGCCGCCCGCCCAAGGGGCTGCTGGGCGGGATGCGGGCGCTGCCGAGCGGACCGTGGCAGGCGGAGGACCCCGGCACCGCCGACGCGCCGCTGGCCGCCCGCTGGACGATGCTGGGCAAGGTGGAGCATGTCTTCACCCACTTCGCACTCGACATCGCGGTGATGGGCGGCACGGCCACCGATCGCAGCGTGACGGACGACACGGCGGGCGAATGGTGGCCGATCGACCGGCTGGACGATGCCGGCCTGCCGACCCTGTTCGTCAAGGCCGCCACCCTGGCGCGCGCCATGCGCCCCCTTTCGCCTGCCGGAGATCCATCTTGAACATCGCAATGCCGGGCTTCACCGGCTCCCCGCTCGATCGGCTGGATCATGAGCGGGACGATCCCGCCGCGATGGCGGCGCGGGTGGCCGATCCGGCGGCGCGGCTGCTGCTGCTGGACGGCCTCGATCCGGTGGCTGGCGAGGATGGTCGGCTCGCCTGGGGCACGATCGGCGAGGCTCCGGCCGGGGCCGAGCTTGCGCTGCTCGGGCTGATCGACGCGGCGCCGCGCTTCGTCGCGCTGACGCCGGCCACCACCGATCGCGGGCACAATGCGATCTTCCGCCTGCTCGATCGGCTGCCCGCCGGCGTGGCGGGAACCTATGCGGCGGCGCGCAGCCTGGTCGACTGGCATGCGCGCCACGGCTTCTGCG
>CAXTTS010000246.1:0-1102 GCA_964247265.1 uncultured Sphingomonadaceae bacterium
CCATCAGGCCGACCGGGCCGGCGCCGAACACCACCACCGTATCGCCGCGCTTGATGCCGCCCATCTCGGCCGCCTGATAGCCGGTGGGCACCACGTCGGTCAGCAGCACCGCGTCGTCCGGGTCCATCCAGTCGGGGATCACCACCGGGCCGACATCGGCATAGGGCACGCGGGCATATTGCGCCTGCCCGCCATCATAGCCGCCGGCCGTGTGCGAATAGCCGTAGATGCCGCCCACCGCCGTCGCCTGCGCGTTCGATTCGTGGCAGTTGCCGAACAGGCCCTGCTGGCAGAAATGGCATTTGCCGCAGGCGATGTTGAACGGCACCAGCACATGATCGCCGGGCTTCAGGTTGCGCACCTCCGGCCCGACCTCCTCGACGATGCCGCAAAATTCGTGGCCGAACGTCATGCCCACCCGCGTATCGGGCACCATGCCGTGATAGAGGTGGAGATCCGAGCCGCAGATGCACGATCGCGTCACCCGAACGATCGCATCCTCGGGGTGCTGGATCACCGGCATCGGCTTCTCATCGGCGCGAACGCGATATGGGCCGCGGTAATTCATCGCAAGCATAAGCGGCACTCCCCAGCGGGTATCAGGCCTGCACCGATTGGCACCAGCCGATTTTCCGTCGGGCGCACAACAGCTGTACGGCAAATGTGTTCCGCACGGTGGATCGTCCGGAGAGGTTTACTTATAACGCTCCCGCCTATTGTTTAACCTGCATCATGCCGAAGAGGAAAACGGCCTGGTCTACGTTAATGAGACTGCTCGGCCGTCATGCCAGTAGACACTATGCAGCAAATGCCCCAGCCCGCCCCCGAGCCGGCCCCGATCGCCAGCCCGCGCGACATTCCCTATCCCGGCACGATCCGGCTTGAGGTGGACGCCACCGATCTCGACCGGCGCATCATCTATGCGCGCCAGATCATCCCCGTCGCCGGGGCCGGGCCGATGACCCTGCTCTATCCGAAGTGGCTGCCCGGCTATCATTCGCCCGAAGCGCCGATCGAATTGTTCGCCGGCCTCGTGATCCGCGCCGGCGGCGAAAGGATCGCGTGGCGCCGCGATCCTGTCGAGATGCATGCGTTTCACATC
>CAXTTS010000246.1:1112-4411 GCA_964247265.1 uncultured Sphingomonadaceae bacterium
GGTGTACGCCTTCCATATCATCGTGCCGGAAGGCGTCGCCGAGATCGAGGCGACCTTCCAGTTCCTCTCTCCGACGAACGAACCGCAGGGGCGCGTCGTGGTCACGCCCGACATGCTCAACCTGCAATGGAACACCGTCGTCCTGTACCCGGCCGGCTATTTCTCCCGGCAGATACAAGTCTGGGCGACGGTGACGCTGCCCGAACACTGGCGGTTCGGCTGCGCGCTGGAGACCGCAAGCATCGCCGGCAACGCCTTCACCTTCAAGCCCGTAGCGCTCGACGTGCTGGTCGACTCCCCCATGTTCGCCGGCCATCATTATCGCCGGATCGAGCTGGACGATCGGGTCGCGCTTAACGTCGTCGCCGATCGCGCCGATCTGCTCGCCGCCACCGAGGAACAGATCGCGCCGCACCGTGCGCTGGTGGCGGAGGCCGATGCGCTGTTCGGCGCGCGCCATTTCGATCGCTACGATTTCCTGCTGGCGCTGAGCGACGAGCTTGGCGGCATCGGCGTGGAGCATCACCGATCGTGCGAAACCGCGACGGTGCCCGGCTATTTCACCGAATGGGACAAGAGCGCGCCCAAGCGCGACACGATCGCCCACGAATATACCCATAGCTGGAACGGCAAATATCGCCGCGGCGCGGATTCGTGGACGCCCACCTTCGAAAAGCCGATCCGCAACAGCCTGATGTGGGTCTATGAAGGGCAGACCCAATATTGGGGCCAGGTGCTCGCCGCGCGTTCCGGCCTGTGGACGCGCCAGATGGCGATCGAGGCGCTCGCCCAGACGGCCGCCAGCTACGACATCCGCCAGGGCCGCAACTGGCGCCCGATGAGCGACACCACGCGCGACCCGATCATCTCCGCCCGCGCGCCGATCCCGTGGGCCAGCTGGCAGCGCAGCGAGGATTATTATTCCGAAGGCCAGCTCGTCTGGCTGGAGATCGACACGCTGATCCGCGAACTTAGCGGCGGCGAACGCTCGCTCGACGATTTCGCGACGGCCTTCTTCGGGATGGACGATGGCAGCTATGTGACCCGCCCCTACGACTTCGCCGAGGTGGCGCAGACGCTGGAGCGACTGGCCCCCTATGACTGGACGACGTTCCTGACGAACCGGCTGGAGCGCAAGGGCGGCGGTGCGCCGCTCGACGGGATCGAGCGCGGCGGCTATCGCTTGGTCTACCGCGACACGCCGAGCGACTATGCCGCCGCGCTCGACGCGGTGCTCGGCTCGACCAGCCTGATGTTCTCGATCGGGATGACGCTCTCCGCCAGCGGCGCGCTGAAGGAGGTGATCTGGGGCAGCCCCGCCTTCGATGCCGGCCTGACGGCGGGATCGACGGTGCTGGCTGTCAACCAGCGCGATTATAGCGCCGACGAACTGAAGCGGGCAGTCGCCGCCGCCGCCGATGGTACGCCGATCGCCCTGGCGGTGAAGAGCGGCAAGCGCCACCGCACCGTCACCATCCAATATGCCGGCGGGCTGCGTTACCCGCACCTCGAACCGACCGCCGCCAGCCGCAGCCTCGATGATATCCTCACACCCCGCCGCGACGTCACCCGTCCGGCAGCGACAGACAGCCCGGACGCGCCGGCGGAGGCGGAACTCTTCGGCTGACGGGATGTCGGCGTAGCCGGCGCGCACCGGATCAAAACATAACCGCAGGAGACAGTCAGTGGCCCTTTCCGACCCCCAGTTCACCCCGGCGAGCCTGCTCTCGAACACGCCGCAGGTCCGCCTCTCCGGCTCGGTCGACGGAGGAATGCTCGACAGCTTCATGTCGCAAATGGCCGCCGTGCCGGCTGGCGACGAGCCGATCGTCGTCGAGCTGATGACGCTGGGCGGGGGTGCCGAGATCGGGCGTCGGCTGGCGCTGGAGGTCGGCATCGCGCGCGAGCGTTTCGGCCGTCGCCTCGTGTTCCTGGGCAAGACGGCGGTCTATTCCGCCGGGGTCACGATGATGTCCGCCTTTCCCCCGGCCGATCGCTACCTCAGCCGCGATGCCGTGCTGCTGATCCACTGCCGCCAGCTCGACATGACGCTCCAGCTGAGCGGGCCGCTCAAGGTCAACGCCATGCGCCTGCAGCAGACGATGGCCGAGGTGGAGATCGGGCTGCGGCTGGAGGAGGAGGGCTTCGCCGACCTGATCCGCGGCTCGGACGTTCCGATGGAGGAGCTGATGGAGCGGGCGCCGACCAACTGGTACGTCCCGGCCGCCGAGGCCGTGGCGCGCGGAATGATCGCCGCCATCGTCTGACGGTGCCCGATCGGGCGGGGCGCGCCGCAGGCGGACAACCTTCGCGCGCGTCGCGGGTTGTCCGCCGGTAAGCGGATCTTACGGCCGCGCCCGTTTGGATGGGTGAACCCGCCGCATGACCGTCACCGATATCGCGAAGCGGACCTACGATCATGGCTGGCGGCTCGATCCGATCGTCCGCAGCCTGCTCGATACCGATTTCTACAAGCTGCTGATGCTCCAGATGATCTGGCGCCGGCACGCCCACGTCGATGTCACCTTCGCGCTCATCAACCGCACCCGCCACGTCCGCCTCGCCGACATCATCGACGAGGGCGAGTTGCGCGCGCAGCTCGATCATGCCCGCACCTTGCGGTTCGCCAAGAAGGAGCTGATCTGGCTCGCCGGCAACAGCTTCTATGGCGAGCGCCAGATGTTCGGCGCCGATTTCCTCGCCTGGCTCGCCGACTTCGCCCTGCCCGACTATCAGCTGCGCAAGGCGGATGGCCAATATGAGCTGAGCTTCGCCGGGCCGTGGACCCACAGCACCATGTGGGAGATACCGGCGCTCGCGATCGTCAACGAACTCCGCTCCCGCGCGGCGATGAAGGGTCGCGGGCGGTTCGAACTCGATGTGCTGTACGCCCGCGCCAAGGCCAAGCTTTGGGGCAAGGTGGAGCGGCTGCGCGAGCTGCCCGATCTGGCGCTGTCCGATTTCGGCACCCGGCGGCGCCACGGCTTCCTGTGGCAGCGCTGGTGCGTCGAGGCGCTGAAGGAGGGGCTCGGCCGCCGCTTCATCGGCACCTCGAACGTGCTGCTCGCGATGGAGAATGATCTCGAGGCGATCGGCACCAATGCCCATGAACTGCCGATGGTGTTCGCCGCGCTGGCCGACAGCGACGAGGAGATCGCCCGCGCGCCGTACCGCGTGCTGGACGAATGGCGCGAACATTATGGCGGCAATCTGCTCGTCGTGCTGCCCGACACGTTCGGCACGTCCGCCTTCCTCGCCGCCGCGCCGGACTGGGTGGCGGACTGGACCGGCTTCCGCCC
>CAXTTS010000247.1:0-4264 GCA_964247265.1 uncultured Sphingomonadaceae bacterium
CCGGCACCACGCGGTCATCATGGTCGGAGGTTGTCACCAGCGTGGCGGGATAGCGCACCCCGGGCTTCAGATGGTGCAGCGGCGAATAAGCGTACAACGCCTTGAACTGCTCGGCGTCGTCCGACGTGCCGTAGTCCGACGTCCAGCCCCAGCCGATGGTGAACTTCTGGAAACGCAGCATATCCATCACGCCCACGCCCGGGAGCGCCGCCGCGAACAGGTCGGGCCGCTGGCTCAGGGTCGCGCCGACCAACAGGCCGCCGTTGCTGCGCCCCGAGATCGCCAGCTTCGGCGTCGAGGTGTATTTATTGGCGATCAGGTACTCGGCTGCCGCGATGAAGTCATCGAACACGTTTTGCTTGCGTTCCCGGGTGCCGGCCAGATGCCATTCCTCGCCGTACTCGCCCCCGCCGCGCAGGTTGGGTACGGCGTAGACGCCGCCTAGTTCCATCCACACGAGGTGGGCCGGGGAAAAAGCGGGCGTCAGCGAGATGTCGAAGCCGCCGTAACCATAGAGGATCGTCGGTGCCGGACCGGTAGAGCCCTTGCGGCGGATCACGAACATCGGCACCCGCGTGCCGTCCTTGGAGGCGTAGAATCTCTGCTCGACGCTGAAGGCACCGGGATCGAACGCCACCTTGGGTGCCTTGAACAGCATGTCCCGGCCGGTCGCCACGTCCAGCCGGAAGATCGACGTCGGCACCGCGAAGCTGCCATAGCTGTAGAAGATCGCCGGATCGTCATGCCGCCCCTCGCCGATCATCGCCGTGCCGATCCCGGGCAAGGCGACCGCGCCGAGATCCTTTCCCGCCAGCGAGGCGAGCCGCACCTCGCTCTTGGCATCGTGCAGGTAGGAGAGGACCAGCCTGTCGCCGGAGGTCGTCGCGCCGTCCAGCTTGGCCTCATTCTCGGCCACGATCTGGCGGATCGGGCGGGTCGCCGATGTCACGTCGATCGCCACGATCCGCTGGCGCGGCGCATCCAGATCGGTGACGAAGTAGAAGGTATCGCCGACGGCGCCGGCCAGCTGCCACGCATGCTCCAGCCCGCGCACCAGCACGCGCGACGCCAGCTTCGGACTGGTCAGATCGACCAGCGTCAGCTCGTTGCGCGCATCGGTCCCCTCGCTGGAGGTGACGAGCAACCAGCGCCCATCCTCCGTCACCTGCGCCGTGTGGTTCAGCTTGGGCCGATCCCGGGTCGCGAACACCAGCCGATCGGCCGATTGGGGCGTGCCGAGCGCGTGGAAATATACGGCCTGGTTCAGGTTGAGCGATTGATAGGTCCCCTCCCCCGCCGGCTCGGGAAAGCGCGAGTAGAAGAAGCCGTTCCCGTTCTTCGCCCAGGCGAGATCGGTGAACTTGGCCCATTTCACCTCGTCGGCCAGCACCTTGCCGGTATCGACATCGAGCACTTTCAGCGTCCGCCAGTCGGTGCCGCCATCCTGCACCGCATAGACGAGGTGCCTGCCGTCGCTCGATGCCTTCCACTCGGCCAGCGCGGTGGCGCCGTCGGCCGCCCACAGGTTCGGATCGATCAGCAGGCGCGGTTCCCCGGTCGTGCCCTCCTGCACATAGAGCGGCGACTGGTTCTGCAACCCGCTGTTGCGCTGGTAGAAGATGCGCGTGCCCGCCGATACCGGCAGGCCAAACCGCTCATAGTTCCACAGCGTCTTCATCCGCCGTTCGATCGCCGCGCGTCCGGGCAGGGTCGCCAGATAGGTCGCCGCCGTCGCGCTCTCGGCCGTGACCCACGCGCGGACCTTGGGGTCGGTGCGAACGTCATTCTCCAGCCAGCGATACGGGTCCGCGATCGTCTCGCCGAACAGGGTGTCGCTCACCGTTCCGCGCGCGGTGACGGGATAGACGGGCATGGACGACGACATGGCGGCACTCTTGCTGGCGGGGCGGACAGGCGGTGCCGCTGTGGCGATCGACGGCAGCAGGGCGGCGAGCATCAGGACGGGCGTGGATCGCATCGGGAGGAACCTTCGAAACGCGAAAAGGGGGCGAGGCCCGGCGGCCTGCCCCCTTCGCTACAGGATCGGATCGCGCTGGCGCGGAATCAGGCCGCTTCGTCCATCTCGTCGTCGCTCTGCACCGGACCCGAATCCTGGCCCTTGGCGGAAACGTCGCGATCGACGAATTCAATGATCGCCATCGGCGACGCATCGGAGGCGCGGATGCCGGCCTTGATGACGCGGGTATAGCCACCGGCGCGGCTGGCATAGCGGCCCGCCAGTTCGTCGAACAGCTTCACCAGCTGGGTATCGTCGAGCAGCCGCGCATGCGCCAGACGACGATTGGCGAGGCCCCCCTTCTTGCCGAGCGTGACGAGCTTCTCGACATAAGGGCGAAGCTCCTTCGCCTTGGCGAGCGTCGTCGTGATCTGCTCATGCTTGATGAGCGCGGCGGCCATGTTGCGGAACAAAGCCGCGCGGTGGCTGGAGGTCCGCTGAAGTTTACGTCCGCCTACACGATGGCGCATGGTCTTTTCCTTCGTTCGTCAGGGGGCCGTATCAGGAACCCCAAGCCAGGCGGTGCGATCGGAGGGCCACCGCCAAGAACCCTTGCCCGATCAGAACTCCTGTTCGAGCTTCTTGGCCATTTCCTCGATATTCTCGGGCGGCCAGCCGGGAATTTCCATACCCAGACGCAGACCCATCGAAGCGAGGACTTCCTTGATCTCGTTCAGCGACTTGCGGCCGAAGTTCGGCGTGCGCAGCATCTCCGCCTCGGTCTTCTGCACCAGATCACCGATATAGATGATGTTGTCGTTCTTCAGGCAGTTGGCCGAACGCACCGACAGCTCCAGCTCGTCCACCTTCTTGAGGAGGTAGCGGTTCAGCTGGTTGGAGTTCGCCTCCGGCTCCGCCACCTGCTGCGTCGCCGCGACACCGATCGGCGCGGACGCCTGCGGCACCGAGTCGTCGAAGTGGACGAACAGCTGCAGCTGATCCTGAAGGATGCGCGCCGAATAAGCGACCGCATCGTCCGGGGTGACGGTGCCGTCGGTCTCGACGGTGATCGTCAGCTTGTCGTAATCAAGCTCCTGGCCGACGCGGGTATTCTCCACCTTGTACGCGACCTGACGCACCGGCGAGTAGAGCGCATCGACCGGGATCAGGCCGATCGGCGCATCCACCGGGCGGTTGTTGGCCGAGGGAACATAGCCCTTCCCGATGTCGGCGGTCAGCTCCATGTTGAGCGTCGCGCCTTCGTCGAGGTGGCAGATCACCAATTCGGGGTTCATCACCTCGATGTCGCCGGACACGGCGATGTCACCGGCGGTGACTTCGGCCGGGCCGGTGGCGGAAAGCTGAAGCCGCTTCGGGCCTTCGCCCTGCATGCGGATCGCCAACTGCTTCACGTTCAGCACGATGTCGGTCACGTCCTCGCGAACGCCGGCGAGCGACGAGAATTCGTGCAGCACGTTCTCGATCTTGATCGAGGTGATCGCCGCGCCCTGCAAGGACGACAGCAGCACCCGACGCAGCGAGTTGCCCAACGTGAGGCCAAAGCCGCGCTCCAGCGGCTCGGCGACGAAAGTGGCGCGACGGCGCGTATCGCCACCCTGCTTCTTTTCGAGGCCGTTCGGCTTCTTCAGTTCCTGCCAGTTCTTGGCGTTGACAGCCATGAGCTTGATTCCCCTTGGGGTTGGGACGGCGCGCGTCCGCGCCGGCCGGAAACGAGACGGGGGCGCGAACCCCCGTGGAAAATCAGACGCGCCGGCGCTTGGACGGGCGCACGCCGTTGTGCGGGATCGGCGTCACGTCACGGATCGACGTGATGTGGAAGCCGACCGCCTGCAATGCGCGCAGCGCCGACTCACGGCCCGAACCCGGACCCTTCACTTCGACTTCCAGCGTCCGCACGCCATGCTCGGCCGCCTTCTTGCCGGCATCCTCGGCGGCGACCTGCGCGGCATAGGGCGTCGACTTGCGGCTGCCCTTGAAGCCCATCATTCCGGCCGAGGACCAGCTGATCGCGTTGCCCTGCGCATCGGTGATGGTGATCATGGTGTTGTTGAAGCTGGCGTTGACGTGGGCCACGCCGGCCGTGATGTTCTTCCGCTCGCGCCGTTTGATGCGCTGGGGTTCGCGTGCCATTTCTCTCTGATCCTACTGAAGGAACATATCCACGGGCGCGCCGCCAGGGCACGCCGCGCATGGACGGGTTCGTTACTTCTTCTTGCCGGCGATCGGCTTGGCCTTGCCCTTGCGGGTGCGCGCATTGGTGTGCGTGCGCTGGCCGCGGACCGGCAG
>CAXTTS010000248.1:0-4259 GCA_964247265.1 uncultured Sphingomonadaceae bacterium
TGACGAACGGCAGGAACATCATCGTCACCCGCTCCGCCTCGATCTGGCGCAGGCTCTCTCCCGCATCGAAATGCGGCTGGCCGATGAACGTGCCGCCAACGTCGATCGCGCCCAGCATGGCGAGCATCGCCGCGACATGGAACAAAGGCAGCGGCGACCAGGCGCGCTCCGCCTCGGTAAAGCCCCAGCGATTGCGCGTGAGGTTGGATGCCTCGCGCACCACCGCCTCGTGGCTGAGCAGGCACCCCTTGGGATTGGCGGACGTGCCGGAGGTGTAGAGGATCATGCAGGTGCTGCGCAGCCGCACGGTGAGGCGGCGGCGATGCACCTCGCCGATGTCCATCGTCGCGGCGGCGGCGTCAAAGGCGGCCTGATCGACGAAGCCGGGCCGGCTGCCGCCGCCGAACATCACGATACGACGCAGCACCGGCGCGGCGGCGATCGCCAGAGCGGCGGGATCGGCCGCACCCGCCAGCCCAGGCAACGCCTCGATCAGGCGGGCGCCGAAATCGACATGCTCAGTGGCGCTGTCGTCGGTGACGATCACGGTCAGATCGGCATTTTCGGCGACATAGGCCATTTCCGGCGCCTTGAACCGCGCGTTCATCAGCACGGACACCGCGCCGACCATAGCCGATGCAAACAAGGTTTCGACGAACTCGATACCCGAGGGAAGCAGGATCCCCAGATGATCGCCCGGCCGCACGCCCAGCGCGATCAGCCCGCGCGCCTTGTGCATCACCCCGGCGACCACCTGATCGTAGGTCTTGCGACCTTCCGGGAAAACGAGCGCCTCCTTGGCCGGAAACCGATCCCAGGCTTTCAGCAGCAGATCGCCGAGCGTCGTCGCCGTAATGCGAATCGCGGCATGATCCTCGCTCTTCGTCGCCACAATCGTCCCGCTCCCCTGTCGTCTTTCGTCCCGGGTTTCACAGGGATGCGTCGGCTCGTGCGCCTCTCGTCGGATAGGTGCGAAGGAAGGGTACGCAACGGACACAGCAGACATATATAAAGACCTTCGATCAGGCCATTCGCAGGACAATTTTTATGGAAGCCTATGTCTACGATCATGTCCGCACGCCGCGCGGCAAGGGTCGCGCCGATGGCGCGCTGCATGAAATCACCTCGGTGGAGATGGTCACCCAGCTGCTGAAGGCGCTGAAGACACGCAACGATCTGGATACCGCGCTGCTCGACGACGTCATCATCGGCATGGCGCAGCCGGTGGGCGAGCAGGGCGGCGTGCTGGCGCGCGCCGCCGTGCTGCAGGCGGGCTACGCGCAGACGGTGGCGGGGCAGCAGATCCACCGCTTCTGCGCGACCGGCCTCGATGCCGTCAGCCTGATCGCGGCGCAGGTGCATTCTGGCATGATCCAGGCCGGTATCGGCGGCGGCGTCGAATCGATGAGCCGCACGGTGATGGGCTATGACAGTGGCGCCTGGACCTCCGACCCGTCGATCGCCTATTCCAATTATTATGCGCCGCAAGGCATCGGCGCGGACATGATCGCGACGATCGACGGTTTCAGCCGCGACGACGTGGACGGCTTTGCGGTCGAAAGCCAGCGCAAGGCGGCCGAGGCCTGGGCCGACGGCCGCTTCAGGAACGCGATCGTGCCGATCCGGGATACACTGGGCGAGGTCGTCCTCGATCATGACGAGCATATGCGGCCCGGCACCACGCTGGAAAGCCTGGCCAAGCTGAAGCCCGCCTTCGCCGGCTTCGGCAAGGCGGGCTTCGAGGCGGTGGCCAAGGCGCGCTATCCGGAGATCGAGGAGCTGGATTACGTCCACCACGGCGGCAACAGCTCGGGCATCGTCGATGGCTCGGGCGTCGTGCTCGTCGGATCGAAGGAGTTCGGGGAAAAGGCCGGGCTGAAGCCGCGCGCGCGCATCGTCTCCTATGCCAATATCGGGTCCGAGCCGACGATCATGCTCACCGCTCCGGCCGCCGTGTCCGACAAGGCATTGAAGGCCGGAAAGATGAGCCGCAGCGACATCGATCTGTGGGAGCTGAACGAGGCTTTCGCCAGCGTGGTGATGCGCTACCAGCGCGAGATGGGCATTCCGAATGACCGCATCAACGTGAACGGCGGCGCCATCGCGATGGGCCATCCGCTGGGCGCGACGGGGGCGATGCTGCTCGGCACCGTGCTCGACGAGCTGGAGCGGCGCGATCTGGAAACCGGCCTCATCACGCTGTGCGCCGCCAACGGCCTGGGCACAGCCGCCATCATCGAGCGCGTCTGAGCGCTCGTCCGGACCAACGCGCTCGCGGGCGCCGCCTTCAACTAGCGGGAACATAATGCGACATCTGAAGCTCGAAACGGCGGCCGATGGCATCGCCACCCTCATAATGGACAATGCCGACGAGACGATGAACGTCGTATCGGACGCGTTCATCGCCGAGATGGAGGAAGCGACCAGGACGATCGCCGGCGACGATGCGATCAAGGGCGTGATCCTCACCTCCGCCAAGAAGGCGTTCATGGCCGGGGCGGACCTGAAGCAGCTGGTGCAGGGCTTCGGCACGCTCTCCAAGCAGGAGGCATTCGCCTTTTCCCAGCGCGCGACCGGAATGCATCGCGCGATCGAGAAATCGGGCAAGCCGTGGGTCGCGGCGATCAACGGCCTGGCGCTGGGCGGCGGGTTCGAGCTGGCGCTGGCGTGCCACCATCGTATCGTAGTGGACGATCCCAAGGCGATCGTCGGCCTGCCGGAGGTGAATGTCGGATTGCTGCCCGGTTCCGGCGGCACCGTGCGGCTGGCGCTGATCGCCGGCATGAAGACGGCGCTGGACCTGCTGCTGTCCGGCCGCTCGGTGGTGCCCGCCGAGGCGCTGAAGCTGAAGATCGTCGACGAGGTCGCCCCGACCGACCAGCTGATCGACACGGCCAAGGCGTGGCTCGCCACCGGCCCCGATCCGGTGAAGGCATGGGACGTGAAGGGCTGGCAGCCGCCACAGAAGAAGGGGATGACGAACCCCGAGGACTCGATGGCCTATATGATGGCCACCGGCGGCCTTGCGGCGAAAGGCTACAACACCCCCGCCCCGCTCGCCATTCTGTCCTCCGTGTTCGAGGGGCTGCAGCTGCCGTTCGATCGCGCGCTGGCCGTAGAGGGGCGCTATTTCGCCAAGCTGCTGACCGATCCGGTCGCGCGCAACATCATCCGCACCACCTTCATATCGAAGCAGGCCGCCGAAAAGGGCGCGCGTCGCCCGGCCGGCATCGCGAAGTCTCAGGTGAAGAAGGTCGGCGTGCTGGGCGCCGGCATGATGGGCGCGGGGATCGCGCTCGTGTCCGCGATCGCCGGTATCGACGTGGTGCTGATCGATCGCGACACCGCCACCGCGGAGAAGGGCAAGGCCTATTCCACCAAGGTGCTGGCCAAGGAGATCGAGAAGGGTCGCCGCACGCAGGAAGGCGCCGACGCGATCGTCGCGCGGATCACGGCGACGGACGATTTCGCCAAGCTGGAAGGTGTCGACCTGATCGTCGAGGCCGTGTTTGAGGATACCGGCATCAAGGCCGAGACGACGAAGAAGGCCGAGGCGGTGATCCCCGCCGGCGCCATCTTCGCGACCAACACCTCCACCCTGCCGATCACCCAGCTCGCGCAGGCGAGCCAGCGGCCCGACCAGTATATCGGCCTGCATTTCTTCTCGCCGGTTGATCGGATGGGCCTCGTCGAAGTCATCATGGGCAAGCAGACCTCGCCGGAAACTTTGGCGAAATCGCTCGATTATGTCGCACAGCTGCGCAAGACGCCGATCGTCGTGAACGACAGCCGCGGCTTCTATACCAGCCGCGTCTTCCAGACGCTGATCCACGAAGGCGGCGCGATGCTCGCCGAGGGCGTACCGCCCGCGGTGATCGAAAATGCGGCCAAGGCGGTGGGCATGCCGGTGGGTCCGCTGGCGCTGCTCGACGAACTGACCTTCGACCTGCCGCTCAAGATCGTCGATCAGGCGATCGCCGAGGAGGGTGATCGCTATACGCCGCCCGCCGGCGTAACCACGCTGCGCAAGATGCGTGACGAGATCGGCCGTTCGGGCCGTAAGTCCGGTGGCGGCTTCTACGATTACCCGGAAGGCGGCAAGAAGCGCCTGTGGAAGGGTCTGGCCGAGCATTTCCCGGTAAAGGCGGGCTATGATGTCGAGGAGCTGAAGCGCCGCTTCCTCTACGCGCAGGCGATGGAAACGGCGCGCTGCCTGGAAGAGGGCGTGCTGGAGACAGCCGAGGATGCCGATCTCGGCG
>CAXTTS010000249.1:0-4252 GCA_964247265.1 uncultured Sphingomonadaceae bacterium
GGGCTGGCCTTTGCCGATGCGCGCGGGCGGCGCCGCCTGCTGCGCGACGTCGCGGGCGGGCGTCCGCTGGTGCTGCTGTTCGCCGACTTCACCTGTCGCCATGTCTGCGGGCCGGGCCTGACGCTGACCGCCGGCGCGCTGCACGACAGCGGGCTGGTCGCCGGGCGCGATTACCGGCTGGCGGCGATAGGCATCGATCCGCGCGACGATGCGGCGGCGGCGGCGGCCTTTGCGGCGCGGATCGCCGGGCTGGCCGACGTGGCGGGCGCGACGACGATATTGCACGGCGACGCAGCGACGATCGCGGCGGCGACGCGGGCGCTCGGCTATGGCTATGCCTATGATGCCGGATCGGACCAGTTCGCCCATGATGCGGCGGTCTATGTGTTCGCGCCGGACGGGCATCTAGCCGCCTTGCTGCCCGAACTGGGCTTGCGACCGGAGGCGCTGGCCGCCGCGATCCGCGCGCCGCAGCCGGTGACGGAGTCGTTCGGCGATCGCGTGGCGCGCTTGTGCTATGGGCCGGGCGCGGCGCATGGCCGATACGGCGGCGCGATCGTGCGCGGATTGCAGGGGCTGGCCGTGCTGACGATAGCCGGCCTCGGCCTGTTCCTGTGGCGGCGGCGGAGTGTGGCGCGATGCTGAGCGAAGCCTCCACCTTCGCGCCGCGCGTGGACGGCATCTTCTGGATGCTGGTGGGCGTATCGGCGTTCATCATGCTGCTGGTCGGCGCGCTGATCTTGTTCTTTTCGATTAAATATCGTCGCGGCACCCGGGCGAAGCGCGGGCCGGTGCCGGAGCGGATCGATCGCGAGGTGGAGATCGGCTGGACGGTGGCGACATTGTTCGCCTTCCTGTTCTTCTTCTGGTTCGCCGCCGCCGCCGAGACATCGCAGTTCGCGGTGCCGAAGAACGCGATGGAGATCCATGTCGTCGCGAAACAATGGATGTGGAAGCTGGAGCATCCCAATGGCGCGCGCGAGATCAACGCGCTGCATGTGCCGGTGGACGTGCCGATCCGGCTCGTGATGACGAGCCAGGACGTGATCCATGATTTCTTCGTGCCCGCATTCCGCATGAAGCAGGACGTGCTGCCCGGCCGCTATGTGGAAAGCTGGTTCCAGGCGACGAAGCCGGGGACGTACCATCTGTTCTGCGCCGAATATTGCGGCACCGATCACAGCCGGATGATCGGCGGCATCGTGGTGCAGTCGCAGGCCGATTATGCGCGCTGGGCCGACGCGCAGCCGCAGGGGGACAGCCTGGCCGATCAGGGCGCAAAACTGTTCGTGCGGCTGGGCTGCACCGGCTGCCACGGCGGATCGGCGCGGGTGCGCGCGCCGAACCTTGCCGGCCTGTACGGCCGCCCGGTGCCGATCGAGGGCGGCTTCGTCACCGCCGACGAGGGCTATCTGCGCGATTCGATCATGCTGCCGCAAAAGCAGGTGGTGGCGGGCTATGCGCCGGTGATGCCGAGCTACGAAGGCGTGGCGAGCGAGGAGGATGTCATCAAGCTGATCGCCTATCTGAAATCCCCCAAGGCGGAGACCGCGCGATGAGCGAGGGCAAGCCCGAACTCTCCCTGCTGGGTCGCGAGGGCGGGGAGGACAGCTACCTGACCGCCGGCACCACGATCCGATCGTGGCTGCTGACGACCGACCACAAGCGCATCGCTCTGCTGTACGCGGCGGGAATCACTTTCTTCTTCTTTCTGGGCGGGGCGGCGGCGGTGCTGATCCGCGCGGAACTCATCACGCCCGCAGGCGACCTGCTGAGCGCGGACGGCTATAATCGCGCCGTTACGCTGCACGGCGTGATCATGGTGTGGTTCTTCCTCGTCCCTTCGATCCCCACGACGCTGGGCAATTTCCTGCTGCCGCTGATGATCGGCGCGGACGAGGTGGCCTATCCGAAGCTGAACCTGTTCAGCTGGTATCTGTATCTGGCGGGCGGGCTGCTGACCTTGTTCGCATTGCTGGTGGGCGGGGTGGATACGGGCTGGACCTTCTACACGCCGTTCTCAACGCTCTATTCCAATTCGAACGTGCTGCTGGCGGCGGCAGGGGTGTTCGTCGTCGGCTTTTCGTCGATCGTGACGGGCATCAATTTCATCGCCACCATCCACCTGCTGCGCGCCAAAGGCATGACGTGGATGCGGCTGCCTTTGTTCGTGTGGGCAATGTACGCGACGAGCCTGGTGATGGTGCTGGCGACGCCGGTGCTGGCGATGAGCCTGCTGCTGGTGTTCGCCGAGCGCGCCTTCGGCCTGCCGATCTTCGATCCGCGCGCGGGCGGCGATCCGCTGCTGTTCCAGCACCTGTTCTGGTTCTACAGCCACCCCGCCGTCTACATCATGATCCTGCCGGCGATGGGCGTGGTATCGGAGGTGATCGCGTGCGAGGCGCGGCGGCGCGTGTTCGGCTATCAGTTCATGGTCTATGCGATGATGGCGATCGCGGTGATCGGCTTCATGGTGTGGGGCCACCATATGTTCGTGAGCGGGCAGTCGCCGTTCGCCAGCCTGGTGTTTTCCGCATTGTCGTTCGTGGTGGCGGTGCCATCGGCGATCAAGGTGTTCAACTGGACGGGCACGCTCTATCGCGGGCAGATCCGTTTTTCGCCGCCGATGCTGTATGCGCTGGGCTTTGTCGGGCTGTTCACGATGGGTGGGCTGACCGGGCTGTTCCTCGCCTCCATCCCGCTCGACGTGCATCTGACCGACACCTATTTCGTGACGGCGCATTTCCATTACATCATGGTTGGCGGATCGGTGTCCGCCTTCTTCGCCGGGCTGCATTTCTGGTGGCCGAAGATCACCGGGCGGCTCTATTCGGAGACGATGGCGAACTTCGCCGCCGTATCGATGTTCTTCGGGTTCAACTTCACCTTCTTCCCGCAGTTCATCCTCGGCTATCTGGGGATGCCGCGCCGCTATCATGAATATCCGCCGGAGTTCCAGCCGTGGCATGTGATGTCGTCGACCGGGGCGACGGTGCTGGCCTTCGCCTATCTGTGGCCGCTGGTCTATCTCGGCTGGAGCCTGGTGAAGGGCAAGCGCGCGCCGGACAATCCCTATGACGCGACGGGACTGGAATGGCAGACCAGTTCGCCGCCGCCGAAGGAGAATTTCCGCGAGCCGCCGATCGTGACGCAGGAGCCCTACGCCTATCACGAGCAAGGCCATGCCCCCGACGATGTGGAGGCGACGCACGCCCCGCAGGCGCCGCAGTGACGCCAGCGACCACTTTGCGCGCGCCGTGGCGCGATGCCGGGCGGCAGCGGGTGGCGACGCAGTTCGGCGTATGGGCGTTCCTGGCGACCGAGACCCTGTTCTTCGGCGGGCTGTTCCTGTTCTACGCGGTGGCGCGCAGCCAGCATGGGCCGGGCTTCATCGCCGGCGCGCGCGAGGCGGATATCTGGTTCGGCAGCGCGAACACGCTGGTGCTGCTGACGAGCAGCCTGACGATGGCGATCGCCGAACGGGCGGTGCGCGAGGGGCTGACCGGGCTGGCCCGCGCGATGCTGGCGGCGACGATCCTGCTGGGGCTGCTGTTCCTGACGGTGAAGGGCTTCGAATATCGCAAGGATATCGGCGAGCAGCTGGTGCCGGGGCCGCATTTCAGGCTGGCGGCGATCGGCGCGGCGCAGTTCTGGGCATTCTACTGGACGGCCACGGTGATCCACGCGATCCACCTGACGATCGGGCTGGGCATCGTCGGCCGGCTGCTGCTGATCCCGCGCGATGCCTTGGCCGCACGCTGGACGACGGCGGAGGGGACGGCGCTCTACTGGCACCTCGTCGATGTGGTGTGGGTGATCCTCTACCCCTTGCTCTATCTGGCCGGGCGATGACGCGGGAGCAGCGCCGCCGCGTGATCCTGGCGCCGGTCGCGATCTGGGCGGGGCTGCTGGCGCTGCTGGCGGCCACGATCCTCTACGCCTACTGGCCGCGCGCGCCGCTGAAGACGGAGGCGGCGCTGGCGATCGGCGTGGCCAAGGCGCTGCTGATCGCGATCCTGTTCATGCAGCTGAAGAGTGCGGCCGGGATCGTGCGGCTGGCGGCGGTGGCGGGGCTGGCATGGGCGAGCCTGCTGTATCTGTTCGCCTTCGCCGATTATCTGACACGGACGGCGCTGTGAGATGGGGGGGGGCGGCGCGGTGGCCGGCCCCCCATTCGATTCAGCCGGCGATCGCGGGCGCCGTCGCCGCCGGGGTCGTGGCGGCCGGGGCTGCTGCGACGGGCGCTGCGGGC